>NZ_JBVVQK010000004.1:0-289259 GCF_055811175.1 Mesorhizobium sp. WSM4828 | reverse complement strand
GCCGAACAGGATGCGGTCGCCGGCCTTGACGTCCAGCGGGACGAGCTTGCCGGCTTCGTCGCGGGCGCCGGAACCGATGGCGATGATCTCGCCTTCCTGCGGCTTTTCCTTAGCCGTATCGGGGATGATGATCCCGCCCGCTGTCTTGGATTCGGATTCGACCCGGCGAACGACCACGCGGTCATGAAGCGGGCGGAACTTCGACTTTGCCATTTTGGATATCCCTGGTGCGGAGGTTGAAGGGTTCTCCGTTGCCGGAGCCGGTTAGCACTCGCCAGCGGAGAGTGCTAACGTGGCGGTGAGATAGGCTGTAGGTTCGTACTAGTCAAGACGGATGAGCGGACGGTCGAAGAGCCAAAAGATTTGGAATCGGCACGGAAGCCTGGCCCCCATTACGACGCATCTCAATGCCTAAGCGCGTTTCGGCCGTAAGCTCTGGGCCGACTTTTGTGTCTTATTTGAAATGTGAAATTATGTGAAATTAACGGCCGAGCAGTTGGCCGGAATCGACGGCCAGCCGAAAAGTCCTGAGCTTTTGCGATGCGATCGGCGGCGACACTCAGTGGCCCGGCAGTCTGTCGTCGCGACGGGTCTGCGGAACAATGCAAAAGTCATACAGCTTGAGCAAAGGATCGCCCGAGCCAAACGATGTTCCTTAGGGTACAATGCCCGAAAGCCTCGGCGTCCCCGCTGTCGCCGGATGCGACTTGGCGTCGCTAACGTCGTGGGGGCTTGAAAGCGATCTTTTGGAGCCACTCGCGCTTCTGCGCCAAAGATGGTCCCGCGCCGTATTTCGGCCGGATCCATTTGTGCCCCATCAGGGAAGCGGTCACCTTTTCCGGTGCCTCTACTGCCGTTAGCCGATCCTCGAAAGTGTGTCGCAGGCTATAAAGGCTATGCTCCGAGGTCGGGAGCAATTTCTTTTTGGCAAGCACTTTGTTGACCAGCGCCGAAAGCGAGGCCGCCTTGTCGCGGTAACGTGGAAAGCCGTTCGGATGGAGCTTGACCGCTTCAAGCGCGCAGCCGACCAGCGGAATGTCACGTGCTGAATGATCGGTCTTCAGGCGACGCCCGTTGGGACGTACCTGCACATGCGGAATTTCATGATCGAGGTGGATCGTTTCTGCGGTGAGATTTGCGGCTTCGGAAAGCCTCAGTCCGGTGTCCGCAATAAGATAGACAAGATGGCGTGCCTCGTCGTTGAGACCGTCCAGCGCGCCTTCGGCGAGGATCTTTCCTTGCACGAACTCTGCGGTGAAGGCTGCGCGTTGCGCCGCAGCTGCACCGGAAAGGCGCAGGTGCTGGAAAATCGGCTCCAGCTTGAGCTGGTGCGTGAGGTCGACGACGCGCAGCATCTTGGATATGTGGCCGATGTCCTTATTGGCTGTGCCGATATCGAGGCCGCCCCCGACGATCCGCTTCTGCCACCACTCGCGGAAGGCAACCGCATCGTCCCGTGTCATACGAGCGATCTCCTTATCGCCGATGACGCCAATCAAATTTGCGAGCGCGCGCTTCTTGGGATTGCGCCATTTCTTGATCTGGTTGGGAGACATGGCCAGCAGGTTTTGCTGCTCGATTGCCTCGAACTCCTTGAGGAGTCCACTGAGGCGCAGCGCCGGTCGCTGCTCTCCGCCCATCACCGCGGACACGTCCTTTGCGTCGTCAACCGCATTTCTGTCGACAAGCAGCTTGATGCGGGCCATCAGCTCGTCGAGTGCCCCCGCTGCCAGTTCCTCGTTGGTTCGATAGGTTAGTCCGAACGATCGCGCGCGCTTCCTTGCCGCCTCAAAGCGCTGAGCTGCCTCTGCGGACTGGCCGTCGCCAAGTTTTCGCCAATATGCCTCTAGCCCGGCACCGAGGCTCCGCACCGCATCACGAGCTCGTACACCGCGCGGATCGTCAGCGACAGCGAGCCCGGTGGAAATACGCACTAATCCGCGGGGATCAAATGCCGCAAATTCCTTCGGCACCCGTCTCACAAGATACCAAATGCCTTCCCGCTTATGCGGCCTTGGCGGCACAGACCTTCGCATTAGCTCTCTCTGATGTTACACAGTTTGTTACACAGTTTGAGATATGTTTCGATCCGCGGCGGTCAAGGCCTGCTGCCAAGTTTTTGAATACAAAAGATTTTTAAGGAAGCTAGCTGGCGGAGAGAGCGGGATTCGAACCCGCGTTACGGTTTCCCGTAAACACACTTTCCAGGCGTGCGCCTTCAACCACTCGGCCACCTCTCCGTCTTTAGCATTTTCGACGCGGCCGGTTTCGCCGCGCGGGTTGGGGAGATGCATCTCCTTTGGGATTCCGGACCGGAATTCCGGCCGTGGGCGCCGTCGACCAGCGGATACCCTTTCCCGCACCTGAGCCGTCAAAGCAACAGGCGCGGGGCTCATCTAGTCGATCCGGTGCCGAATGCCAAGACATAACGATAGTCTATTCGCTTTGCCGGATACGGATGCTCACCCCATGTTACCGGTGCACCGGTAGGGAGCCTATCGAAAGGGGCGGCCGAGGTGTGCTCGCCGTCCGGCGCGCCGCCGGTTCCGCCGAACCGGCGGTCGCGGGTTCAACTTCGCGTGTCGCGATTGCAGGCGAAGCAAGTAGATCCTATCTAACAGTCCGACACGACATTCTGATAATCTCCTGGGGAGGAAGGGTCTGGATGTTCCGCTTCATCTTTCGTCTCGCTGCAATGGTCGCGCTGTCGGTTTCGGTCATCATGGCCGTGCTCGATGCGACCCGCTCGGTGGCGGCTTCGGCGCTGGTGATGACCCCGCTTAATACCAGCTGGCTTGCGGTCTCGCCGGATACGCGCAGCGCCTTCGAAAGCTTCGTCCGCGACAAGGTCAATCCGCTGCTGTGGGATGGCGCCATCGCCTGGGTGCTCAGCCAGCCCGGCTTCGCCGTGTTCGCGGTGCTGGCGTTCATTCTTTACGCCATCGGCTACAGGCGGCAGCGCCCCAGCGGGCGGTTTGCCGCGACCTGAAATTCCAGCTTTCCCGGACCCTGCGTTCGTGGACCGGGAAAAGCTCAACCAAGAAGAAAAGGAAACCGCACTATGTTTCTCAGCGACATGCTGAACAAGAAGCTCAACCTGCCGAAGCCCTCCGAGGCGCTGCCCGGCCGCGACCGGCCGATCCCGACTGCATCGAAGCACTTCGTCTCGAACAGGCCGCTCAAAGGTCCCTATCCCAAAGGGCTGGAGACGGCGATGTTCGGCCTGGGCTGCTTCTGGGGCGCCGAGCGCCTGTTCTGGCAGGTCGAGGGCGTCTGGGTCACGGCGGCCGGCTATGCCGGCGGCGTGACGCCCAATCCGACCTACCAGGAAACCTGCACCGGGCTCACCGGCCATGCCGAAGTCGTGCTCGTCGTCTACGATCCGAAGATCGTGTCCTATGCCGAGCTTTTGAAGCTGTTCTGGGAAAGTCACGACCCGACGCAAGGCATGCGCCAGGGCAATGATGTCGGCACCACTTACCGCTCGGCGATCTATACGTTCAATGACGCGCAGTACCAGGCTGCGATCGCCTCGCGCGATGCTTACGAGGCCTCGCTGCGCGGTGCCGGACGCGGCAAGATCACCACCGAGATCGCACCGGCGGCGGAATTCTACTTCGCCGAGGAAGACCACCAGCAATATCTGGCGAAGAACCCTTACGGCTATTGCGGCCTGCAGGGAACCGGCGTCTCCTGCGCCATTCCGGCCGCCGTCTCCGCCTGATTTTATGCCCCTGACGCAATGAATATGCTGTGGCGCCGCGTTGCGGCGCCATGCTTTTCCAAGGGGTCAAAATTCCACGTGAATTTTGTTTCGGGCCGTGCCAGATTGACCCGAAGCGGGAGGAAGACACTCCTGCCTGACGCCGCATGCCCGCCGGAGAACCGGGCCGGCATGCGGTGCATAATGGACAAATAACCGACAGGGGTGTGGATCACATGAAACGTATCGTTCTCGGCCTTATGGCCGCAGCTGCAATGGTTCTTCCGGCCTTCGCCGCGGACATTCAACCCGCGATCCTCTACGATCTCGGCGGCAAGTTCGACAAGTCGTTCAACGAGGCGTCCTTCCACGGCGCCGAAAAGTTCAAGACCGAGACCGGCATCCCCTATGTGGAATTCGAGGTCAGCAATGCCACCCAGCGCGAGCAGGCGCTGCGCCGTTTCGCCGAGGACGGCCGCAATCCGATCGTCATGGCGGGTTTTTCCTGGGCGGACGCGCTGGACAAGATCGCCACCGAGTTCCCCGACACCAAATTCGCCATCATCGACATGGTCGTCGACAAGCCCAATGTCCGCTCCCTGGTCTATAAGGAGCAGGAAGGCTCGTACCTCGTCGGCGTGATGGCGGCGATGGCTTCCAAGACCAAGAAGGTCGGCTTCGTCGGCGGCATGGACATTCCGCTGATCCGCAGGTTTGGCTGCGGCTATGTCGGCGGCGCCAAGGCGGCCGGCGCCACCGACGTCATCCAGAACATGACCGGCGATACGCCGGCAGCCTGGAACGATCCGGCCAAGGGCGGCGAGATCGCCAAGACGCAGATCGACCAGGGCGCCGACGTGGTCTACGCAGCGGCTGGCGGCACCGGTGTCGGTGTGCTGCAGGCAGCGGCCGACGCCGGCAAGCTCGGCATCGGCGTCGATTCCAACCAGAACGGCCTGCAGCCCGGCAAGGTGCTGACCTCCATGGTCAAGCGCGTCGACGTTGCCGTCTACAACACCTTCATGGATGCCAAGGACGGCAAGTTCACGGCCGGCGTCAACGATCTCGGCCTCAAGGAAGGCGGCGTCGACTACGCCATGGACGACAACAACAAGGCGCTTGTCGACGATGCGATGAAAGCGGCGGTCGAAAAAGCCAAGGCCGACATAATCGCCGGCACCATCAAGGTGCACGACTACATGTCGGACAATGCCTGCCCGTATTGATTGATCGACATTGCAGACTGCCGAGCCGCCGGGTGAAAGCCCGGCGGTTTTACATTTCAGCCGCTCACCAGTGCGGCGGCTTGGTTACCGGCACGTCGGGTGCGGCCTGTTCCTCCAGCGCCAGGAAGCGCTCGGCCAGCGCGTCGAGCTTGCGCTGCATGCGCTCGATCACCTTCCACTGCTCGGCGATCTGGCCGGACAGTTCCTCGATGGTCTTCTCCTGCTCGGCGGCGCGGATTTCCAGCGTAGTCAGCCGGTCCTCGGGCATGGTCATTTGAAATCCTCGATCAGACGATTGTGCAGGCTGCGGCCACGTTGGAAATTGACAAGCATGGCGGGATTTGTCGAGAGTGAACCCTGCTCCGGCCAATTGGCACAGACCCAATTGGCACAGACTGGGCGTCATGCTAGGCGTTTGACCAAGCGGTAAAAAAATAACAGTGGGAACAGGCTGCATGGCGCAAGCCGCAATCGAGCTGATCGGCATCGACAAGAGCTTCGGCGCCGTGCGCGCCAACCGCGACATCAATCTGGAGATTATGCGCGGCACCATCCATGGCATCGTCGGCGAAAACGGCGCTGGCAAGTCGACGCTGATGTCGATCCTCTATGGTTTCTACCAGGCCGATTCCGGCGAAATCCGTGTCGGCGGCCAGCCGGCATCGATCAAGACGCCGAACGATGCGATCGCGCTCGGCATCGGCATGGTGCATCAGCACTTCATGCTGGTCGACAATTTCTCGGTGCTGGAAAACGTCATTCTCGGCGCCGAAAGCGATGCGCTGCTGAAGAAGAGCATCGCCAAGGCGCGTTCCGAGCTGGAGCGGCTCGAGCGCGAATACGGGCTCGAAGTCGATCCGGACGCGATCATCGAGGAGTTGCCGGTCGGCCTGCAGCAACGCGTCGAAATCCTCAAGGCCCTCTATCGCGGCGCCGAGATCCTGATCCTCGACGAACCGACAGGCGTGCTGACGCCGGCCGAGGCCGACCATCTGTTCCGCATCCTCAGGCAGTTGAAGGAGCAGGGCAAGACGGTCGTGCTGATCACCCATAAGCTGCGCGAGATCATGGCGATCACCGACACGGTCTCGGTGATGCGCCAAGGCACGATGGTGGCGACACGCGAAACCAGGAAGACCACAGTCGAGGAGCTGGCCGAACTGATGGTCGGCCGGCGTGTGCTGCTGCGCGTCGAGAAGGGCGAGGCGAAGGCCGGCGGCGTCAAGCTCGCGGTCAAGAACCTGACGGTGAAGGATTCCCGCGGCGTCACAATGGTCGACGACGTCTCCTTCGACGTCCATGCCGGCGAGATCGTCGGCATTGCCGGCGTCGCCGGCAACGGGCAATCCGAACTGCTCGAGGCGATTTCCGGCATCAGGCACGCCGTGTCGGGCTCGGTCATGCTGGACGGCAAGCCGATCGACCTCACCGGCGCCGCCGATCCCGGTGAGTTGCGCGAGCGCGGCCTCGCCCATGTGCCGGAGGACCGCCATCACGTCGGCCTGGTGCTGGCCTTCGAGGAGAACGAGAATTCGATCCTCGGCTACCAGGACGACGAGCGCTATCTGAAGGGGCTGTTCCTCGACATCGACGCCATCCGTAACGATGCCAGGGACAAGATCGTCAAATACGACATCCGCCCAGCCGACTGCCGCCTCAAGACCGCCAATTTCTCCGGCGGCAACCAGCAGAAGATCGTGCTGGCGCGGGAAATGGAACAGGATCCCGGCGTGTTGATCGTCGGTCAGCCGACGCGCGGCGTCGATGTCGGCGCCATCGAATTCATCCACAAGCGCCTCATCGCCATGCGCGACCATGGCAAGGCGGTGCTGGTGGTTTCGGTCGAGCTCGACGAGATCCGCTCGCTTTCCGACCGCATTCTAGTGATGTTTGCCGGCCGCATCGTCGGCGAGCGCGGCCCCGACGCAACCGAGGGCGAGCTCGGCCTGCTGATGGCCGGCGTCGAGCACCGGGAGGCCGCCGAGTGAGCACTCCCTATGCCAAGCTGCCGGCCTGGGCCGATTACGTGCTGATCCCACTGATCAATCTGTTCGTCGCCTTCGTCGTTGCCGGCTTCGTCGTCATATTGGTCGGCGAGAACCCGCTGCGCGCAGCGGTCGTCCTGGTCGAGGGTGCATTCGGTCGCGGCCAAGGCATCGCGTTCACGCTTTTCTATGCCACCACCTTCATCTTCAGCGGGCTTTCGGTGGCGGTTGCGGCGCATTGCGGCCTGTTCAACATCGGTGGCGAGGGCCAGGGCTATATCGCCGGTCTCGGCATCGGCATCGTTTGCCTGGCCTTCGACAGCGTGCTGCCCTGGTGGCTGACCTTCCCGATTGCCATTATCGCCGCCGCGGCAATGGGCGCGCTGTGGGCGCTGATCCCGGCCTATCTGCAGGCCAAGCGCGGCTCGCACATCGTCATCACTACCATCATGTTCAATTTCATCGCCGCCAGCGTCATGGTCTATGCGCTGGTGGGCATGCTGAAGCCGCCCGGCTCGATGGCGCCGCAGACGCGCACCTTCCTCGAAGGCGCACAATTGCCGAAGCTCAACTGGGTCATCGAATTGTTCGGCGCCAAGATCCGCTCGGCGCCGTTCAACGTCAGCTCGCTGCTGGCATTGGCAATGGCCTTTTTGGTGTGGGCCCTGATCTGGCGCACCAAGCTCGGCTACGAGATGCGCACCTATGGCCACAGCCCGAAAGCGGCGCGCTATGCCGGCATTTCGGAGATACGCATCATCATCATCGCGATGATGATCTCGGGCGCACTGGCCGGCATGATGGCGCTCAACCCGACGATGGGCGACCAGCACAATGTCGCGCTCGAATTCGTTTCGGGCGCCGGTTTCGTCGGCATCGCGGTGGCGCTGATGGGCCGCCTGCACCCGGTCGGCATCGTGCTGGCGGCGATCCTGTTCGGCATGCTCTACCAGGGCGGCGCCGAGCTCGCCTTCGAGATGCCGGCGATCAGCCGCGACATGATCGTCATCATCCAGGGCCTCGTCATCCTGTTCGCCGGCGCGCTCGAGCATATGTTCCGGCCCTACGTCCAGGCGCTGTTCGCCTCGCTCAGCCCGAGATCGGTCGGCATGGAAGCGGTCAAGGGGAAGGGCGCCTGAGATGGATTTCTTCAACGCCATCGTGCAGGTCCTGGACTCGACCATCCGCCTGTCGGTCCCCTTGCTGCTCGCCTGCCTCGCCGGCCTCTATTCGGAGCGGGCCGGCGTCTTCGACATCGGGCTCGAGGGCAAGATGCTGGTCGGCGCCTTCGCCGGTGCGGCCGCCGCCTCGGTCTTCCACTCGGCTTATCTCGGCCTCGGCATGGCCATCCTCATCTCGGTTGCCTTCGCGCTGATCCACGGCTTTGCCTCGATCACCCATCGCGGCAACCAGATCGTCTCTGGTGTCGCGATCAATTTCATTGCCGCCGGATCGACGATCATGCTCGGCCAGGCCTGGTTCCAGCAAGGCGGGCGCACGCCGGCGCTGGCCGCCGGCGAGCGCTTCGAGGCGATCATCTGGCCGGGCGCGGAAGCGCTCAGGAGCGTGCCGATCCTCGGGCCGATCTATTCGGAACTCGTCTCCGGCCACTCCGTGCTGGTCTATCTCGCCTTCCTGGCCGTGCCGTTCACCTGGTGGGTGCTGTTTCGCACCCGCTTCGGCTTGCGCCTGCGCGCCGTCGGCGAGAACCCGGCCGCGGTCGATACCGCCGGCATATCCGTCGCCTGGCTGCGCTACCGGGCGCTGATCTGCACCGGCGTGCTCACCGGCATTGCAGGTGCCTATCTGTCGATGGTGCAGAATGGCGGCTTCGTGAAGGACATGACCGCCGGCAAGGGCTATATCGCGCTGGCCGCGCTGATCTTCGCCAAATGGAAACCGGTCAACGCCATGTTCGCCTGCCTGCTGTTCGGCTTCCTCGACGCGGCGTCGATCCGCCTGCAAGGCACGCCTCTGCCGCTGATCGGCAAGGTGCCGGTGCAATTCATGCAGGCGCTGCCCTATGTGCTGACCGTCATCCTGCTTGCAGGCTTCATCGGCAAGGCAATCCCGCCGCGCGCCGGCGGCGTGCCTTATGTCAAGGAACGCTGATTTATCATGGCTCATGATCTGTTCGAAGCGGCGAAAGCCGCCATGGCCAAGGCCTATGCGCCCTATTCGAAATTTCCGGTCGGCGCGGCGTTGCGTACCGAGGACGGCCGCGTCTTCACCGGCGCCAATGTCGAGATCGCGTCCTATCCGGAGGGCTGGTGCGCCGAAACCACCGCACTTGCCAACTACATCATGGGCGGCGGCGGCAAGATCACGGAAATCGCCGTGATCGCCGAACGCGTGGCAAAATGCTCGCCCTGCGGCGGTTGCCGGCAGCGGCTGGCCGAATTCTGCCGGCCGGAAACGAAGTTCTATCTCTGCGATGATAGCGGCGTGGTCGAGACCGTGACCATGGGCGAGTTGTTGCCATACGGGTTTGAAGGCGATGTGCTGAAATGAAGGAAGCGCTCGATCACCTCGTCGAAAGGCTGGACGGGCTGGCGCCGACCACCGCCTTGGTGCTGGGGTCAGGGCTTGGCGGGCTTGTCGACCAGGTCGAGGATGCGGTGCGCATCTCCTACGCCGACCTGCCGGGGTTTCCCCGAAGCGGCGTCAGCGGCCATGCCGGCGAGGTGGTAGCGGGGCTTTTTGCCGGCACACCGGTGCTGATGCTGTCCGGCCGCGCACACTATTACGAGCACGGCAACGCAGCGGCGATGCGGCCGGCACTCGAGGTGCTCGCCGGTCTCGGCATCTCCAGGCTGATCCTCACCAACGCCGCCGGTTCGGTCGATCCCGGGATGGGCCCGGGCTCGGTGATGCTGATCACCGACCACATCAATTTCTCGGGCTCCAACCCGCTGATCGGCGAGCCGAGCGACCGCCGTTTCGTCGGCCTGACCGAAGCCTATGACGCCGGTCTCCGCTCCGCCATCGAGCAGGCGGCGAAGGCCACCGGTACAACGCTGCACAAGGGCGTCTATATGTGGTTCTCCGGCCCATGCTTCGAGACGCCGGCCGAGATCCGCATGGCGCGCGTCATGGGCGCCAACGCGGTCGGCATGTCGACGGTGCCGGAGGTCATTCTCGCCCGCTTCCTCGGCCTGCGCGTCGCCGCCTGTTCTGTCGTGACCAACCTTGCCGCCGGCATGACCGGAGCCGAGCTGTCGCACCAGGAGACCAAGGACATGGCGCCGGTCGGCGGCGCGCGGCTGGCGACCATTCTGCAGCGCGTTTTTCAGGACGGGCTCCCGGAGCACAGGATCGAAGCCTGATGCTTCCCCAGGAAATCATCCGCCGCAAGCGCGATGGCCAGAAGCTCTCGGCTGAGGAGACAGCGTTCTTCATCGACGGCCTGACCGCCGGCACCGTCACCGACGCGCAGGTCGGCGCTTTCGCTATGGCGGTATTCTTCAACGGCATGAGCCGCGACGAGGCGGTGGCGCTGACAATGGCGATGCGCGATTCCGGCGATGTGCTCGACTGGTCGGATCTGCCCGGCCCGGTCACGGACAAGCATTCGACGGGCGGCGTCGGCGACAATGTCTCCTTGATGCTGGCGCCGATCGTCGCTGCCTGCGGCGCCTATGTGCCGATGATTTCCGGCAGGGGTCTGGGCCATACCGGCGGCACGCTGGACAAGATGGATGCGATCCCCGGTTATATCAGCCAGCCGGATGTTGCGCGCTTCCGCAAGACCGTGCTCGAAACCGGCTGCGCCATCATCGGCCAGACCGCCGATCTGGCACCCGCCGACGCCAGGCTCTACGCCATCCGCGATGTGACGGGAACGGTCGAATCAGTGCCCCTGATCACCGCCTCGATCCTGTCGAAGAAGCTGGCCGCCGGCCTCAATTCGCTGGTACTCGACGTCAAGGTCGGCAATGGCGCGTTCATGGAGAAATCGCGCGACGCAACGACCCTCGCCAACAGCCTGGTCGAGGTCGCCAATGGCGCCGGCCTGAAGGCCTCGGCGCTGGTCACCGGCATGAACGAGCCACTGGCATCCGCCGCCGGCAATGCGGTCGAGGTGCGCAACGCCGTCGACTTTCTCACCGGCCGCTTTCGCGACCGGCGGCTCGAGGACGTGACGCTGGCGCTGGCCGCCGAGATGCTGCAATCGGCAGGCCTGGTGTCGTCCAACCAGGACGGCTTGCGCCGCGCGGCCGAGACGCTGGCCGGCGGCCGCGCCGCTGCCATCTTCGGGCGCATGGTGGCGGCACTTGGCGGTCCGGCCGACTTTGTCGACAATCCCGAAAAATATCTGCCGAAGGCGGCAACGGAATTCGCCGTCAAGGCGAGCGCGAACGGCTTTGTCACCGGTATCGCGACCCGCGAGATCGGGCTTGCCGTGGTCGGGCTTGGCGGCGGGCGGACGCGGCCCGACGACAGGATCGATCACGCCGTCGGCATCACCAGGCTGTTGCCGGTCGGCGCCGAAGTGCGGGCCGGCGAAGCGCTGGCGCTGGTCCATGCCCGCAATACTGGGGATGCCGAAGCGGCCGCGGCCGCCGTGCTTTCGGCCTATACGATCGGCACTTCCAAGCCGGCCACCGAGAAAACCGTCATCCGGCGGATCCTGCCGCGCGGGTGATCACTGAATCAGCAGCAACGTGCCGTCTTCGACCTGGTATTTTTCGAGCCGCTGCAGAAAGCTCATGCCGATCAGATTGGTGTGCAGCGCCCTGTCGTCGAGCACGACGGCCTCGACGCCCTCGACGGTGATCTTGCCGATCTGCAGGCGGTCGATCGTCACCACGGCGGCCTTTATCGCACCGTTGGCGGTATTGACCTGATGGCTGAAGTCCGTCGAATTGAGCGAGATGCCGATCCGGCGCGCAGTCGAGGTGTTGATGGCGACGAGCGTCGCGCCGGTATCGATCATGCCGTCGATCTGGCGGCCGTTCAACTTGAAGACGGACATGAAATGCCCGCGCGCGTCCGCGGTGACGACGACCTTGCGGCCGAGCGGCTGCGGCGTTGCCGGCCTGTCCGGAACGGCGGCGAGATTCAAGTCGGCTTGGGTGTCGTCGGCCGGCCTGGCTCCGATGGCTGATTTCAACAGCCGTTCGATTACCTGTGAATTGGACTGATACACGATCGGCAGCGATGCCGACGTTCCGGCAAACACGCCAAGGATGAGAAGCTTGCGCAGCATGGACCGGCCTTTGTGGTTGCCGATCCTTAGTCCGACATGGTGTTTGCCGCTTTAACGAATGCGGAAACCAGCCGTTTGCGTAAACAATCGGTAAACGGATCTATTTGGTGCCGTACATGCGGTCGCCGGCATCGCCGAGACCCGGCATGATGTAGCCCTTCTCATTGAGTTGGCGGTCGATGGAAGCGGTGAAGACCGGAACATCGGGATGCGCCTGTGTGAACCGCTCGAGGCCCTCTGGTGCCGCCAACAGGCAGAGAAAGCGGATGTTGGTGGCACCGCGGCCCTTCAGCTTGTCGATCGCGGCGATCGCCGAATTGGCGGTCGCCAGCATCGGGTCGACGACGATCACCAGCCGGTCGGCGAGGTCGCCCGGCGCCTTGAAGAAATACTCGACCGCTTCCAGCGTGTCGTGGTCACGGTAGAGGCCGATATGGGCGACACGCGCCGCCGGCACCAGATCGAGCAGGCCTTCGAGCAAGCCGTTGCCGGCGCGCAGCACCGAGGCGAAGACCAGTTTCTTGCCCTCCAGCGTCGGCGCCTCCATCGTCTCGATTGGCGTCTCGATCGTCGTTGTGGTCAGTTCGAGGTTGCGGGTGACCTCGTAGCCGAGCAGCAGCGAGATCTCGCGCAGCAGCCGCCGGAAGCCGGCCGTCGAGGTTTCCTTCTTGCGCATGATGGTCAGCTTGTGCTGGACAAGCGGATGGTCGACGACGGTGACGCCCTTCATGGTGTTCTCCAACTGCGCAGGTGAATAGTGAATGGTGAATGGTGAATAGTGAATAGTGAACTGGTTTGCGAGTCCTTGGTTGCGCTGAAAAAACTCGCGGTTGACGAACCGAAGCGCGGGCGATCCATTCACCATTCACCTGCCCTTGGCGCCGAGCCTCGCCAGCAGCGCCGCCCTGGTCTTCCTGTCGACGAAAGCTGCCTCGATGGCCGTCCTGGTGACGGCGGTGAGCGCCTTGTCGTCCATGGCAAAATGCTCGGCGGCGATGTCGTATTCGCGTTTCAGCGAGGTCCAGAAATAGGGTGGGTCGTCGGAGTTGAGCGTCACCTTGCAGCCGGCCGCCCGCAACGCAGGGAAGGGATGGTCGGCGAAGCTGTCGAAGACTTTCAGGGCGATGTTGGAGCCGGGGCAGCATTCGAGCACGACGCCTTCGTCGGCAATGCGCCGCACGAGATCGGGGTTCTCGATGGCGCGCACGCCGTGGCCGATGCGAGACGGGCGGATGAGGTCGAGTGCCGCTTCGACGCTCTCCCAGCCCATCAATTCGCCGGCATGGACGGTGATGCCGAGGCCCGCCTCGCGGGCGATCTCGAAGGCCCTGACATAATCTTCCAGATCGCCTATCCGCTCGTCGCCGGCGACGCCGAAGCCAGTGACCAGCGGATGCCCGCTGCGGGCGGCGAAACGAGCCGCCCGCTCGATCGATTCGACGCCGAAATTGCGCACGCCGGTGACGATCATACGGCCTTCGATGCCGGTCTTCGCCTTGGCGCGTGCCATGCCTTCGCCGAGCGCGTCGGTATAAGCCTTCGGCGACAGCCCGGCCTTGCTGGCATGATCGGGCGAGGTGAAAACCTCGGAATAGATGGCGCCGTCGCGGGCAAGGCTGGTCAGGTAATGATCGGCCAGCCGCGCATAGTCTTCTTCGGTGCGGAACAGGTCGGAGGAGAAGTCGTAGGCGGCGAGGAAAGAGGTGAAATCGTGCCAGACGAAGGAGCCGTCCTGGATGTAGGGCGAGGCATCCTTGCCGTATTTCTCAGCCTGGCGGAGGACGAGTTCAGGCGCCGCTGCCCCTTCGATGTGGCAGTGCAGTTCTGCTTTCAAAGGCATTCGATTATCCCGTCAGGCTTTTTCTTATGACGCAAGTTCCTGTCGGAAAACGGTGTGACACTTTTCCGGAACCTGCTTCGAAGCGCGGCCGAACACCGCGCCTTAAACAATAGCGCCCGCACCAGTGATCGGCTATGGTCCCGCCGATTTTATGGCGGATCAAAACGATGTCGGTTGAAAGAACCACTGCTGCGGGCGGCATGGAAACCTCCTATGGTTTCAAGCGGGTAGGGCCAGGCGACAAGCAGTCCCTGGTCAATGATGTTTTCCACAAGGTGGCGAACCGCTACGACCTGATGAACGACCTGATGTCGGCCGGGCTGCATCGGTTGTGGAAGGACGCCATGGTCGCCTGGCTCAATCCTCCGAAGCGGCCGGGCTGGAGCGTTCTCGACGTTGCAGGCGGCACCGGCGATGTCGCCTTCCGCATCGTCGAGGCGAGCGGCAGGCACGCTCATGCAACGGTTCTCGATATCAATGGCTCGATGCTCGCCGTCGGCCGCGACCGGGCCGAGAAAAAGGGCCTGTCGGCAAATACCGATTTCGTCGAAGCCAATGCCGAGGAACTGCCTTTTGCCGACGCTACTTTCGATGCCTACACCATCGCTTTCGGCATCCGCAACGTGCCGCGCATCGATGTGGCGCTTGCCGAAGCGTATCGCGTGCTGAAGCCTAGCGGGCGTTTTCTCTGCCTTGAATTTTCCGAGGTCGAGATGCCGCTGCTCGACAACGTCTATGAAGCATGGTCGTTCAACGCCATCCCGCGGATCGGCAAGGTGGTGACCGGCGATGGCGAGCCCTATTCCTACCTGGTCGAATCGATCCGCAAATTTCCCAATCAGCAGAATTTCGCGGCGATGATCTCGCGCGCGGGTTTTGACCGCGCCTCATTCCGCAATTATTCCGGCGGCATCGCCGCGCTTCATTCGGGCTGGAAGCTTTGAGGCTGGCCCGCATTTTCATAGCCCGACGTGCCTTTCGCCAGTTCAGGAAACCGGCAGGGCAAACCCAGCCATGAGCAGCATCGGCGCTGGTTTCAGGCTCGTGCGGGCCGGCTGGGTGCTTGTGCGCGAGGGCGTCATCGCGGCTTTGCCCGGTGACGAGCTCTTCGGCTTGCCGAAATTCGGCTGGCGCATGGCCCGTCTATTCACCCGCCGTCGCGCGCTTGCCTATGAGCGCGGCGACAGGCTGGCCAAGGCGGTCGTGCGGCTCGGCCCGTCCTATGTCAAGCTCGGCCAGTTCCTGGCGACACGGCCGGACGTCGTCGGCAACGATATCGCGCTTGATCTCGCCATGCTGCAGGACAAGATGCAGACCTTTCCCAAGGCCGAGGCCGTCGCGGCGATAGAAGCCTCGCTCGGCCGCAAGGTCGGCGAGCTCTACGTCAGTTTCGGCGAGGCGGTCGCCGCCGCCTCGATCGCCCAGGTCCATACCGCCGAAACCCTGCACGACGGCGTCGTTAGCCGAGTGGCGGTGAAGGTCATCCGGCCGGGCGTACGCCGCCGCTTCTTTCGCGATCTTGAGAGCTATTTCCTCGCCGCCCGGCTGCAGGAAAAGTACATTCCGTCATCGCGCCGGCTGCGGCCGGTCGAGGTGACCGAGACGCTGGCCCAGACGACCAAGATCGAAATGGATTTGAGGTTGGAAGCGGCGGCTTTTTCGGAGCTCGGCGAGAATACCAAGGACGATCCTGGCTTTCGCGTGCCGTCGGTCGACTGGGAGCGCACCGGCCGTGACGTGCTGACCATGGAATGGGTCGATGGCATCAAGCTGAACGATATTGCCGGCCTCGCTGCCGCCGGCCACGATCTGAAGGCAATTGCCGCCAACCTCGTCCAGTCGTTTCTGCGCCATACGCTGCGTGACGGT
Organism: Mesorhizobium sp. WSM4828; assembly: GCF_055811175.1. Lineage (NCBI taxonomy): Bacteria > Pseudomonadati > Pseudomonadota > Alphaproteobacteria > Hyphomicrobiales > Phyllobacteriaceae > Mesorhizobium > Mesorhizobium sp. WSM4828. Next base: position 273,427 of record NZ_JBVVQK010000004.1, on the reverse strand, counting down.
TTCTTCCATGCCGACATGCATCCGGGCAACCTGTTCGTCGAGGCCGACGGCACCATCGTCGCCGTCGATCTCGGCATTGCCGGCCGGCTCGGCAAAAAGGAGCGCCGCTTCCTCGCCGAAATCCTCTACGGCTTCATCACGCGCGATTACCAGCGCGTCGCCGAGGTGCATTTCGAGGCCGGCTACGTGCCGCGCCAGCACAATGTCGCAGCCTTCGCCCAGGCGATCCGGGCGATCGGCGAACCGATCCACGGCCAGCCGGCCGAGACCATCTCGATGGCCAAGCTGCTGACGCTGCTGTTCGAGGTGACCGACCTCTTCGACATGGCGACGCGATCCGAGCTGGTGCTGCTGCAGAAGACCATGGTCGTTGTCGAGGGCGTCGCCCGCACCCTCGACCCGGCCTTCAACATGTGGAAGACGTCGGAACCTGTGGTCAGCGGCTGGATTGCCCGCAATCTCGGTCCGCGCGCTTTGCTGGCCGATGCGCGCGACGGCGCCAACGCGCTGCTGGCGCTGGCCCGCCAGGCGCCGGACCTCGCCGCCCGCACCGAGCGGCTGTCGCGTGAGATCGACCTGATGGCCGAACACGGCCTGCGCTTCGACGAAAGGACCGCGCACGCGATCGGCAAGGCCGAGGCGCGCTACACCCGCTCCGGCCGGCTGGCGCTGTGGGTGATCGCGCTGAGCCTGCTGTACATCGCTTGGAAGCTGCTCTAACGCCTTGTTGTCAATTGATTGCATTGCTATCATTGCCTTCGGCGATTTTGGATAAAGTGCAATCACATGGCCAGCATCACGATCCGCAACCTTGATGACGAGGTCAAGGATATGCTGCGCCGATTGGCTGCGGAGAATGGCCGGTCAATGGAAGACCAGGCGCGGGTCATGATCCGCGCAGCGGTCGAAGGCCAACTCGGTTCGTCCGGCCGCATCGACCAGATCGAGAAAACGTTGCGCGAACTGACAAGCTTGCAGAATCCTGCAGCTCCGGTGGTCGCGGTCCCCAGCCAGGTCGTGCGAGGTGTCCTCTCCGGCAAGCGCATCCTGCTGATCATCGGCGGAGGCATCGCTGCCTACAAGGCGCTCGATCTGATCCGCCGGCTGCGCGAGCGCGGTGCTTCGGTGCGCGTGGTGATGACAGCCGCGGCGCAGGAATTCGTCACCACGCTGTCGGCCGGAGCACTGTCCGCCGACCACGTCTTCACCGAGCTGTTCGACCGGCAGGACGAGCACGACATCGGCCACATCAGGCTGTCGCGCGAGGCCGACCTTGTGGTCGTGGCGCCGGCCACCGCCGACCTGATGGCAAAGCTCGCCAACGGCCACGCCAACGACCTTGCCTCGACGGTGCTCATCGCCACCGACAAGCAGGTGTTGATGGCGCCGGCGATGAATCCGAAAATGTGGGCACACCCGGCGGTCCGCCGCAACCGTGCGATGCTGGGTAAGGACGGCGTCGCATTCGTCGGCCCGGCGAAAGGCGAGATGGCCGAAAGCAACGAGGCGGGCGAGGGCCGCATGGCCGAGCCGCTGGAGATTGTCACCGCGGTCGAGGCGCTGCTGGACAGCTGGCCAAAGCCGCTGGCGGGAAGAAAGATCATCGTTACTTCCGGACCGACGCATGAACCGATCGATCCGGTGCGCTACATCGCCAACCGCTCGTCGGGCAAGCAGGGTCACGCCATCGCGGCGGCGCTGGCCAGGCTCGGCGCCGACGTGCGTCTCGTCTCCGGTCCGGTCGGCATTGCCGATCCGGTCGGCGTCGCCACGCTGCACGTCGAAACCGCCGTCGAGATGAAGGACGCGGTCGAGCAGCTGCTGCCGGCCGACGCGGCGGTGTTCGTCGCGGCTGTTGCCGACTGGCGTACTCAAAGTTCGGCCGGGGAAAAGATCAAGAAGGTGGCAGGCGAGGGACCTCCGGCGCTGCAAATGGTGGAAAATCCCGATATTCTTGCCGGTGTCGGGCATCACAAAAAGCGGCCGATGCTGGTGGTCGGTTTCGCCGCGGAGACGCAGGACCTGGTCAGGAACGCCCAGGCCAAGCTTGCGAAAAAGGGTGCCGATCTTATCGTTGCCAATGACGTCTCGCATGAAGGCGGTTCTCCGGGCGTGATGGGCGGCGACCGCAACAAGGTGCGGATCGTCTCGAAGGCCGGCGTCGAGGAATGGCCGGAGATGAGCAAGGACGAGGTGGCGACGCGGCTCGCCGCACTGATCGCCGGCCGGCTGAAGACGGTGGTGGTTTAGTTAATCTCACCCACGGAGATTGGCAGCTTCGCCGGCTTCGTGTCGCTCGCCCCCGAAATCCGCAAGGCGGCAAGGCATCCCAGGATGCCGAGCGGCACGAATGCGAGGAACAGCCAGGTAGCGACGTTTGCCGCGGCCTCGCGGTTCAGGCCTTCGGAAAAGCCGCTGGCGTTGGCGACGATGCCCGTCAGTGCCGCACCCACGGCATAACCGATGCGCTGCATGGTCGGCACAGCGGCCGAGGCGATCGTGTGCTCGCCTTCCCGCGCCGATGCCACGACGACACGCGTGACGAACGGCCAGGCAATGCCGAAACCGCCGCCCTGCAGCAAAGCGCAAAGCAGGATCAACGGGATCGAGCCCGCCGGCACCGTATAGGCGAAACCGGCGACGCCCGCGGCGATCATCAGCGCGCCGCCGACGATAATCAGCCGTTCGCGCTCCGGCGGCGCATTGGCGACGAGGATCGACAGGATCGACCAGGCGATCGATTCGGCGGCGATGATGTAGCCGGTGGTGAGGATCGGAATACCGTGCAGGCTGGTCAGGAGCAGCGGTCCGTAGACCGCGAACGAACAGGTCGCCATCGAGAACGCCGCAACCATGGTCATGCCCGCGCCGACCGGCGAGCGCCATGAAAACAGCCGCGACGGGAACAGGCGCGAGCGCGGCTTCAGTGCGTCGATATAGATAAACAGCGCCAGGCCGATCAGGCCGAGGGTGAGCAGCAGCGACGAGCGCAGCAGGGCGATGTCGACGCCGGCGGTGGCGATCAGCACGACGCTGACGGCAAGGCAGCCAAGTGCTGCAAAGGGGAAGGGCGGCGCCGAGCCGCCCGTCGTCTGCGGCCTTATTGCTTCAGGCGTATCGAGCACGAGGAAGCTTGCCAGCGCCATGGCCGTGCCGCCGAGGGTGAAGACGCCGAAGGCCCAGCGCCAGGACAGCAATTCGGTCATGACCGCGCCGAGCACCGGCCCGCTGAAGGCGGCGACACCCCAGATCGCCGACATGACGCCGAAAAGCTGCGGCCAGATCGCGCGGGCAAACAGCCGCTCGACCGAGACGAAGGCCAGCGACACCAGCGCGCCACCGCCGAGCCCTTCGATCAGGCGGCCGCAGAGGAACAGCGGCATCGAAGGCGCGGTGGCGCAGACCAGCGCGCCGGCGGCATAGAGCATTGCTGCGACCATCATGTTGGTGCGCAGCGCGACATAGCTCACCAGCCGTCCGGCGGCCGCACCGGCAACGATGGCGCCGAGCTCGTAGATCGCCAGCGACCAGCCGACCAGCTGCACGCCGGCGAGTTCGCCGACCATGGCCGGCATGATCGTTGCCACCATCGTTTCGTTGGTGGCGTGCAGCAGGATGCCGAGGCTGATAAAGCAGAAGCGCGCGAGGTCGCCGCTCGCCCACAGCGCGCGCCAATCGACCCTGTTTTTGCTTGTTTTGATCATCCAGTCCCCCAAGCTGGTCTAAAGTATTCGAGCGTTCTTCACGTCCAAATGAGCGCATGCCGCAGTATGGGGAGGACTTCTAGAACCTCAACCGTAGTTGAGATCAAGCGGTTTTGATCGCCGTTGGTGGGGCGGATGTCAAATTTGTGCGATGGGGGACAATCACGAGGCGCTGAGATTTCTGGTTGGACCGAAGACAAGCAAAATTGGATCGTCGCAATCTTCGGTTACAGTAACTGCATGGATCCTGGGATCCATGCCGTTACCTTGGAGCGCTGCAACTTTGAACATCAGGGCGGCCCATTCTCTGCGGAGTGGGCCTGCCGGAATCCATGAACTTTCGGCAGCTATTCGCAGGTCCTACGCTGCCCCGCCGCTCGGGAGCCGCGCTACGCCGTTATTTGAACGAGTGGATCAGGTCCAGCGAAGTGACGGCGACCGCCAGGTTGACGCCGGTCTGTGCCTGGACACTGAGCGGCTGCAGCGAAAAGGCGCTGTCGAGGCCGCCGACCAGGAGATTGGCGCCGCCACCGGTGACCACGCTGGCCTCGGCGTTCACGCCATAGTAGCTGCCGGCAAGGTCGCCTTCGTCGTGGTTGCGGGTCGCCGCCAGAACCGCCCAGACCAGCTGGCCCTGATGCGTCCGGCCGACATCGACGCCGAGCTTGGAAATCACCCCGGTATAGACTTCGGAGGGGCCGCCACGATGCGGACGAAAGACGCAGGAAACACCCTTGTTGGAGGTGACGAGATAGGCCGTGCCGCCATCGATGGTGCAGTCGAGCACCCCGAGCTGGAGCTTGCTGGCGCTGGCGGGAGCGGCAACGACGATCGTGGCGAGAGCAGCGGCACAGGCGAGTTTCTTGATCATGGGAAGGTCCTTTCGAAATTGCCTTGTACAAACGGCTGAGCACGCCGAGCGTTCCGCCGAAAACTTGGCGCCAGCAAGGCAAGGGTAAACGCAGGGTTGTCGGAGTGCGGAAAGGGGCCGCCCGATAAACCGGCCCGATCAGCCGGCGCTGGTGCGGGCCAGGCCGTCCTTGGCCGGCTGGTAGGTCGGATTGAGGTGCACGGCCTCGCGGTAGGATTTCGCGGCCCTGACCTTATCGCCGCGCCGTTCGTAGATCAGCGCCTGGTTGGACCACGCCTCAGCGTTCTTGCCGTCGAGCTTGATGGCCATGTTGAAGTCGGCGAAGGCATTGTCCTCGTCGTTCATGGCAAGGTAGGAGAGGCCGCGTCCGTTGTAAGGCTCGGAAGCATCCGGCGCCAGCGAAATGGCGGTCGAGAAGTCCTCGATGGCAAAGGCGTGCTGGCCCTGACTCTGGTAGATCAGGCCGCGATTGTGATAGGCGCGCGCGTCGGTCGTGTCGAGCTGAATGGCCTTCTGGAAATCGTTGAAGGCTTCCTGGACCCGGCCCGCCCTGCGGTAGAGATTGCCGCGGCCGATATAGGCGGCGTCATAATTGGAATTGATCTGGATCGAGCGGTTGTAGTCGGCCAGCGCGCTCGCCTGGTCACCGAGGAAGCGCTGGATGAGCGCGCGGTTCGAATAGGCCTGGTAGAAATTCGGATTGAGCTGGATGGCGGTGTCGAAGTCCTTCAGCGCCGCCTGGTACTGGCCGCCGCGGCCATAGGCCGAGCCGCGCACATTGTAGGCTTCCGGATCCTGAGGGTTGCGCTGGATCACCGCCGACAGCGAGGAGATGTTCTCGCTCGAGGCTTGCGCCTTGTCGATGTTGTTGAACTCGCCGGTCGGAACGCTCTGGCAGCCGGCAAGCGCCATCCCGGAAAGCAGGGCTGCCGTCAGGGCGAGGCCGCGCCACGCGGTTCTGCGCTCTACGGTGATTGCGTCCATGTCTGCCCTGTCCTTACTGCGCCGTCTGGTCCGTTCCCCCTCCGAACCGGCATCTCTCCCAACCGGTCCTCTCGGACCGGGTCGAACTCACAACAAAAAGGTGGCGGCGATTCCGCATCGCGCCACCTTGGATATCCTTGGAAAAGGACGAAAAATTGACGTCAGAACCGCGGCGGACGCGGAGCACCGGCACCGGCAGCACCGGCCGCGACCGGACGCGGCGTCATCGGCAGCAGGCCTTCGCGCTGGGCGCGCTTGCGGGCCAGCTTGCGGGCGCGCCGCACGGCTTCCGCCTTTTCACGGGCGCGCTTCTCGGACGGCTTCTCGTAATGTCCGCGCATCTTCATTTCGCGGAAGATGCCTTCGCGCTGCATCTTTTTCTTGAGCGCGCGAAGCGCCTGATCAACATTGTTGTCGCGGACGAGTACCTGCACGTGCAATCCTGTCTTTCGGTTTGAAATCAACAGGCAAGCGGCCATAGCCACAAGCCTCCGCGGCGCGTTACACCACGAATTGGGGCGGCTGATAGCAGAATCAAGGGGCGCTGTCCACAGCCGATTGAGAGACGGTGCCGACCCCGAAACGAAAAACCCGCCTCGGCGGCGGGTCTTCGGTGTGAATCAGTACCCTACTCAAACTAGTAGCATAGCTGCCGGCACAAAGCAAGAACAAAATTCGCCTTGGGGTCAAATAGCGCCGCTACGCAATGGCCAGGTGGAGCTGCTCGAAACCCTCGAAGAACTCGCCGTAGTCGCAGGTTATCTCCTCGCCGGCGGCGATGTCGCGGGTCGCGGTGGCCCCGCCATATTGCGAAAAGTCGGTGTTCGACTTGTCGGCGTGGTTCATGAAGCGGCCATTGTCGACCTCATAGACCATGAAGCCCGGCCGGTCCGGACTGGGATAGGCATATCTGTCGAGCAATTCCTTGAGGTGCGGCGGCGCCGTCTCGTATCTTTCGACCGGGATCAGCCGGTCAAAGTCCGGATCGAGACGCCAGATCTGCGCCCCCTTCCGGACCGGCTCGGCGGCGAACACGCCGACGCCTTCGATTGCGCTTGCAGCGATATAGGTTCTGATTAGCAGCATGTTTCCAATCCGTCTTCGAGGAGAAGACGGAATCGTCAAATCGCCGGAAAAAGCAAGACCGGTTTTTTTGACGTTGGCTTGCGCGCCGATGGGCCGACCGGGAAACGCTTCACGTCCGGGTGATCGAGACGCCGCCGTCGGCGAACAGTGCCGTTCCGGTGGTGAAGCTCGATGCATCGGAGGCGAGATAAAGCGCCGAGCGGGCGATCTCCTCAGGCTCGGCGACGCGCTTCAAGGCATGCAGGTTTTCGACGAAGGCTCGCGATTCAGGTGTCTTGAACGTTGCCGAGGGCGTGTCGGTGCCGCCCGGCAGCAGCGCGTTGATCCGGACGCCTTTCGGGCCATATTCGGCGGCCAGCACCTGCGTCAATCCGATCAGACCGGCCTTGCTCGCGGCATAGCTGGTCATGCCGGGCATGCCGACCGTGTAGCCGACGAAGGTCGAGGTGAAGATCAACGAGCCGCCGCCGCGATCGATCATCGCCGGCACCTGGTATTTCGCGCCGAGAAAGGCGCTGGTCAGATTGGTGTCGAGCGTCTCGCGCCAGCCCTCCAGCGACAGCTCCGAAACCGGCCCCATCTTGCCGACCGAACCGGCATTGTTGAAGGCGATGTCGAGCCCGCCGAATTTCTCGACCGCCAGGCCGACGAGGGCTTTTGCGTAGGCTTCGTCACGGACATCGCCGGCAAGAGCGATGGCGCTGCCGTCGGCGTCTTCGATTTCGGCAACCAGCGCGTCGAGCTCCGCCTGGCGGCGGGCTGCGACGACGAGCCTGGCGCCTTGCTCGGCAAAGAGCTTTGCCGTGGCGCGGCCGATGCCGGAGCTGGCGCCGGTGACGATGGCGACCTTGTTGGCAAGTGCGAACATTTTTGCGTCCTTTTTTCGCGCCGGCCTTTGCCAGCAATCGGGATGCTTGGTCGCAAATTAGGGTGGCGCGAGCCACCCGATACGTGCGAAGGCATCTGCGAAGATTTCTTGACGCTGGATGGACACCGGGCTACCAAGTCGCCATTCAACTTTGCGGGTGGACGCGCCGCCCATTTGCAATGACCCCCCAAGACATGATGAGCAAGTTGCTGGAGCCCGGCTACGAGGGCGACAGCGAGTTGACGTTCGCTCTTCGTTCGGAACTTGGCAAAGGCTTTCCGATCGAAAACCTCCGGCCGCTGCTGACATCCGACAACCTTCATACGCAGGCCGCGGCCGCGTACTTGGTGGCCGAAGCCAATTCCAAAATGAGTTACAAGATGAATTGCGTTGTTGCGGAGATCGCCGATCTGCTCGACAGCGAAATTGTGGGGATCAGGGTCGACGCAATCGAGGCGCTTCTGGGATGCACGACGCCGGCCGATGGCGCCATTCTCGGCCGCGTCATGCTGCGGCTGGACGACGAACATGCCGGTGTTCGATGGAAAGTCGTCCAGTTCGTCTGCTTTGCTGAGCGGTGGCAGCTGCAGCTCGCGGTGGAAAATGCCGCAGCGCTGCGTCCCGACTCGGCTTTTGCGACGTTGGTCAACGCTTACGGACGGCATTTCATGCCGAGAGCCAAGGAACTGCAGCGGTTGCTCGAGCATCCGGACGCACTGTTGCGGCGCTTTGCGGCGGCAGTGGCCATCAGGCCACGCCAGGTGATCGTCGAGCGCTTCGTGGCCATGGCGGAGCAGTCGGACGACGCGGAAGTTCGTAAAATCGCCAGCGATTGCCGTGAGGGTTATTTGCGATCGATCTATGCAATCGGGCCGTCCATCTTGAAGCGCGCGTCGGCTGAAACGTCAAAGGGCAATGCCCAGAACGGCGGCCGTTGAAGGCACGGCGCAAAACGGCAAGCGCCGTCGCAAACAGTGCAAGGCTGGCAGCGCGGTTTCGCTAGTGATACAGCTCGCGCGCCGGGGTTGGCTGATCTGCCCGGCCGCCATTTGCGAGGCCTGCGACGTTGAAGAAATACTCGGTATTCGCCATCGCCCGCGAGGCCATGCGCGGTCATAGAGGCTGGGAGGAACAGTGGTCCTCGCCGGAGCCGAAAAAGGAATACGACGTCGTCATCGTCGGCGCCGGCGGCCATGGCCTGGCCACCGCCTATTATCTCGCCACCGTGCACGGCATCACCAACGTCGCGGTGTTGGAAAAAGGCTGGCTCGGCGGCGGCAATACCGGCCGCAACACCACCATCATCCGCTCGAACTATCTCTATGACGAGAGCGCCGGCATCTACGACCATGCGCTGAAGCTGTGGGACGGGCTCAGCCAGGAGCTCAACTACAACGTCATGTATTCGCCGCGCGGCGTCATGATGCTCGCCCACAACATCCACGACATCCAGGTGCTGAAGCGGCACGTCCACGCCAACCGGCTGAACGGCATCGACAATGAATGGCTGACGCCGGAACAGGCCAAGGAATTCTGCCCGCCGCTCAACATTTCGCGCGATGCGCGCTACCCGGTTATGGGTGCTGCCCTGCAGCGCCGCGGTGGCACGGCGCGCCACGATGCCGTCGCCTGGGGCTACGCGCGCGGCGCTTCGGCGCGCGGCGTCCACATCATCCAGAATTGCGAGGTCACCGGCGTCAAGCGGGCGCCGAACGGCGCGGTTACCGGCGTCGAGACGACGCGCGGCTTTATTGGCGCCAGGAAGGTCGGCGTGGTCGCCGCCGGCCACTCATCGGTGATCATGAACATGGCCGGCGTGCGTATGCCGCTGGAAAGCTATCCGCTGCAGGCGCTGGTGTCGGAGCCGGTCAAGCCGGTGGTGCCTTGCGTGGTGATGTCGAACACCGTGCATGCCTATATCTCGCAGTCCGACAAGGGCGAGCTGGTCATCGGCGCCGGCACCGACCAGTATGTCTCCTATTCGCAGACCGGCGGGCTGCACATTTTGCAGCATACGCTCGACGCGATCTGCGAGATGTTCCCGATCTTCACGCGCATGAAGATGCTGCGCTCGTGGGGCGGCATCGTCGACGTGACGCCCGACCGTTCGCCGATCCTGGCCAAGACGCCGGTGCCCGGCCTCTATGTCAATTGCGGCTGGGGTACGGGCGGCTTCAAGGCGACGCCGGGTTCGGGCCATGTCTTTGCCCATACGATCGCCAGGGACGATCCGCACCCGATCAACGCGCCCTTCACCATAGAGCGCTTCCGCACCGGCCGGCTGATCGACGAGGCGGCGGCGGCGGCGGTGGCGCACTGATGATGACCGAGATGGCCGTCGCCATGCCGCTGATGCTCGCCGGCGAGCAAGGCCTGTTCCATTTTCCGTCACCGGAAGAGGTGCGCACCCAGCCGATCAGTCGCGCCGGGAACGAGGCCGGCTGGCCGTTTTCCATCGACGACGGCATGCTGACCTGCGTCTGGAGCGGCGGGCGAAAGATCGTCTTCTTCTTCGAGGCCCGTCCTTCCGATCTGGATCCGGACGAGCCTTTCCAGCCGCGCGGCGTCATCGTCACCACCGATCCGGTCCAGCTGACCATCGGCAACATGGCAAATCGCGCTCTGTTTCGCCCTGCGGCAAGCATCGAGGAGCGCATCCGGCTCGTCGCGCCTTTCGTCACGATGGGTCAGAGGCTTTGCGACCAACCTGCCGGCGCTCGCGTCGGCCACGGCGAACTGTAGGACCAACCATGCTTCTCATCCGCTGCCCCTATTGCGAGGAAGAGCGTCCCGAGCTCGAATTCCGCAACGCCGGCGAGGCGCATATTGCGCGTTCCCCAAACATCGCCGGCGAGAGCGACGACGATTTCGAAAAGTTCTTTTTCATCCGCTCCAATCCCAAAGGCATCATCTATGAGCGCTGGCGGCACATGCATGGCTGCGCGCGGTTCTTCAACGCCGTGCGCGACACCGTCAGCGACAGGTTTCTGATGACTTATAAGGCCGGCGAACCGAAGCCCACGAAGCTGCCGGGAGCCGCCAAATGAGCGCGACGTTCCGCATTGCCGGCGCCGGGCGGCTCAAGCAGGCAAAGATAGCCGGCTTCAGCTTCGACGGCCGCCCCTATACCGGGATCGAGGGCGACACGCTGGCCTCGGCGCTGCTTGCCAATGGCGTCCATCTCGTCGGCCGCTCGTTCAAGTACCACCGGCCGCGCGGCTTCCTGTCGGCCGGCGCCGAAGAGCCGAATGCGCTGGTCGAGATCAAGCGCGACGCGGCACGCAAGACGCCGAACGTCCGCGCCACCGTACAGGAGCTATATGACGGGCTGACCGCACAGTCGCAGAACCGCTGGCCGTCGCTGGCCTTCGACATCGGTGCGGTCAGCAGCATTGCCTCGCCGATGCTTTCGGCCGGCTTCTACTACAAGACCTTCATGTGGCCGAAGGCCGCGTGGAAAAACCTCTACGAGCCCAAGATCCGGGCAGCCGCCGGTCTCGGCGTCGCCCCCGACCAGCCGGACCCCGACCATTATTCGGCGCGCTTCGCCCATTGCGAGGTGCTGGTGCTTGGCGGCGGTGCCGCGGGCATCGCCGCGGCATTGGCCGCGGCCGAGACCGGCGCGCGCGTCATCCTTGCCGACGAGCAGGCGGAATTCGGCGGCAGCCTGCGCTTTGAGAGCGGCGCGAAGATCGAAGGCCAGGACGGCTTTTCCTGGGCGCAATCGGCTCTCGCCAAGTTGAGCGCGATGGACAATGTCCGCGTGCTGCCGCGTACCACGGCCTTCGGCTATTACGCGCAGAATTTCGTCGGGCTGGTCGAGCGGGTCAGCGACCATCTGCAGAACCCCGGCCGCGACCTGCCGCGCGAGCGGCTGTGGCAGATCCGCGCCAAACGCGTGGTGCTGGCCACCGGCGCCATCGAGCGCCACATGGTGTTTGCCGACAACGACCGGCCGGGCATCATGCTGGCCTCGGCGGCGCGCACCTATCTCAACCATTACGGCGTCGCCGTCGGCAGGAATGTCGGCGTCTACACCGCGAACGATTCCGCCTATGCGGTGGCGATCGACCTGAAGAAGGCCGGCATCAACGTGGCGGCGATCATCGACCTACGCGACAATCCGACCGGGCCGGTGATCGACGAAGCGAGGGCGCTCGGCATCGAGGTCAATTTCGGCCGCGCGGTGATCCGCGCCGGCGGCAAGCTGCGGGTATCGTCGATGACCGTGCAGCCGAAGAATGGCGGCGGCGAACGCATCATCCCGGTTGACGCAATCCTGATGTCGGCGGGGTGGACGCCGTCGGTGCATCTGTTCTCGCAATCGCGCGGCAAGGTTGCCTTCAACGACGAGACCAAGCGCTTCGTGCCCGGAATTTATGCGCAGGATTGCGTCTCCGTCGGCGCCTGCAACGGCACGGACGGGCTGTCGGCGACGATCGACGAGGCCTATGCTGCGGGCGCCAAGGCGGCCAAGGACGCCGGCAGCAAGCCGGCCAAGGGCACCAAGCCGAAGGTCGATGCCAGCGAGAGCTGGTCGCGCGGCATGCTGGGTGCGGCACCCGGCGCCGGGGCGGATACGACGGTAAAGGCGTTCGTCGATTTCCAGAACGACGTCACCGCCAAGGACATCCGTCAGGCGGTGCATGAAGGCATGCGCTCGATCGAGCACGTCAAACGCTTCACCACCAACGGCATGGCGACCGACCAGGGCAAGACCTCCAATATGCACGGGCTGGCAATTGCCGCCGAGACGTTGGGCAAGCCGATCCCGCAGGTCGGGCTGACGACGTTCCGCGCGCCCTATACGCCGGTGACGTTCGGTTCGATCGTCGGGCACGCGCGGGGTCCCCTGTTCGACCCGACCCGCAAGACGGCGATCCATCCCTGGGCCGAGCGTCAAGGCGCTGTCTTCGAGGATGTCGGGCAATGGAAGCGCGCCTGGTATTTCCCGAAGCCGGGCGAGGATATACATGCGGCCGTCGACCGCGAATGCGTCACGGTGCGCAAGACGGCCGGCCTGTTCGACGCCTCGACGCTGGGCAAGATCGAGGTGGTCGGGCCGGATGCGGCCAAATTCATGGAACTGCTCTACACCAATCCATGGGAGAAGCTGGAGCCCGGCCGCTGCCGCTACGGCATCATGCTGCGCGAGGACGGCTTCATCTATGACGACGGTGTCGTTGGCAGGCTTGCACCCGACCGCTTCCATGTGACCACGACGACCGGCGGCGCGCCGCGCGTCATGAACCATATGGAAGACTATCTCCAGACCGAGTTCCCGCATCTCAACGTCTGGCTGACCTCGATCACCGAGCAGTGGGCGGTGATTGCCGTGCAGGGGCCTAAGTCTCGCGACATCATCGCGCCGCTGGTCGAGGGCATCGACATGTCGGATGAGGCGCTGCCGCATATGTCGGTGCGCGAAGGCCGGATCTGCGGCGTCCCGACAAGGCTGTTTCGCATGTCGTTCAGCGGCGAGCGCGGCTTCGAGGTCAACGTGCCGGCCGATTACGGCGAGGCGGTTTGGGAAGCGCTATGGGCCGAGGGCCAGAAGCATGGCGCCTGCGCCTACGGCACTGAGTCCATGCATGTGCTGCGCGCCGAAAAAGGCTACATCATCGTCGGCCAGGACACCGACGGCACGGTTACGCCGAACGATGCCGGCCTCGACTGGGCGGTCGGCAAGAAGAAGACCGACTTCGTCGGCATTCGCGGCATGGCGCGGCCGGACTTGGTCGCCAAGGGCCGCAAGCAGCTTGTCGGCCTGAAGACCAGGGATCCCAAGGTGGTGCTGGAGGAGGGCGCGCAGATCGTCGCGGACCCGAAGCAGGCAATCCCGATGAAGATGATCGGCCATGTCACCTCGAGCTATTGGTCGCAAAATTGCGGCCGCTCGATCGCGCTGGGGCTGGTCGCCGGCGGCCGCGATCGTATGGGCGAGACGCTTTACGTGCCGATGCCGAACGGGGTGGTCGAGGTGGAGGTCACCGGCATGGTGTTCTTCGACGAGAAGGGAAAGCGCCTCAATGGCTAAGGCTGCTTTGAAAACTGCCGCCGCCGGGCCGTCGGTCGAACGCCGTCCGGCTCTCGCCGGCCGGGCGCTTTCCGCCACCGGCGTCACACTTGCCGTGCTGCCGCCGGCCGAGCGCATATCGCTGCGCGCGCCGGACGCCTCGATCGCGGCACTTTCGAAAGCGCTCGGCGTCGTCCTGCCGCAAAGGCCGAAAACCTCGGCGGCAAAGGCCGGGCGCACGGCCTTGTGGCTCGGGCCGGACGAATGGCTGGTCATCGACGAGAGCGGAAAAGATCCGCTCGCCGACTGCGCCGGGGTTTCCGCGCTGCATTCGGCGGTCGGCATCTCGCACCGCAACGTCGCCATATCGGTCACCGGTCCGGCTGCCGCGGCGACGGTCAATGCCGGCTGCCCGCAGGATTTGTCGCTCGACGCCTTTCCGGTCGGGGCGGCGTCGCGTACCATTCTCGGCAAGGTCGAAATCGTGCTGTTGCGCACCGCGGCCGACGCGTTCCGCGTCGAATGCTGGCGTTCCTTTTCCGATTATGTCTTTACTTTTCTGTCGGAGGCAGCGCGCGACACGGCAGCATAGGCATGTTCGCTGCGCCCGACTGTTCTGCGACAGCGAGCCGAGGGAGAATGCAAATGCCGTCGAACTCCGCGCCGAAGTCGCCGGCCAAGACGCCGGCTGTGCGCTCTTTCGAAAACGAGCAGCGCACCGGGACGGATATTGAAGAGGAACTCGAGGAAGGCCTCGAGGATACGTTTCCAGCCAGCGATCCGGTGTCGATCACCGGAACGGCCATTCCCGGCGCACCGGCAAGACCCGGCAGGCCCAAAAGCGTGGCAGGACAGAAGCGTAAGAAGTGATCTGGACGGCCTGATAAGCAGGGCTGACGCCGGCACGATGGGCGGCCGGAAATTTCCCGCCGCCCTTTCGGTTCCTCACGACGTATTATCGCCCGGTCGGCTCAGAAGCTGCTTGGCAGATCCAGGGGTCGATGCCGATGCCGAGCCTCGGGCCCTTGCTGCCGGCCTTGTGGGTCGCGGCATCGGCGTTTTCAAGCGATCCGGTCGGCGCGCAATCGAGCTTCACATCGGCCTTGGTGTCGACGCAGGCCGCTTCCTGCTTGGCTGGCTGACTGCTGCCGGCAAATGCGGCGCCAGAGAGCGCCAGCAGGGCGGCGAGCGTGAGGATTGCCTTCTTCATGGTCAGTCTCCGGTTCCAGTTATTCAACTCGTACATGTACGGTATTGCGTACAGATACGGCTATGACTTACGGAGTTCAAGCAAAATCGTACATGTACAGAGAAGTTGAGCGCAGGAATTGCCGAACACTCGGTGCCGGAGCGCGGATCGTTCGGAGAAGATCCTACAGATCGGGAGAAGCGCTGCTCTTCAGCAATTGACCGGCGGCGTCAGCGGCGCGATCTCGTGCGCGGCAATGGCTTCGAGCATGATGTCGCCGACCCGTGTGATGAACGTCGTCTGGTCGCCGAACGGGTAGAACGGGAAGGTGATCAACAACGAGATGGCGCCGTGGCCAACTGCCCACAGCATGGTGGCGATGGCGCGTGGATCGCCTCTGAGCCTGCCCGCGGCAACGCAGGCTTCGACCCTCTCGATCAGCACTTTCATCGCCGGGTTGCCGCTCTCCATTTCGGCGAAGGTCTTTCCGGCTGGCGGCCTGACTTTTTCGGTCATGAAGACGGTGCGGTATTCGTTGGGATTTTCCAGCCCGAAGGCGGCGTATTCGACAAGCACCGCCTTGAGCGCCTCGATCGGGTCGTCGGCCGTATGATTTGCGATGCGCCTGGCCAAGGTCTCGAACGCATCCTCGGCCAGCGCGAACAGGATGTCCTGCTTGTCGGCGAAATAGGAATAGACGGACATGGGCGCATAGCCGACGCGCTTGGCGAGCTTGCGGATGGTGAGGCCGTCATAGCCTTCTTCCTGGACAAGCTTGTGCGCGGCATCGACAAGTTCGGAACGCAGTTCGGCCTTTTGTTTTTCGCGGCGCTCCTGGACGCTTAGCTGCAACTTTCTACTGCCTTATGACTGATGGCTGGATGCAGCATATATACGCTGTACGGCGTCGGGCAAGGGTGGCACGAAGCAGAAGCTTGACTGTCACAAAACGATATAGCCCGGCAACACTGCGCTGCAGGTCAGTCGTCACATGAAGTACGTCGCGGCCGAAGCCAAATAGATTTGGCACAGATAGATTTGGACTTCTCCGTCTGACGAACAGTCAAACCGCTTCCGGCTGGCGTTCGATCAGCGTCAGCGTCAGCCAGCGTGCCGTCAGCGCCGGTTTTTTCGAGCCCTCGATCTCGATCGTCACGTCGTGCGCAGTCTGCACCCAGCCCGACGGCCTGACCTTGACGTCGGCCAGCACGAAGCGGGTGCGGATGCGCGAGCCGGTCTTCACCGGCGCCAGGAAGCGCAGCGAATCGAAGCCGTGATTGACGCCCATCTTGCTGTTTTCGAGTGGCGGCATGGTTTCGAAGGTCATCGCCGACAACAGCGAAAGCGACAGGAAGCCGTGCGCGATGGTACCGCCGAACGGCGTCTCGCGGCTGGCGCGTTCCGGATCGCAATGGATGAACTGATGGTCGTCGGTGGCATCGGCGAACTGGTCGATCATGCGCTGGGTGACCACCCGCCATGGCGACACGCCGACTTCCTTGCCGATATTGGCCAGAAGCACATCGAGACTGATCGGTTCCACGCTGATGTCCTCCATCGTCACCCCCGGCATTTCACTCGCCGGATGGCGTGCGTCTCATTCCTTGAACAATGTCAGCCCGTGTTGCACCGACTGCCCGCCATCGATCGGCAGGATGGCGCCGGTGACATAGCTGCCGGCACGGCTGCACAAATAGAGCGTTGCGCCGGCAATGTCATCCGGTGCGCCGACGCGGCCGATCGGAACGTGGTTGCCGACATGTCTTGCCTGGTCCTCGGTGCCGGTCGCGAAGGCCGTCATCCGGCTCTGGAAAGGGCCGGGCGCAAACGCGTTGACGGTGATGCGGCGGCCGGCGAGCTCGATCGCCAGGATGCGTGTCAGGTGGTGAACCGCGGCCTTCGAGGCCGAGTAGGAGTAAGCGTCTTCGGCCAACGGCTGCGTGCCCATCACCGATCCGAGATTGATCACCCGTGCCGGGTCGGCATCGCTGGCGGCGGCTTCGAGCAGAGGCAGCAATTCGCGCGTCAGGTGGAAGACCGCGGTAACGTTGACGCCGAACACCTTGGCCCAGGCATGGTAGGGAAAGCTTTCCAGCGGCGCGCCCCAGGAGATGCCGGCATTGTTGACCAGGATATGCAGCCGCTCGGTCCGCGCCCTGACCTCGGCAACGAGCGCCGCGATGCCGGCCTCGCTGGAAACGTCGGCGGCGAAACCCTCGGCCCGGCCGGAGGCGCCAAGCCCGTTCAGTTCGCCGGCAACCCTGACGCAGTCCTCGCCCTTGCGCGAGGCGATCATCACGGTGGCGCCGGCCTTGACCAGCGCGGTCGCCGCCATGCGGCCGATGCCGGTCGCGGCGCCGGTGACCAGCGCCGTCTTGCCGGCGACTGAGAACAGCTCGTCCAGATAGCTCATCGAATTCCTCCGCGCAGTTCACCGCGCTTTTGACTGGTGGTTCAAGGAAGCGGCTTCACGTCGACAAGGCTAGCCGAACTACGATCATCCTTGCCATGGGTAAAGTAGCTGGGGCGATGGCACGCTCAGCGGCTGAATGGTTAAGCCCGAAATGCAAGATGTTCATTCGGCCGTGACATGGGTCGGATGAATGATGCGGCCATCCCCGTTAGCGAGCACCTTTGTAAGCTGTTCATTTCGCGTGTGAACCAGTCGTCATTACTCCTCCGCCCAAGCCGCAGGCGGGTCTTGAGGAGTCGGGAGGGTGGCCGAGCAGTGGGGCGAGACTGACGTTCGTATTCGTGGACGTGGACTATGCTTTCAAGGCGAAAGCTATGGGTAAGAAACAACGCACGGTCCTGCTGGCAGCGGTCTTTGCGTCTGTCTTTGGCATTTTTTTGCTGATCCTGATCCTGCAGATGGTCAGTTTTTTGGTTGACTAGGCACGGCCAGGAGGGTGCCATTCCGAAAACCTGCGCTACCGCAGGCTTTCCAGTTCGCGGATGCGTTTGGCGCCGTCGGCCTCGAGCTGCCTTGTGACGGCGCCGATCAGCGTTTCGGCAACGACGAAAAGTGCGGCGGATGAGTCCCAGGCCGAAGGCACGGCAGTGCGCCCGGCGATGACGTGACGGGCGAAGCGGGCGATCGGCGACAGCCACTGGTCGGTAAACAGCACTATCTGCACGCCGCGCTGGTTGGCGGTCTCGGCGAAACGGACCAGGCTGTCCTGGTAGCGCCTGATGTCGAAGATCACCAGCACGTCGCGCTTGCCCATGTCGATCAGCCGGTCGCGCCAGACGCTTTCCTGGCCGGCGAGATGGAAGACGTTGGGTTGGATGATAGCGAGGTGGGCGGCCATGTAGCGCGCCAGAGGGTCGGTGAAGCGGCCACCGATCAGGAATGTCTTGCCGCGCCGGTCGGCCAGCTTGGCGACAATGTCGGCAAGCTGCTTGTCCGAAAGGTGCCGGAAGGTCTCGCGCATATTGTCCAGCGTCGCCTCCAGCATCGGCGACACGGCACTGCTGCCCGGCGACGGCGGATTGAGCGTCCGTGACGCCGGCGACTGCAATTGCGCCGCCAGCTCATCCTGCAGCGCCGACTGGAATTCCGGATAATTCTGGAAGCCGAGCCGGGCGACGAAACGCAGGATCGTCGGCGACGATACGCCGGCCGTGGTCGAGAATTCGGCGACCGTCTTCAGTCCGATCAGCGGATAGCTGGCGATCAGCGTTTGCGCTGCGCGCCGCTCGCCGGCCGGCATGGTGCCGATGCGGTCGGAGATCAGTTCGGCAATGCTGGAAACCATGTTTTTCCCCACCCTGGCCGGGCCGTTACCGCGTTATCGAAATCGCGTTTGACAAAGCCGGGCAAACTGTATGAAATCATCCGCAGGGACGCAATGAGGCAAAATACGTAACATACGATACAGCGCTCCCTGGGGACAGCAGACAATGGAGACAGCACGGCCCGCCAGCCTTGCATCGCCTGAAACCGTAAGGGTGACGAACCCCGGCGGATCAAGCCCTTTCGTGCTGACCTGCGATCACGCCTCCAATTTCCTGCCGCCGGAATTCGGAACGCTCGGCCTTGCCGCCGACGAGCTTTCTCGCCACATCGCCTGGGATCCCGGCGCCTTGCCGGTGGCGCGCCGCATGGCCGAGGCGCTCGATGCGACGCTGGTCGAGACCTGCGTCTCGCGGCTCGTGATCGACTGCAACCGGCCGCTCGATGCGCCGGACCTGATAGTGACGGTCAGCGCCAGCGAAAAAACCGTGATCCCGGCCAACCAGGGGCTTTCCTCAGACCAGCGGCAGGCGCGCATCGCGCTGGCTTGGCAGCCGTTCCACGACCGGATCGCGACGATCATCGACGAACGCCAGGCGGCCGGGCGAGAAACCAGACTGGTCTCGATCCATTCCTTCACACCGGTCTACAAGGGCAGCAGCCGGCCCTGGCACATCGGCATCATCCATGACGAGGACCGCCGGCTGGCGGCGCCGCTGATCGCGGCGCTGCAGCAGCTTGCCGGCATCACCGTCGGCGTCAATGAACCCTATTCGCCGGCCGACCGCGTCTATTTCACACTGGAACGCCATGCTCGCGCGCGCGGGCTGCCCTGCGCGATGATCGAAATCCGCAACGATGAGATTTCCGGCGCAGCCGGGCAGCGGAAATGGGCGGATCTGCTCGCGGGTATTTTTCTCAATCTGGAGCCCGAAGCGGCCAAGGCCTCCAGACCAAGCGCAGTCGGAAAGTCAGTTCAATCGGCCAGCTAAGAAACCAAAAGGGGACTTCAAAATGGTAGCACCGGGTTACAGCGAAGTTGACAAGAAGGAGGACCTGAAAGTTCTCCACGGAATGGGGTATGCCCAGGAACTATCGCGAAGCATGAGCCGCTTCTCGAATTTCGCGATCTCGTTCTCGATCATCTGCATTCTCTCGGGCGGCATCAATTCCTTCGCGCAGGCGACGTCGTCGATCGGTGGCGCGGGCGCTGGCATCGGCTGGATCGTCGGGTGCATGGTTTCAGGATTTTTCGCGCTCGCCATGGCCCAGATCGCCTCTGCATTTCCGACCGCCGGCGGCCTTTATCACTGGGCGTCGATCCTCGGCAATCGTTTCACCGGCTGGCTCACCGCGTGGCTCAACCTGCTCGGCCTGATCACCGTGCTCGGCGCCATCAACATCGGTACCGCTTTCTTCTTCGTCGGCACGTTCGGCGGAGCCTTCGGCATGACCGGTACGCCTGGCGAGATCGTCGGGTTTGTCGCCTTCATCACCGTGCTGCAGGCGCTGCTCAACCATTTCGGCATCAAATTGACGGCGATGCTGACGGACGCCTCCGGCTTCCTGATCCTGGCAACGACGGCGGTGCTGATCGTCGCTTGCCTGATGTTTGCTCCAGCGATCGACATCAGCCGGCTGTGGACGTTCACGAACTATTCGGGCGATGCGGGCGGCGGCGTTTTCCCGCAGTCCGATTCCATGACTTATCTCTTCCTGCTCTGCCTGCTGCTGCCAGTTTACACCATCACCGGCTATGACGCCTCGGCGCATACTTCGGAAGAAACGTTGAGGGCGGCGCACTCGGTTCCGCGGGCGATCGTTTCGTCGGTGCTCTGGTCGTCGCTGATCGGCTGGGTGATGCTGTGCGCGATCGTACTGGCGATCCCGGATCTGGCGGCCGGCGCCAAGCAAGGCTGGAGCGTGTTCTTCGCGACGATGGACGCCATCTTGCCGGCATGGCTGAAGACACTGCTCTATCTAGGCATCCTGATCGCTCAATTCCTTTGCGGCCTTGCAACGGTCACTTCCGCCTCGCGCATGCTGTTCGCCTTCTCGCGTGACGGCGGCATGCCGGTCGGCTCGGCCTCGCTCGCCAAGGTCAGCCCGGCCTGGCGCACGCCGGTCAATGCGATTTGGACGGCTGCGGTCCTCGAGATCATCTATGTCTTTCTTGCCCAGTTCATCTCGGTCGGCGGCACGAACATCTATACCATCGTCGTCAATTCGACATTGGTGTTCCTGTTTCTGTCCTTCATCATTCCGATCGTGCTCGGCATGATGGCTTTCGGAACGGAGAAATGGCCGCATCCCGGCCCGTGGAATCTCGGCGCCGGCCTGTTCAAGCTGTTTTGCATCCTGTCGGTCATCGGCATGGCGATCATCTTCTACATCGCCATCCAGCCGCCGAACGATAAAGTGCTCTATATCACGCTGGGCTTCATTGTACTGACCGCGGTGCTTTGGTTCGGTTTCGAAGCCCGCCGCTTCCAGGGTCCGCCTATTGGCGACCAGATCGCAAAGCGCCAGGCGGCGATCAAGGCAGCCGAGATAGCCGTCGGCGAAGCTGGCGCCTGACGCTCTCTCACGGCCATGGCCGGCATCGCGCCGGCCATGGTTTTCGTTCCCTTTTCAAACGACAAGCGCTGGAGTGCCAAAGGAATGGCCGGAAATTTCTCGTTCGATCAGTTGAAGCAAGCGGTCTCCAGCGGCGAGGTCGACACGGTGCTGGCCTGCATCGTCGATATGCAGGGGCGGCTTGCGGGAAAGCGGTTCCTGGCCCACTACTTCGTCGATTCCGCGCATGACGAGACGCATGGCTGCAACTACCTGTTGGCCGCCGACATCGATATGGAGCCGGTGCCCGGCTACAAGGCGGCGAGCTGGTCGAAGGGCTATGGCGATTTCGTCATGAAGCCGGACCTTGCGACGCTGCGGCGCGTCCCGTGGCTGGAGAAGACGGCGCTGGTGATCTGCGACGTGCTCGACCACCATACCCATGACGACCTAGCGCATTCGCCGCGCGCCATGCTGAAGAAGCAGGTCAAGCGGCTGCAGGAACGCGGCTATATCGGCTATTTCGCTTCCGAGCTCGAATTCTATCTGTTCAGCGAAACCTACGATTCCGCCCGCAAGAAGCACTGGCAGGGCCTCGAGACGGCATCGCCCTACATCGGCGACTACCAGATCGGCATCACCACCAAGGAAGAAGGCGTCATGCGCCGGCTGCGCAACGAGATGGAGGCGGCCGGCATCCCGATCGAGAATTCGAAGGGCGAGTGGGGTCCCGGCCAGGAAGAGATCAATGTCCGCTACGCCGAGGCGCTCGACATGGCCGACCGCCACGTCATCCTGAAGAACGGCGCCAAGGAAATCGCCGAGTCCGAAGGCAAGGCGATCTCGTTCATGGCCAAGTACAACTACGGGCTTGCCGGCAGTTCCAGCCACATCCACAATTCGCTGTGGAGCGCCGACGGCAAGACGCCATTGTTCTACGACAAAAATGCCGAGTGGACGCTGTCGACGCTCGGCCAGCAATGGGCCGCGGGCCAGCTCAAATATGCCAAGGAATTCACCTGGTTCCTGGCGCCCTACATCAACTCCTACAAGCGCTTCCAAGCCGGCACCTTTGCGCCGACCAAGATCATGTGGAGCGAGGACAACCGCACCGCCGGGTTCCGTCTGTGCGGCGAAGGCACCAAGGGCATCCGCATGGAATGCCGCATCGGCGGCGCCGATTTGAACCCCTATCTGGCCTTCGCCGCTCTGATCGCGGCCGGGCTTGCCGGCATCGATGAAAAGCTTGAACTGCAGAAGCCCTTCGTCGGCGATGCCTACCAGGCCTCGCAGCTGCCCGAAATTCCAAAGACATTGCGCGATGCCACCGCGACGCTGGCGGAATCGAAAATGCTGAGGCAGGCGCTCGGCGACGATGTGCTGGAACATTATGTCCACACGGCACACTGGGAACAGTTCGAGTACGACCGCCGGATTACGGACTGGGAACTGCACAGGGGGTTCGAGCGGTATTGAATGGCCTGGCAATGTCGGCGCCGCCCGCCCCTCACCTTTACCCTCTCGTGAAGAACGGGCAGAGGGGGTCGCCAGCGCTGGAGCTTGTCCCTTCTCCGTCACTATAGGCGGAAAGGTGCCGGCAGGCGGATGAGGGGCGGCGTGACCAACGAGAATTATTGTAGAATGCGAGGACCCAAGGCATGACCGAAACGGTCAAGATAAAATCCCCCATCGACGGTTCGATCTATGCCGAACGGCCTCTGGCGACGGACCAGGCGATCGGTGCCGCAGTTGAGCGCGCCAAGGCGGCGCAGGAGAAGTGGGCTGAGACGCCGGTCGTCGAGCGCGGCAGGTACATGCTTGCCATGCTGGAAGCGCTGGTCGCCATGACCGACGAGATCGTGCCGGAGATCGCCTGGCAGATGGGCCGGCCGGTGCGCTATGGCGGCGAGTTCGGCGGCGTCAGGGAACGCGTCTCCTACATGGTCGAGATCGCCGAGGCGGCCCTGAAGCCGGTCATGGCCTCCAACCCGAAGGACGGCTTTCGCCGCTATGTGAAGAAGGTTCCGCTCGGCGTGGTCATGGTGATCGCGCCGTGGAACTATCCTTATCTCACCGCCGTGAACACGATCGTGCCGGCGCTGATGGCGGGCAGCGCCGTCATCCTCAAGCACGCGGCGCAGACATTGTTGGTCGGCGAACGTTTTCAGCAGGCGTTCGACAGAGCCGGCCTACCCAAGGGGCTGTTCCAGAACCTCGTCATGAACCATGCGCAGACCGAAAGGCTGCTCGGCTCCGGCAAGATCGACCACGTCAACTTCACCGGCTCGGTCGCCGGCGGCCGCGCCATCGAAAAGGCGGCGGCGGGCACCTTCATGACGCTCGGCCTCGAACTCGGCGGCAAGGATCCGGCCTATGTCCTGCCGGACGCCAAGATGGACCATGCCGTTGCCAATCTGGTCGACGGCGCCTTCTACAATTCGGGCCAGTGCTGCTGCGGCGTCGAGCGCGTCTATGTCCACGAGAAGGTCTATGATGAATTCGTCGAGGGCTTCATCGCCGAGACCACGAACTACGTCGTCGGCAATCCGCTCGACCAGGCGACCACCATGGGGCCGATGGCGCAGGCGCGCTTCGCCGACCTGATCCGCGAGCAGAAGGCCGAGGCGCTGCGCAAGGGCGCCAGGGCGCATATCGATATGAAGGTGGCCAACGACAGGCAAGGTTCGCCCTATCTGGCGCCGGAAGTGCTGACCCAGGTCGACCACCAGATGAGCGTCATGCGCGAGGAAAGTTTTGGCCCGATCGTCGGCATCATGAAGGTGCGCAACGACGAGGAAGCGATCGCGCTGATGAACGACAGCCCTTATGGGCTGACGGCCTCGATCTGGACGCGCGACACCGACCATGCGGCGGCGATCGGCGATCGCGTCGAGACCGGCACCGTGTTCATGAACCGCTGCGACTATCTCGACCCGGCGCTGGTCTGGACCGGCGTCAAGGACACTGGCAAGGGCGCGGCACTGTCGGCCATCGGCTACGACAATCTGACCAGGCCGAAATCATACCATCTGCGCGAAACCATCTGATTTTCTGAAAGACAAAAATGACAAAACTCGTTTCCAAATGGAATTACCCGACGACCGTCCGCTTCGGCGCCGGGCGCATCAAGGAGCTGCCGGAGGTGTTGGCGGCGACCGGCATCAAGCGGCCGCTGTTCGTCACCGACCCGGGACTGGCCAAGCTGCCGGTGGTGGCCTCGACGCTGAAGATCCTCGACGACGCCAAGGTGCCGTATGGCGTGTTTTCGGAGGTCAAGCCGAACCCGGTGGATTCCAACCTGACCGCCGGCATTGCCGTGTTCAAGAAGGGCAAGCATGACGGCGTCATCGCCTTTGGCGGCGGCTCGGCGCTCGACCTCGGCAAGCTGATCGCCTTCCAGGCCGGGCAGACACGTCCGGTCTGGGATTTCGAGGATGTCGGCGACTGGTGGACACGCGCCGATGCCGATGCGATCGCGCCGATCATCGCCGTGCCGACCACGGCCGGCACCGGCTCGGAAGTCGGCCGCGCCGGCGTCATCACCAACGAAGCGACCCATACCAAGAAGGTCATCTTCCATCCGAAACTTTTGCCGGCGATCGTCATTGCCGATCCGGAACTGTCGGTCGGCATGCCCGGCTTCATCACCGCCGGCACCGGCATGGATGCGCTTGCCCATTGTCTCGAAGCCTATTGCGCGCCGGGCTATCACCCGATGGCAGACGGCATCGCGGTGGAAGGCATCAGGCTGGTCTTCGAAAACCTGCCGAAAGCCTATGCCAACGGCAAGGATCTGGTCGCCCGCGCCAACATGATGAGCGCCGCCGCCATGGGCGCCGCCGCCTTCCAGAAAGGGCTTGGCGCGATTCATTCGCTGTCGCATCCGATCGGTGCGCTCTACGACACCCACCACGGTATGACCAACGCGGTGTTCATGCCCTACGTGCTGGCCTTCAACCGCGAGGCGATCGAGCCGCGCATAGCCCGGCTCGCCGCCTATTGCGGCATCAAGGGCGGCTTCGACGGTTTTGCCAAGGCGATCGTCAAGCTGCGCAAGGAGCTCAAGGTTCCGCACGCACTACCCGGCCTGATCAAGGGGCTCGACATGGACAAGAAGCGCAAGGGCCTGATCGCCGACATGGCGGTGGTCGACCCGACCGCCGGCGGCAACCCGGTCAAGCTGACCAAGAAGGCGGCGCTGACGCTGCTCGAAAACGCCATCGCCGGCGCCGTCTGAGGCATCGGAAATCGACTTGGGGAAAGAGGCGAAGAAAGGGGGAAGGATGAAAGGCAAGGCCGAAACTAGTTAGCCGGAAAAATAACGGCGTAGCGATTGCTACAGCCGGTTAAAAAGAGTTTACTTTTTCGTACTGCGGGGCGCCGGTTTCACAAAGCTTTCATCTGGCTGTCACACGAAAACGATACCGCATCGCAGGCGTCCAACGGCGTCAGTTCAACGGAGAGAACACATGTTCAAATTCACGGGAAAACTGCTTTCCCTTTCGGCCGTCGCCCTGATGGCGACCTCTGCCATCTCGTCGGCCCAGTCCATGGATGAACTGGTCGCCGCAGCCAAGGCAGAAGGCCAGCTCACCACCATCGCGCTGCCGCATGACTGGTGCGGCTATGGCGCCGTCATCGACGGCTTCAAGGCAAAATATCCGGGGATCACTGTCAACGAGCTCAACCCCGATGCCGGCTCCGGCGACGAGGTGGAGGCGATCAAGGCCAACAAGGACAATAAGGGCCCGCAGGCGCCCGACGTCATCGACGTCGGCCTGAGCTTCGGCCCGACCGCAAAGAAGGATGGCCTGATCCAGGCTTATAAAGTATCAACCTGGGACTCGATCCCGGACAGCGCCAAGGATGCCGAAGGCTTTTGGACCGGCGACTATTACGGCGTGCTTTCGTTCCTGGTGAACAAGGACCTGGTCAAGGAAGCGCCGGCCGACTGGGCCGACTTGCTGAAGCCGGAGTTCGCCAATACCGTGGCGCTCGCCGGTGACCCGCGCGCTTCGAACCAGGCCATCCAGGCCGTCTATGCCGCCGGCCTTTCCGGCGGTGCGGCTGCCGGCGAAGCTGCCGGCACGGCTGGTCTCGACTTCTTCAAGAAGCTCAACGCCGCCGGCAATTTCGTGCCGGTCATCGGCAAGCCCGCGACGCTTGCGCAAGGCCAGACGCCAATCCTGGTGACCTGGGATTATAACGCGCTTGCCGGCCGCGATACGCTGAAGGGCAATCCGCCGGTCGACGTCGTCGTGCCGAAGACCGGCGTCGTCGCCGGCGTCTACGTTCAGGCGATCAGTGCCTACGCGCCGCACCCGAACGCTGCCAAGCTATGGCTGGAGTATCTCTATTCCGACGAAGGCCAGATCGGCTGGCTGAAGGGCTATTGTCACCCGATCCGCTTCAACGACCTCGCCAAGAACGGCAAGCTCCCGGCTGACGTGATGGCCAAGCTGCCGCCGGCCGAGTCCTATGCAGCCGCGGTGTTCCCGACGCTCGACGAGCAGGGCAAGGCCAAGGAAGCCATCACCAAGAACTGGGATGCCGTCGTCGGCGCCAACGTCAAGTAAGACTTGAGATCAGCCGGGCGGCTTCAATCGCCGCCCGGCATACCTCCAGGACGGTAGCCGGCGCATGACCGATATCTCGTTGTCCGATCACGCTGTTGCCGGGAAGACCGCGCCTCCTGCCGACGCCCGCAGCATGAGGCTGCCGACGCAATGGCTTGGCGTTGCGCCTTTCTTCATCTTCGCCGTCATGTTCCTGATCCTGCCGACACTCTATCTGATGCTGGGCGCATTCCGGAACGATGCCGGTGAATTCACCTTCGAAAACATAGCGGCCTTGGCGCAGCCGTCGATCGTTGCCGCCTACTGGATCTCAATCAAGGTCAGCCTCGCGTCGTCGCTGATCGGTGCTTTCGCGGGGCTTGCCATTGCCATCGCCATCGTGCGCGGCGGGCTGCCAGAGTGGATACGCTCGGCGACACTGACCTTCTCCGGCGTGGCCTCCAATTTTGCCGGCGTGCCGCTGGCCTTCGCCTTTCTCGCGACGCTTGGCCGGCTCGGGCTCGCCACGGTGCTGCTCAACGTCTTGGTCGGCTTCAACATTTATGCCCATGGTTTCAACATCCTGTCGTTCTGGGGCCTGACGCTGACCTATGTCTATTTCCAGATCCCACTGATGGTGGTGATCATCGTGCCGGCGATCGATGGGCTGAAGAAGGAATGGGGCGAAGCGGCGGCAACGCTTGGCGCGACCCAGGCGCAGTTCTGGCGCATGGTCGTCATTCCGGTGATCTGGCCAAGCTTCCTCGGCACCGTCATCCTCTTGTTCGCCAACGCCTTCGGTGCCATCGCCACCGCTTACGCTCTGACCGGCTCCTCGCTTAACATCGTCCCTATCCTGCTCTACGCGCAGATCCGCGGTGACGTGCTGCACAATGCCCATCTCGGCTACGCCATCGCCTTCGGCATGATCGTCATCACCGGGCTGGCCAATGTCTTCTACATCTGGTTCCGGACACGCTCTGAGAGGTGGCTCAAATGAAGTCCAGCAGATTCTGGGCCTGGATCGTCTTCGCGCTGGGCGCGGCCTATTTCTTCATTCCGCTGATCGCGACCGTGGAATTCTCCATGCGCATGCGGCGCGGCGCCTATTCCTTCGATGCCTATCAGGTCGTGCTCGGCGATCCCCGCTTCCAGGCGACCTTCATCTATTCGGTGGTCGCCGCCATCTTCACCATCGTCCTTGGCGTGCTGGTGGTTGTGCCGGCGGCGTACTGGATTCGCCTGCGGCTGCCGCAGCTCAGGCCCGTCGTCGAGTTCATCACGCTGCTGCCGCTGGTCATTCCCGCCATCGTCATCGTCTTCGGCTACATCAGAATGTACGGGTCGAACTCACCGCTGCCGTTCCTGGCCAGCGAGACAGGAGCCAATGCCTTGCTGGTCATCGGTTATGCGACACTGGCGCTGCCCTATATGTATCGCGCCGTCGACACCGGGCTTCGCACGATCGATGTGCGGACACTGACCGAGGCGGCGCAGATCCTCGGCGCCGGTTGGGGCACGATCATCACCCGGGTCATCCTGCCCAACGTGCTGATCGCGGTGCTGTCGGGCGCCTTCCTGACCTTCGCCATCGTCATCGGTGAATTCACCATGGCCAGCCTGCTCAACCGGCCTGCCTTCGGACCCTATCTGCAGAACGTCGGCGCCAATCGCGCCTACGAGCCGGCGGCGCTTGCCATCATCGCCTTCGCCATCACCTGGGGCTGCATGTCGCTGATCCAGATCCTGTCGCGCTTCGCGCCGCGATCGGCGAACCGTCCGAACTGACCCCAAGGAAAAAGCCATGACCGAGCCATTCCTCTCAATCCAGCATGTGCGAAAATCCTTCGGCCCCATCACCGTGGTGCAGGATTTCAACCTCGACGTCGAGCCGGGCGAATTCGTCTCCTTCCTCGGCCCGTCGGGCTGCGGCAAGACGACGGTGCTGCGCATGGTCGCCGGCTTCGAGGAACCATCGGCCGGCAAGATCGTCGTGGCCGGCAAGGACATTACAAGGCTGAAGCCCAACCAGCGCAATGTCGGCATGGTGTTCCAGGCCTATGCGCTGTTCCCGAACCTGACAGTGGCGCAGAACATCGGCTTCGGGCTGAAGGTCGCCGGCATGCCGAAGGCCGATGCCGACAAGCGCGTCGCCGAAATGCTCGACATCATCAAGCTGCCGCAGATGGGCGACCGCTATCCCTACCAGCTCTCTGGCGGCCAGCAGCAGCGCATCGCGCTGGCGCGGGCGATTGCGCCGAAGCCGAAGCTGTTGCTGCTCGATGAGCCGCTGTCGGCGCTCGACGCCAAGGTGCGCGTATCACTGCGCGAGGAAATCCGCTCGATCCAGAAGAAGCTCGGCATTACCACCATCTTCGTCACCCATGACCAGGAAGAGGCGCTGTCGATCTCCGACCGCATTGCTGTCATGCATGGCGGCAAGGCCGAGCAAGTCGGCACGCCGTTCGAGATCTACAACCGGCCGGCATCCAAATTCGTCGCCAATTTCGTCGGCACGCTGAACGTGCTCGAAGGCACAGTCACCGACGCGGCATCGGGCAAGGTGCGCGTCAACTCGCAAGAGGTCTCGCTCAAGGGCAAGCTCAACGGCTCGAAGTCCGGCGACACGCTGTCGCTGGCGCTGCGTCCGGAAGCAATCTCGCTCGGCCGACACCCCGGCCACGATTCCAGCCTTTCGGGCGAAATCGCGGAGGTGCATTTCCTTGGCTCGGTCATCCGGGTGCGCGTCGGCATCGGCGGCAGCACGGTCTCGCTCGACACGTTCAACAGCCCGGCCACGCCGCCGCCGGCCGTCGGCGAAAAGGCCGAGATTTCGTTCTCGTCGGGCGACATGCTGGTGCTGCATTAGGGGAAGAGTGAATGGTGAATAGTGAATAGTGAATGGTGAATAGTAAGAATGCGCCTTACGGCCGAAATTTCTCTGTTGCGCAACCATTCACCATTCACCATTCACCAGCACCGTGGCCGTTTTTTGCAGTGCCAATCGCCCGGCTTCACCGCTACCATAACGCATGGCGCTCTTTGAACTCACCCTTGTCCTGCTTCTTATCGCGGTCGCCCTGACCGCGCTGTCGCGGCGTCTGCAGATTCCCTATCCTTCATTGCTGGCGCTGGCCGGCGCCGGCATCGCCTTCCTGCCATTTGCACCGACCATCGAGATTGACCCGGAGCTGGCGCTCGCTCTGTTCATCGCGCCGGTTCTGCTCGACGCGGCCTATGACACGTCGCTGCGCGATCTCAACCGCTACAAGGTTTCGCTCATCCTGCTGGCGCTGGGCGCCGTCATCTTCACCACGGTGACGGTCGCGCTGGTCGGCTGGACGATGGCAGGCCTGCCCATCGCCGCCGCCATAGCGCTTGGCGCGATCGTGGCGCCGCCCGATGCCGTGGCAGCCGCGGCCGTGCTCGGACAGTTCAAGGTGCCGCACCGCATCACCGCCATCCTGGAAGGCGAGAGCCTGCTCAACGACGCCACGGCGCTGCTGATCTACAGGATGTCGGTTTCCGCAGCCGCGGGCTCCATCCTGTTGAGCAGCGCCGTACCGATGATCCTGCTGTCGACGGTCGGCAGCCTTGCCGCAGGCTATGTGCTCGGCCGGTTGTCTCTCGCCATACTCGGCCGCATCGACGACCCGGCGAGCGGCACCGTGGTGCAATTCGCCTCAACCTTCGGCGTCTGGATCCTGGCCGACAGAATAGGGCTTTCCGCCATCATCACGATCGTCGTCTATGCCATGACGATCGCACGTACATCGCCGCGCCGCATGCCGGCAAGGAATCGTGTCAGCTCCTACTCGGTCTGGGAGACGGCAGTGTTCGTGCTCAATGTCCTGGCCTTCGTCCTGATGGGCCTGCAAGCGCGATCGATCGTCGGCCGGCTTGCGGAGCAAGGGCAAAGCGAGGCGTTCGTCTTTGCCCTGGCCGTGCTGGCCGTCGTCATCGTATCGCGGCTCGTCTGGGTGCTGGGCTGCGGCGCGATCCTCAGAGCGCTGGCACGTCTGGGCGACGAGGACAGGCGGAAGGACGCACCGACATTCCGCGGCGGCGTGCTCATCGGCTGGTGCGGCATGCGCGGCCTGGTGACGCTTGCGGCAGCCTTCGCCCTGCCGGCCGACTTTCCGGGCCGTGATCCGATCGTGCTCGCCGCTTTCACGGTCGTGCTCGGCACATTGGTGCTGCAAGGCGTCAGCCTGAAACCGTTGCTGCTTCTGCTCAATCTCGACCTCGACCGGACGGTCGACCGGGAGGTGGCGCAGGCGCGCGTCGCCATCATGCAGGCGGCGCTGGACGTGCTCAGCGGTAAGACATCGAGCGCGGCAGGCGCGGTGCGAGAGCAATATGCCGCCCAGCGCGCCATCGCCGAAAACCCGGAGGATGCCCAGGCGGCGACCGAGTATGACAGATTACGTCTTTATGCCATCAAGAGCCAGCGCGATGCGCTGGAGCGCTTGCGCATCGACGGAACGATCGGCGACGAGGCCTACCACCGCCTCGAGGAAGAGATCGACTGGTCGGAACTGGCAGCATCCCCGCCCGGTCGGTTCCAGCCATTGACGACTTAGGACGCCCTAAGCCGCTGGCCCAAACCCGCTGCGTCTCGCTGCACATTGCAAGGCTGTCGGCGAACGGCTACTGCCACTAGGAAATTGAGCCGGATAAGCAATGAAGCTGGTCAGCTACAACATCCAGTACGGCTTCGGCAGCGATGGCCGCTACGACCTGGCGCGCTGTGCCAATGTCGTGGCCGGTGCCGACATTATCGCCTTGCAGGAGGTGGAACGGCACTGGCGGCGCAGCAATGAGGACGACCAGCCGGAACTTCTTTCGCAATTGCTGCCCGACTATTATTGGGCCTATGGCCCGGCCTTCGACATGGATGCCAGCGAGCGGCGTGACGGCCGCGTCGCCAACCGGCGGCGGCAATTCGGCACCATGGTTCTGTCGAAGCTGCCGATCGTCTGGTCGCGGCTGCATACGCTGCCGCTCAGGCGCACGCTGCGGCCGCTCAACACCCGCAACGCGGCACTCGAATGCATGGTCCGCACCCCCGCCGGTCCGGTGCGGGTGCTGTCGTTGCATCTGGCGCATATCGCGGCCGAGGAGCGGCTGGAGCAGATCGACTATTTGCTCGCCGAGCATCGCCGCGCCCCGTCCGAAGGCGGCCCGTGGAGCGGCGCCGACGATGAGCCGGCGCGCAACTGGAGCAATGGCGAACAGGAGCCCGAAAACCCCTTGGCGGCGATCTGGATGGGCGACTTCAACATGGAGCCAGGCAGCGCCGAGTACCGGCGCATCGTCGGCAGCACGCCCTATCATCGCGGTGCCGCCTATCTCGACGGTCTTGTCGATGCCGCCGCCGTCGCCATAGAAACGACAACGGATTTCCAGACCCATGTGAAGACCATCGACGGCAAAGTGGCAAAGCGCCGGCTCGACCATTGCTTCGTCGGCGGCATGTTTGCGGGGCGCGTGCGCTCGGTCAGTGCCGAAATCGGCCAAATCGCCTCCGACCATTTTCCGCTCTGGGTGGATATCGACCTGGAGACGCCGATCGCCATCGGAACGGGCGGCGGATGAACCGCCGATGAGCCTGTTTGTCTTTTTCGCGGTGCTCGCCGCCGCTTCCATGCATGCGATCTGGAACGCGCTGGTCAAGGTCCATCTCGACCGTTTCCTGTCGATCACGCTGATGACGCTCGGCATGGGTGCCGCGGCGCTGGTGACGTTGCCCTTTGTCGAGGTGCCGAAGCCGGAAGTGTGGCCGTACATCCTCGCCTCGGTTGTTTTCCACATGGGCTACAGGACGTTCTTGATCGGCGCCTACAAGGCCGGCGATTTCGCCCAGACCTATCCTCTGGCGCGCGGCACCGCGCCGTTGCTGGCCGCTTTGGGGGGCATTGTCGTCGTTGCCGAGATGCCGGCGCCGCTCGCCATCGTCGGCATCCTCTTGTTGTCGGCGGGCACGCTGGTGCTGTCGTTTCGCGGCGGCGCGCATCTGGAGAAATTGAACCTGCGCGCCGTCGGCTTCGCGCTGGGCACATCGATCTTCATCGCCAGCTATACGCTGTCGGACGGCAGCGGCGCGAGGCTGGCCGCCACCGCGTCGAGTTATGCGGCCTGGCTGTTCGTCTGCGATGCGCTGTGGGCGCTGGTGCTGTGCGTCGTCTTTCGCGGCCCACAGGCGCTGCCGGTGCTGGCGCGCGACTGGAAGGCAGGAATCTATACCGGCGTGCTCAGCGGCGGCGCCTACTGGATCGTGATGTGGGCGATGACCAAGGCGCCGATCGCCTCGGTGGCGTCGCTGCGCGAAACATCGATCCTGTTCGCCATGATGATCTCGGTGTTCGCGCTCGGCGAGAAGATGACGGCATGGCGAGGTGCCGCGGTGCTTAGCATCGTCGCCGGCGTCGTTGCACTGAGGATGGGATAGTCAGGCGATCTCCAGGTCAAAGACCATCAGCCCGTCGGTGCCGCCTTCGAGCGCCGCGACCAGTCTTGCGCCGGCTCGCTGATGCGCTTCATGCTCGAGATAGGCATCGCGTGCCGCTGCGTTGCGGAAGTCGATGGTGAAGCCGTGCGTGAAGCCGCGGGCGAAGGGTTCCGGGCTGGTATTGGCGCTGAATTCGACCTTGCCCATGCCGTCGATCACCGGCCGCAACGCTTCGAGATCAGCATGGATTGCCGTCCGCTCGGCGTCGGCGACATCGTTGCGGAATCTGACGAAGACACAGTGCCTGATCATTCTTTATCCCTCATGCCGCTCGGTTGGTGGAAAACACCGCCGGCGGCAGCGGCTCGCGGCCAAGGATCAGATCGGCGCCTTTTTCGCCGACCATGATCGTCGGCGCATTGGTGTTGGAGGAGGGGATGCGCGGCATCACGGAGGCGTCGCAGACGCGCAGGCCCTCGATACCGCGCAGCCTGAGATCGGGCGTCACCACGCTCATCGCATCGTGGCCCATGCGGCAGGTGCCGACCGGGTGGTGGTCGGTCTTGGAACTGCGGCAGGCGTAGTCGAACAACTCGTCGCCGCTCTGCAGGTCGGGTCCCGGCAGTACCTCGCGCAGCACATAGGGCTGCAGCGCCCTCTGCCGCATGATTTCGCGCGCCAGCCTCAGCCCCTTGATCGACATGTCGCGGTCATAGGGATCGGCCCAATAGTTCGGATCGATCAGCGGGCGGTCGGCCGGGTCGGCACTGTTCAGCCGCACCGTGCCGCGAGAGCGCGGGCGCAGGAAGGCCGAGTTCAATGTCACGCCCGGATTGTTCAGCTTCTCGACGCCGGCCTCGATGCCGGAGCCGAGGCCGAGATGCAGCTGGATATCGGGAGAGGCGGCGGTCGGATCGGCGTACCAGAAGCCGCCGGTCTCGAACAGGCTGGAGGCAACCGGGCCTTTCTTCAGGAGCAGATATTGCAGGCCGGCCCACGCCGTCCAATGCAGCTTGGCATAGTTGTCGTAGGTGTGGTCGCCGGTGCATTCGGCGATGACGAACAGATCGAGATGATCCTGCAGGTTGGAGCCGACGCCTGGCAAATCATGCACCGGTGTCACGCCGACCGCCTTCAGATGGTCGGCCGGGCCGATGCCCGACTGCATCAAAAGCTTCGGCGAGCCGATGGCGCCGGACGAGACGATCACCTCGCGTTCGGCGCGCAGGATCGTTGGCTGGCCGCCCGGCCTGTCGACGATCTCGACGCCTGCGGCGCGGCCCTTGTCGACGACGATGCGTGTCACCAGAACGCCGGTCCTGACGGTGAGATTCTTACGC
The DNA here is from genome assembly GCF_055811175.1 of Mesorhizobium sp. WSM4828. Lineage (NCBI taxonomy): Bacteria > Pseudomonadati > Pseudomonadota > Alphaproteobacteria > Hyphomicrobiales > Phyllobacteriaceae > Mesorhizobium > Mesorhizobium sp. WSM4828. The sequence goes on along the minus strand of NZ_JBVVQK010000004.1, from coordinate 239,071 downwards.
TCGCGGATCGGCCGGAGATAGGCGACCGAGGCGGAGGAGCGCTTGGCGTCCTTCTGCGTCAATTGGTAATAGCCGACGCCCTCCTGGCTGGTGCCGTTGAAGTCGGGATTGAAGGGAATGCCCATCTCTTGTCCGGCACGGAAATAGGCCTCGCAGATCGGCAGCGGCGCGATCGGGTTCGACACGCCGAGCGGGCCCTGGTCGCCGTGAAAATCGTTGGCGTAGCGCTGGTTGTTCTCGGCGCGTTTGAAATAGGGCAGCACGTCGAGATAGCCCCAGCCGGCAAGGCCTTCTTCCTTCTCCCAGGCATCGTAGTCGCGGGCGTTGCCGCGCGTGTAGATCTGGGCGTTGATCGAGGAGCCGCCGCCGATCACCTTGGCCTGCGTGTACCGGAAGACGCGGTCCTGCATGTGCTTTTGCGGCACTGTCGACCAGCCCCAGGCGGCGATGCCCTTGGTCATCTTGGCAAAACCGGCCGGCATGTGGATCAGCGGATGCCAGTCCTTGCCGCCGGCTTCGAGCAGCAGCACCTGATGCGACGGATCTTCGCTCAGCCGGTTGGCGAGTACGCAGCCGGCCGGGCCGGCGCCGACGATTATGTAGTCGGTCATGGGATGTAGTCGATCATGGCGTCACCTGTTCATAACCTCGGCACCGACAGCGCGCCGTCGACATTGATGACTGAGCCGGTCGAAAAGCCGAGCTTGCCACCGGCGAGCGCCGCCACGGCGGCACCGATATCTTCGCTCTCGCCCCAGCGCATTGCCGGCACCAGCCCGCCGTCGATCAGCCCGTCATATTTGGCGGTGACACCGGCGGTCATGTCGGTGCGGATGATGCCCGGGCGCACCTCGAACACGGCTATGTTTTCGCTGGCAAGCCGCAGCGCCAGGTTCTTCACCCACATCGAAAGCCCGGCCTTGGAGATGCAGTAATCGGCACGTTCCGGCGAGGCCATGGCGGCGCTGACCGAGGTGATGGTGATGATCGATCTCGCACCATCGCTCGGCAGGCCGAGCATCGCTTTGGCAACGGCCTGGCCGAGGAATACGGTGCCGCGCAGATTGATGCCGAGCACCCGGTCGAAATTTTCCGGCTTGAGCTCGAGCAGGTCGCCGCGCAGGACGGCGCCGATGCCGGCATTGTTGACCAGGCAGTCGATGCGGCCGAAGGCATTCAATGCAGCATCGATAAGTGCCGCATGGCCACCGAGATCGGCGATGTCGCAGCGATGGTATGCGAATGCCGCGCCGCGCGCTGTAATGTCAGCGGCGAGCCCGTCGGCGGCTTCGTCGGCAAGGTCGGCGACGAGGATGTCGAAGCCGGAATCTGCGAGCGCTTTGGCGCAGGCAAGGCCGATGCCGCGCGTGCCGCCGGTGACGATCGCTGCCGGGCGGCTCATGTTGCAAGCTCCGTCTTGCGGATATGATCGGCGACGCGCAGCGCCTGTGCCGCGATCGATAGCGCCGGATTGACGGCGGCCGAATTCGGCAGGAAGCCGGCGTCGACGACGAACAAATTGCTGTGGTCGAAGGAGCGGCAGAACGGATCCAGCGGCGAGGTCGCTGGATCGTTGCCCATCTTCACCGTGCCGCACTGATGCGAGGGCGTGCGCTTGTCGAACGGTCGCGACAGCACGATCGGATAGCCGCAGGCGCGGAAATTCTCGCGCATCACCTTGGTCAGCCCGTCGAGCGACTGCATGTTGGAGCGCCGCCACTGCATGACGATGTCCTTGCCGTCGACCATGATGCGGCTCTCGGGATCGGGCAGGTCCTCGCACATCAGATACCAGTCGACGGCGTGGCCGGCCATGAAATCGAGCGCGAATTTGGGCGCGCGCCTGACATTGGCCTTGAGGATGTTGCCGTCGATCTTGCCGAGGAGCTGGACATTGCCGAGCGGCTTGCCGCCCTTGCCGTCGGATAGATAATAATCGTTCAGCATCAGCGTCTTCTGGTAGACGGATTTGTTCCGGCGGCGTGGATCGATCGCCAGCATGGCGCTCGAATTGTGGTTCATGAAGTTGCGGCCGACCTGGTCGGAGCGGTTGGCCAGGCCTTTGCCACCGCCTTTGCCCTCAGGGGTGGGCGAGCGCAGCAGGATGGCGGCGGAATTGACCGCGCCGGCCGATAGGATGACCAGCTTCGGCGCGACTTTCTTCAGCGTACCGTTCTGTCGATAATGGACGGCGGCGATTGTCCTCGCATCCGGCGATGCCTCGAGATGTTCGACGTGGGCGCCGGTCTCGAGCTTGATGTTCTGGTCGGCAAGGGCCGACGCCAGCGGCCCCGTTTGGGCGTCGACCTTGCCGGCACCGGTGTTGGGAAACGCGTCCCACGGCGTGCTGCCGTCTTTCAGCCAGGCTTCGATGTCGACGCCGAGCGGCAGCGATGCCGGGTGCAGACCCAGGCTCCTGAGCTCGGCGCGGGCGCGCGCGATCGGCGGCTCGTCGGGTACCGGCCCGAAAGGGTAGGGCATCGAGTGGAACGGCTCGGTCGGGTCTTCGCCGAGCGCACCGCGCACGCGGAAAAGCTGCTCGGCCGTGGAATACCAGGGCTCGAATTCCTCATAGGAAAACGGCCAAGCCGGCGAGATGCCGCCATAGTGCTCCATCTCCGAAAAGTCTTGCCTGCGGTAGCGGATCAGCACGGCGCCGTAGAATTTCGAATTGCCGCCGACATAGTAGTAATTGCCGGGATTGAACGCAGCACCTCCGGCCTCGAGCCACATCTCCTTCGGCCGATAATGGCCGTCGACGAAGATGGCGCGGGTGTCGCGTGCGTGCGGGGTTGCCGGCAGTGGTTCGCCGCGCTCCAGCATCAGGATCGAGGCGCCACTGCCGGCAAGGCCGGAGGCGATCGTGGCGCCGCCTATGCCGGAGCCGATGATGACGATGTCGGGATTTGTCATGGCCGTCAGACGATGCGTTTCTCGGTCGCCGGATCGAAGAACACCGCCTTGGTCAGGTTGAAGGCGAGCGGCGTGACCGTGCCGGGCTGGATGTTGGCATCGGCGCGCAGCCGCGCCACCACCGCCTTGCCGCCGAGATTGGTGACCGCGAACGTATCCGAGCCGGCCGGCTCGATGACCTCGATGTGACAGTCGGCGCGGGCGATGTTCGAGGCGTTGCGTTCGGCGCCCTCGGGATCGGTCAGTGCTTCCGGGCGAACGCCGAAGATGATCGGTTTGCCCTGGAATGCCGACAGGCCGGCCGGCGCATTGCCCAGCGGCAGCGAGATCGGCTGGCGCGCCTCGCGCTCCATGACGACGGAGAAGCCGCTGCCGTTGCTGCCGATCGTCGCCGGGATCAGGTTCATCGCCGGCGAGCCCATGAAGTCGGCAACAAACAGGTTGACCGGATTGTTATAGATTTCGGCCGGCGTGCCGAACTGCTGCACCTCGCCGTCGCGCATCACCGCGATCTTGGTGGCCAGCGTCATCGCCTCGATCTGGTCGTGGGTGACGTAGACGATCGTGGTGCCGGTGGTGGCGTGCAGGCGCTTGATCTCGATGCGCATGTCGACGCGCAGCTTGGCGTCGAGATTGGACAAAGGCTCGTCGAACAGGAACAGCTTCGGATCGCGCACTAGCGCCCGGCCCATGGCGACGCGCTGGCGCTGGCCGCCGGAAAGCTGGCTTGGCTTGCGCTTCAGCAAATGGCCGATCTGCAGGACTTTCGCCACCTTGTCGATGGCCTTCTGGCGCTCGCCGGCCGGCACGCCGCGCATCTCCATGCCGAAGGCGATATTGCCGGCCACCGTCATATTCGGATAGAGCGCGTAGCTCTGGAAGACCATGGCGATGTCGCGCTTGGAGGGGTGGAGATCGTTGATCGTGCGTCCGTCGACGCGGATTTCGCCTTCGGTGATGGTTTCCAGGCCGGCAATGGTGTTGAGCAGCGTGGACTTGCCGCAACCGGAAGGCCCGACCAGCACGAGGAAGCCGCCCTTTTCGAGGTCGAGGTCGATGCCTTTCAGGATCTCGACCGCTCCGAAACGCTTCTTCAACCCGTCAATTTCCAGAAAAGCCATGCGATTATCCTTTGACGGCGCCGGCCATCAGGCCGCGCACGAAATAGCGACCGGCGAGCACATAGACGAGGAGCGTCGGCAGCGCGGCGATCATCGCCGCCGCCATGTTGACGTTGTATTCGACGACGCCGGTCGAGGTGTTGACGACGTTGTTCAGCGCCACCGTCATCGGCATCACGTCGCCGGAGCCGGCATAGGCGGAGGCAAACAGGAAGTCGTTCCAGATGTTGGTGAACTGGTAGATCACCGTCACCACGATGATCGGCAGCGAATTGGGCAGCATGATGCGCCGGAAGATCTGGAAGAAGCTGGCGCCGTCGATCTGCGCCGCCTTCACCAGCTCGTTCGGAAACGCCTCGTAATAATTGCGGAAGAACAGGGTGGTGAAGCCGATGCCGTAGACGACGTGAACGAACACCAGGTTCACCGTCGGATTGCCGAAGCCGAAGGTGAGGCCGGTCGCGTTCTGCAGCTTGACGCCGAACCGGCCCAGGCTGCCGAGGATCGTTGCCATCGGCAAGAGGACCGACTGGAACGGGATGAAGCAGGCAAACAGCATCAGCCCGAACACCAGCGTCGCCCCGCGGAAGCGCCACTTCGTCAGCACATAGCCGTTTAGTGCGCCGAGCAGGGTCGAGATGACGACGGCCGGAACCACCATTTTGATCGAGTTCCAGAAATAGCCCTTCATGCCGACGCAGGTGAGACCCGAGCAGACTTCGCTCCACGCCCTTATCCAGGGCGCGAAGGTCGGCTCCTGCGGCAGCGCCAGCATGTTGCCGTTCTGTATCTCGTCCATGGTCTTGAACGAGGTCACCAGCATGACGAACAGCGGCATCAGGTAGAACAGCGCGAACAGCGCCAGCAGCCCGTAAATGACGATACGGTTGACCGTCCTGGCGCTGATACCGCCAGTGCTCTGGCGGGCAGGAGTGGCTATGGCGCTCATCGCGGCTTCTCCCGAAGCTCGGAATAGAGATAGGGAACGATGATGGCGGTGATGGTCATCAGCATGATCACGGCGCTGGCCGAGCCGACGGCCATCTCGTTGCGCTTGAAGGTGTACTCATACATGAAATTGGACGGCAGCCAGGCCGAGCCGCCCGGCCCGCCGCTGGTCAGCGCGACGACCAGATCGTAGGATTTGATGGCGAGGTGCGCGAGCACGATCAAAGCCGAAAGGAAGATCGGCCGCAGCATGGGGATGACGATGCGACGGTAGAGCTGGAACGTGGTGGCGCCGTCGATCTGCGCCGCCTTAAGGATCTCGCCGTCAATGCCGCGCAGGCCGGCCAGGAACATCGCCATGATGAAGCCCGACGCCTGCCAGACGCCGGCGATGACCACCGTGTAGATGACAAAATCCTTGTTCTTGATCCAGTCGAAATGGAAGCTCGTCCAGCCCCATTGGTGCAATGTCTGCTCGAGGCCGAGGCCGGGGTCGAGGAACCATTTCCAGGCAACGCCGGTGACGATGAAGGACAGTGCCATCGGGTAGAGATAGATCGGCCGCAGCACACCTTCGCCGCGGATCTTCTGGTCGAGCAGGATCGCCAGGAACAGGCCGAGCGCCAGGCAGATGGAAATATAGAGGAAGCCGAAAATCCCCATATTGGTGATCGATGTGTACCAGGAGGACGGCGGATCGCTTTCGAAAGTCCAGCGCCACAGCCGCTGATAGGCGCGTGGCCCGGTGATGGCGTAGGAAGGAAAGGTCTTGGAGTTGGTGAAGGACAGATAGATCGTCCACAGGATGAAGCCGTAGACGAAGACGATAGTGGCGGCGAAGCTCGGCGCCAGCACGAGCTTCGGCAGCGCGTCCTGAAGGCGCGAGCGCACCGTGGCGCCCGGACGGGCATCGTGCTCCGGCGTCAGCGTGATACTGGTTTCAGCAACTATGCTCATCTGTCCATTCCGTATCGCGGGTCCGGAATTCTGTCGTCGCGGCCTCTGCGGCACGAAGCGTGCCGGTCGGCGCAACCGCAAAACCTCGCCGCAGGGGATCTCCCCGGCTTGCGCCGGGGAGATCATTCACATGGGCGGGTGCCTTACTTGGCGTCTTCGATCGCGCTGACCAGTTGGGTCACGGCCTCGTCCGAGGTCTTGATCTGGCCGTGGACGAACTTCGAGACGACATCCTTATAGGCGTTCGCAACCGCCGGAGGCGCGCCATAGCCCTGCGCCAGCGAACCGAACAGCGTGCCGCCTTCATTGGCGGCCTTCAGGTCGGCTATGCCCTTCTTGCCGCAAGCGTCGAAATCGGTGTCCGGCACGTCGGTGCGGGCCGGAACAGAGCCCTTGACGACGTTGAAGGCCGACTGGAAGCTCTTCGACAGCGTGGCGGTGGCCAGGGCGATCTGGGCGGCTTTGCGGTCCTCCGGCACGTTGAACATGCCGAACATGTCGGAGTTGTAGACGACACTGCCCTCGGTGCCGGGGAAGCGGTAGCACAGGAAGTCGGTGCCCGGGACCTTCTTGGCGGCGTTGAATTCGCCCTTGGCCCAGTCGCCCATGACCTGCACCAGGGCATCGCCCTTGATGACCATGGCGGTGGCGAGGTTCCAGTCCCGGCCCGAGAAGTTCGGGTCGACATAGGTGACGAGCTTGGCGAGGTTGTCGAACGACTTCTTCATCGTATCGGACTTCAGCGACTCCTCGTCGAGGTCGTTGAAGGCCTTCTTGTAGAACTCGGGCCCGCCGGTCGACAGCACGACCGAGTCGAACATGGTGGCTTCCTGCCAGTTCTGGCCGCCCAGCGCCAGCGGGATGACGCCCGCCGCCTTGGCCTTGTCGAGCAGCGCGATGAAGTCGTCGAAGGTCTTGGGCTCGGTGCCGCCGATCTTGTCCATCACCGCCTTGTTGATCCACAGCCAGTTGACCGAGTGGACGTTGACCGGGGCCGCGACCCACTTGCCGTCATAGACTGCAAATTTCTGCAAGGCCGTCGGAACGGACTTGTCCCAGCCTTCCTTCTTCGCCGTCTCGGTCAGGTCGCCCATAACGCCGGCCGCGGCGTAGTCGAGCACGGTATAGCCAAGCATTTGCGAGGCGGTCGGGTAGTTGCCGGCTGCCACCATCGCCTTCAGCGCGGTCATGGCGGCGTCGCCGCCGCCGCCGGCCACCGGCACGTCCTTCCAGGCAAAGCCTTCCTTGGCCAGATCCTGCTTGAGCACGTTCAGCGCGGCAGCTTCGCCGCCCGACGTCCACCAATGCAGCATCTGGACTTCCTTGACGTCCTCGGCATGGGCCGCGAACGCAACGCCCGATGCGAGAGCCGTCCCGATAAGCAGTTTGCGCAACATGTACTTCCTCCCTTGTTGAACTTGCACGACCGGCGGATGCCCACCGGGTTCTTCCCAACTCAGCCGACCCACCATCCGGTGCGCTGGCCGCGATGAAACTGGATTGTCTTTTCTTCTGTATAATCCTCGACGGCGCGCTTGCCGAGTTCGCGTCCAAGACCGGACTGCTTGTAGCCGCCGAAAGGCAGCTCGGGATAACCCTCCATGAACGTATTCACCCAAACGGTTCCCGAACGCACATTCCGCGCCACCGACATGCAGGTATCGATGCTGGCGCTCCACACGCCCGCCGACAGACCATAGGGCGTGTTGTTGGCGATGTGCAACGCCCTTTCAATCGATCCAAAAGTCAGCACCGAGAGCACCGGACCGAACACTTCCTCGCGCGCAATGGCCATGTCTTCGGTGACGTCGCCAACGATGGTCGGATCAAGATACTGGCCGCCGCTCGAAGCAAGCTGCTTGCCGCCGCAATAGATCCGGCTGCCGTCGTTTTCTGCTGCCGTCACGTAGCCGGTGACCTTGGTCACATGGTCGGCGGAGATCATCGCGCCGACCTTGGTGCGGTCGTCGAGCGGGTCGCCAACAATCACCTTGGCGGTGAGTGCTTTGACGGCGCCGAGGAACTCGTCGGCGATCGCCTCATGAACGATCAGCCGGCTGCCGGCATTGCAGCACTCGCCGGCATTGAAGAAGCCGCCGAATACCGCCGCGTCGGCGGCCGCCTCGAGGTCGGCATCGGGAAAGACGATCTGGCCGTTCTTGCCGCCGAGCTCCATCGAGACTTTCTTCAGCGAGTTGGCGGCAGACGCCATGGTCATCTTGCCGACGCGGGTGGAGCCGGTGAACGACACCATCTCGACCAGCGGATGGCTGACCATCGGTGCGCCGACATCGGCGCCCAGCCCGGCAAGGATGTTGACGACGCCGTCCGGCAGGCCGGCCTGCATCAGGATCTCGCCGAGAACAAAGGTCGAGGCCGAGGTCATCTCGCTCGGCTTGACCACCGCCGTGCAGCCGGCGGCGAGCGCGAAGGGCAGTTTCTGGCTGACGATCAGGAAGGGGAAATTCCACGGCGTGATGATGGAGACGACGCCGATCGGTTCGCGCAACACGACGCCGAGCATGGCATCGCCGAGATTGGCGTAGCTTTCGCCGTGAAGCGTCCGCGCAAGTGCCGCGGCATAGCGCCAGATATCGACGGCGCCGCCGATCTCGCCGCGCGCCTGGGCAATCGGCTTGCCGGATTCCAGCGCGTCGAGCCGGGCAATCTCGTCCAGCCGCGCCTCGATCAGGTCAGCCGCCTTGAGCAGGATCGCAGCGCGCTCGGCGGCCTTCATCCGCGGCCACGGGCCGGTCTCGAAGGCCTTGTGCGCGGCCTGTACTGCCGCCTCTACGTCCGCCGCGCCGGCCTGTGCATAGCGCGAGACGGTGAATCCGTGGCCGGGGCTGCTGCGCTCCAGCGTGCGGCCGTCCTGGGCGTCGACGAACTTGCCGTCGATCAGCAGCCGGTAGTTTTTCGGCGCAGCGGCTGCCTCGACGGGCATGGTGATGTTGAGAGGCGCGTTCATGTGAGTTTCAGGTTCCTAAGATCTTGAGAACGCCGGCTTCCGCTTGGCCTTGAAAGCCTCGACGCCGGCCCTGAGATCGCTTGTCAGCGCGATGAAGCCGCTGGCCAGCGCTTCGGTCGCGGCAGCACTCTCTTCGCCCTCGGCGATGGCAATCATCAGCTTGGCGGCTTCGGTCGCGAGCGGGCCGCGCTCGGCGATCTTGCCGGCCAAGGCCTTGGCTTCGGCGAACGCCCTACCGGTCTCGACCACCCGGTCGACAATCCCCAGCGCAAGAGCCTCGGCCGCCAGAAACACCTCGCCGCCGAGCGCCATCCGCCGCACCGCCTGCGCACCGAAGCGGCGCACGGCGCGCTGTGTGCCGGACCAGCCGGGAACGACGCCGATCGAGGTTTCGGGGAACCCCAGCTTCACCTGCGTTTCCGCGACGCGGAGGTCGCATGCAGCCGCCAATTCCAGCCCACCGCCCAGCGCATGGCCGGCAAGCACGGCGATCGTCGGCTGCCGCAGCCGCGCCAGCCGATCAAAGACGCGGTGGCCGTAGCGAACCCATTGCACCTGGAAATCGGCGGCGCTCATTTCTGCCCATGCCTCGACGTCGCCGCCGGCGCAAAAGCCCTTGCCTTCGCCGCAGATCAGCACGACGCGGATGCCGTCCGCCGCCTCGGCTTCGTCGAGTGCCGCTTCCAACGCTCGCAGCATCGGGATGTCGAGGGCGTTGAATTTCTCCGGCCGGCGCAGCGTGATTGTGCCGATGGCGCCGTCGGTTTCAAAGGTGACGAGGCGCTCAGCCATGGGCGCCTCCAAGCGAGGCGCCGCCATTGAGCGACAGGCCGATCGGCCGGTCCCGGTAGAGCGCATCCGGCGTCACTCTGAGATCGTTGGCTACGGCGAGCGGGATCTCGGCCTGCGCCAGCACATCGCGCTCGAGGTCGATGCCCGGCGCCAGCTCGGTCACCATCAGCCCTGCCGGCGTCAGCTTCATCACGCAGCGCTCGGTGACGTAGGTGATGTCCTGTCCTTGGGCGACGGCACGCTTGCCCGAGAAGGAGATATGCTCGACCTCGCCGACGACTTTCTTGACCTTGCCCTCCTGGTCGATGCGGATGCCGCCACGGGCCAGCGACAGCTTGGCGCCGGCATTGAAGAAACCGGAAAAGACGATCTTCTTCGCCCGCGCGGTGATGTCGACGAAGCCGCCGGCGCCGGCGGTGACATGCGGCCGCGCCGACAGCCTGGACACGTTGACCGAGCCGTGGCGGTCGATCTGCAGGAAGGACAGCAGCGAGGCGTCGAAGCCGCCGGCCTGGAAATAGATGAACTGGTGCGGCGAGGGCATGAAGGCGTCGGCGTTCGACGAGCAGCCGAACTTGAAGTCGAGCAGTGGTACGCCGCCGACCGCGCCTTGTTCGATGACCCAGGTGACCTTGCCGTGCTGGCCTTCCTCGAGCAGGATGCGCGGCACATTGGCCGAGATGCCGAAGCCGATATTGACCGCCATGCCGTCGGCAAGCTCCATGGCGACGCGGCGGGCAATGACCTTCTGGACGTTCATCTCGGCGTTGCGGAAGCTCGACAGTGGCCGGAAGATCTCGCCGGAGATGGCCGGATCGTAAGGCGTCAGCGTCGTCTGCAACTGGTCGGGCGCCACCACGATATGGTCGACCAGCACGCCCGGCACACGCACATCGTGCGGCTTCAGCGTACCGGTCTCGACGACGCGCTTGACCTGCGCGATGACGATGCCGCCATTGTTGCGGGCGGCCAGCGCCTGTTCGAGGCCGCCGAGATAGGCGCCCTCATGCTCATAGGTGAGGTTGCCGCGCTCGTCGGCGGTGGTGGCGCGGATGATCGCGACCTGGGGCACGATCGAGCGGAAATAGAGCCACTCCTCGCCGTCGAATTGCTGCACCGAAACGATCGGCTCGCTGGCGGCGGCATTCATCGCGCAGCCCTGGTGGCGCGGGTCGGCAAAGGTATCGAGCCCGACCTTGGTCAGCACGCCGGGACGCTTGGCGGCGGCCTCGCGATGCATGTCGAACAGGATGCCGGACGGCACGTTGTAGGCGGCGACCGAATTGTCGCCGATCATCTTCCAGATATGCGGCGGTTCGGCGGATGACGGGCCGGAGGGATACGAACCGCACAAAGTGCGCTTCAACAGGCCGGGCTTGGCTAGATGATCGATGCCCTTGATGCCGTACATGTCACCGGCGGCGATCGGGTGCAGCGTCGTGATGTCCCTGGGATGGCCCTCGGCGTCGAAGCGCTGGCCGATGGCGGCCAGCACCGCGTCCGGACAGCCGAGGCCGCTCGACGACGAGACGGAAACGACCACGCCATCCCTGATCAGGCCGGCAGCCTCAGCCGCTGAAACGAGCTTGCTCACGCTTCGCTCCCGAGCTTCGGGTCGATGGCAACGGCCTTGCCGGACCTGGCCGATTGCAATGCCGCCTCGGCTGCGGTCAGTGACCAGACGCCGTCCTCGCCGGTGGCGGAAGGCTGGCCCTCGCCACGGATCGCCGCGTGGAATTGGCGCAGCGAACGGGCATAGAGGTCTTCGCGGTCGAAGCTCAATTCCTCCTCGCCCTTTGCCGTTCGCAGCAAAACCGTGCCGATCGGCTTCTGCGTCATCACGTCCTTGGCGATCAGCGAGCCTTCGCTGCCATGCACCTCGAAGCCGGTGCCGGCGAATTTGGTGGTGAAGCCCTCATGCGACTGCGCAATGACGCCCGATCTGAAGCGCCAGAGGCACATGGCGCCGTCTTCCAGTCCGCCGGCGGCCATGCCGGCCGATTGCGTGAAGGCCGAGATCTCGAGCGGATCGTCGCCGAGCACGAACCGCAGCGTGTCGGCGTCGTGGACGGTGATATCGAGCACCACGCCGCCGCCGGCGTCCGGCCTGGTGATGCGCCAGCCCTGCAGGTTTTCCGGCAGATAGACGGAGTGGAAGACGCGCGCGGCGATCGGCCTGCCGATGCGGCCGGCAGCGATCGCTTCGCGCATCGCGCGGTGCGAGCCCGCATTGCGCAGATGGTGATTGGTGCCGAGCACGACGCCGTCGGCCCTGGCCGCCGCGACCATCTTGCGCGCGTCGGCGCTGGTCAGCGCCAGCGGCTTTTCGCAAAGCACATGCTTTCCCGCCTCGATGGCGGCGAGTGCCTGTTCGAGATGCAATTCGTTGGTGGTCGAGATGTAGACGGCGTCGATATCTGATTTGAGCAGGGCGTCGAGCGTCGAGACCGCCGCCGGAATGCGGTTTTCACTGGCATAGGCGGTAGCCCGCTCCGGGCTGGAGCTCATCACCGCGGCGATTTCGCCGTCGGGCTGCGCGCGGATGGCGCCGATCATGAACTGTCTTGCGATCGTGCTGGCGCCGATCAGCCCCCAACTGACGGTCATGCAGCGTCTCCCATTCCTGCACAGCCATGCTCCTTGCGATCGGGGCCGCAGCTTTCCCTGACCACGAGGTTGACGGCGCCGATATGATCCTCGGCGCGCGTGGTGCGCGATTGGATCATCTTCAGCACGACGTGGGCGGCGCGCTCGCCGAGTCCGGCGGTGTTCACCGCGACACTGGTGAGCGCCGGCATGTAGTGCTCGGCCTCGGCCACGTCGTCGAAGCCGACGACGGCAAAGTCCGCGCCTGGTTCTAGGCCGCGCTTGCGCAGCGCCAGCAAGACGCCGAAGGCGACCGCATCGTTGAAGCAAAGAGCCGCGGTCGGCGGCGCGGCCATGGCAAGCGCGGTTTCCAGGCAGGCAATGCCGCCCTTGCGGCTGGTTTCGCCCTCGAAGACCAGCCTGTCGGCTGGCGCGATGCCGAGCACTTCACAGGCCTCGCGAAAGCCGCCCAGCCGCTCGTGATAGACGACAAGGTCGGATGAGCCGCCGAAGAAGGCCACCCGGCGATGGCCCTTGCCGATCAAATGGGCGGTGGCGAGATAGGCGCCGCGATGATTGTCGGGCGTGATCACCGGGATGCGGCTTTCGGGAAGCCGGCGCATGACGAAGACGACCGGAACGCCTGCGGTCTCAAGGCGACGGAACGCGCCAGGCGTGGTGCCGCGCGCCGGCGACACGACGAGCCCGGCGACACCCTGCTCCATCAACGATTTCAAAACCTCTTCCTGGCGCACCGGGTTTTCAGCGGTATTGGCGATGAAAGGCACGACGCCGGCCGACTGGAAGACGCGCTCCATGCCGACCGCCAATTCGGCGAAAAACGGATTGGTGAGATCGTTGATGACCATGCCGATGACGTTGGAATGGGCCTTGCGCAGATTGGCGGCGCCGCGATTGTAGACATAGCCGACATCCTCGATCGCCTTGCGCACCTTGAGCGCGGTTTCAGGCCGGATAAGCCCGCTGCCTTGCAGCACCAGCGATACAGTCGATTTGGACACGCCCGCCTCACGGGCGATGTCGAGTATCGTTGCCTTGGCCCGGCTGGCCATCCAGATCTGTCCTCCCGGTGGTTTCTTATGCGATTTATTGGAACGATCTAATCCCTGCGGCGCATTTGAGTCAATCGCGTTTTTGCGAACCCGAGAAAAATGCGGCTGAGTGGGCGCAATCCTCTGACAAGTAGGACTTTCGCCTGCTGCGATGCAGCAATTTTGAGCTGCGCGAGCCAGGGGGCAAAATATCTTGATTTATTGGAACGTTCCATTTAATAGGCGTTGGGAAGGGAGAGAGCCATGGACATCACCTTGCCTGGGGAAGGCGGCGGCCGTGTCCGCTACCGGCTTGTCGGCCAGCCGGTGCAGCCTGTGGCCGGCGCGCGGTTCTCGCGCATCGCCTACGCCGCCGCCCATGTCGTTGCCGATCCCCTCGCCATGACCGATCCGTGGTCGAGGCCGGCGGTCGACTGGGACAGGACGATGGCGTTTCGCCGTCATCTTTGGCGGCTCGGCTTTCGCGTCGCCGAGGCGATGGACACCTCGCAGCGCGGTATGGGTTTCGATTGGGCAAACGCCAGGGAATTGATCCGCCGCTCCATTATCGAGGCGCGCAGCGTGGAGGGGGCCGATCTCGCGTCAGGCGCCGGCACCGACCATCTGGCGCCGGGTGCCGCGAGTACGCTCGACGATGTCATCGCGGCCTATGAAGAGCAGCTCGGCTTCATCGAAGGGCTTGGCGGCAAGGCGATCATGATGGCCAGCCGCGCGCTTGCGGCGGTCGCCAAAGGCCCCGACGACTATATCGGCGTCTACGACCGCATCCTGTCCCAGGCCTCCGGCAAGGTCATCCTGCACTGGCTGGGCGACATGTTCGACCCGGCGCTGAAAGGCTACTGGGGCAGCAGCGATTTCGAAACCGCGCTCGAGACGGTGGTCGCGATCATTGAACGCCATGCCGGCAAGGTCGAGGGCATAAAGATATCGCTGCTGGATGCTGGCAAGGAGATTGCGCTCAGGGACCGGCTGCCTGAGGGCGTGGTGATGTTCACCGGCGACGACTTCAATTACCCCGAGCTGATCGCCGGCGACGGCGACAGACATTCGCACGCGCTGCTCGGCATTTTCGATGCCATCGCGCCGGTCGCCAATGCGGCACTGGCAAAGCTGGCCGACGGCGACCGCGCCGGCTATGACACGCTGATGGCCCCGACAGTGCCGCTGTCGCGCAAAATCTTCGAGGCGCCGACCGAATACTACAAGGCCGGCATCGTCTTCATGGCATGGCTGAACGGACATCAGGAGCATTTCTCGATGATCGGCGGCATGCAATCGGCGCGCGGCATCCGTCACTATGCCGATGTCTTTCGCCTTGCCGACCAGGCAGGATTGCTGGCGGAGCCGGAGCTTGCCATTACCAGAATGACAAGCCTCTGCGCGGTAGCGGGCGTCTGATCGCAAACGCTGTGTCCGATCCAAAGCCAGGTTCGGTAGCTTTGCGATTTGCCTTGTCTGGGCAAATCTGTATGCGGTATGCGTCCAACAGAGAAGCCGATCCGGCGCTCCGCCGGCCAACCGGCAAAGCTGCCGTTCTGCATTGGGGTAAGCTGATGACCTTCGACCTTCAGGGCAAGCGCGTTTTCGTGGCCGGACATCGCGGCATGGTCGGCTCGGCGATCCTGCGCAGATTGGCCGACGAGGATTGCGAGGTCCTGACCGCCTCGCGCGCCGAGCTCGATCTTCTCGACCAAGCCGGCGTGCGGCGCTGGATGGCCGACCGCAAGCCGGCTGCAGTGGTGATGGCGGCGGCCAAGGTCGGGGGTATCCTGGCCAACAACAGGCTTCCGGTCGATTTTCTGCAGGACAATCTCGTCATGCAGAACAATGTCATCGACAGCGCCTTCCGCAACGAGGTGCAGAAGCTGCTGTTTCTCGGTTCATCCTGCATCTATCCCAAATTCGCGGCGCAGCCGATCTCCGAGGACGCCTTGCTGACCGGGCCGCTCGAACCCACCAACGAATGGTATGCGATCGCCAAGATCGCCGGGCTGAAACTGTGCCAGGCCTATCGGCGCCAATACGGCGTCGACTACATCTCGGCGATGCCGACCAACCTCTACGGTCCGGGCGACAATTTCGATCTCAATTCAAGCCATGTCGTGCCGGCCCTGATGCGCAAGGCGCACGAGGCCAGGCGCGCCGGTCGCAAGAGCCTGGAGGTGTGGGGATCGGGCACGCCGATGCGCGAATTCCTGCATGTCGACGACGCCGCCGACGCCCTGGTCTGGCTGCTGATGAATTATTCGGGCGACAGCCACATCAATGTCGGCTCTGGCGAAGACATCACCATTGCCGATCTTGCCCGCACCATCGTGTCGGTCGCCGGCGCCGATGCGACGATCACATTCGATGCGACGAAGCCGGACGGCACGCCGCGCAAGCTGATGGACGTGTCGCGCCTGTTCGCCACCGGCTGGCGCCCGCGCTACTCGCTGCGCAGCGGATTGGAACAGACGTATGCCTGGTTTCTAGAGCACGTCGAAACCGGGGATCTGCGCCTCGGCGCGGCCTGAGGCCGGTATAGGCCGGGAACGTCAGTCGACGAAAAAATACCGACGGCCAATTGAGGATTATCTGGATGGTGGGCGTGACAGGGATTGAACCTGTGACCCCTGCAATGTCAATGCAGTGCTCTCCCGCTGAGCTACACGCCCATCCGAAGCCGCGCATACACCATTTTTGGTTCGGCACGTCAATAGCGGGAAAAGGGAAAGAATGGCTGGCTTGTCTCTTTGTTTTGACGCAATTCCGGACGGAAACCGCCTCACACTTTTCCTGGAATTGCTCTAGTCGATCAAGACGCGACAAAAGAGCGTCAGGCGGCCTGCAGCATCTTTTCGACCTCGTTGACGAGGTCGCGCAGGTGGAACGGCTTCGATAGCACCTTGGCGTCTTTCGGTGCCTTGGAATCAGGGTTCAGCGCGACGGCGGCGAAGCCGGTGATGAACATCACCTTGAGGTCGGGATCGATCTCGGTGGCGCGGCGGGCGAGCTCGATGCCATCCATCTCGGGCATGACGATGTCGGTCAAAAGCAGCGAAAAAGGTTCCTCGCGCAGCCGCTCATAGGCGCTGGCGCCATTGTCGAAATCGCTGACCTGATAACCGGCGCGCTCGAGCGCCTTGACGAGGAACCGGCGCATGTCGTCGTCGTCTTCCGCCAGCAGAATGCGTGCCATCTTGTCCCGTCCGAATCACCCAACCGACAATGCCGTGCGGCAAGCCCGTTAACCATGCTGTATATGAGGAGGTGACGGTAAACATCAAGTGAACGTTGGGCGCACAATCCTGATTTGGCTGGCACTTCGGCGGCTGGACATGCGGACGGCGAGGTGGCACTTTCCTATCATGATGCATTGGTATTTCCGGGTTCGTTCAAATTGAAAACGGCAGCCGAGGATTTTTCGGTCGTTCCACCCTTCGAAATCCGATCGGGCGCCGAACAGCGCGTTCCCTTCCTCTTCAACTCGCCGCATAGCGGCCGCTACTATCCGGACCGGTTCATGGCGATGGCCAAGCTGGACCGCAACGCCATCCGCCGCTCCGAGGACTGCTATGTCGAGGAATTGTTCGGCGGTGCCGTCGCGCTCGGCGCGCCGATGCTGGCGGCAAACTTCCCGCGCGCCTATCTCGACGTCAACCGGGAGCCGTGGGAACTCGACCCGCGCATGTTCGCCGAACCGGTGCCGTCATTCTGCAACATCCGCTCGGCGCGGGTGGCCGGCGGGCTCGGCACCGTGCCCAAGCTGGTAGGCGAGGGGCTCGACATCTATTCCGGCCGCTTGCCGCTGGCCGAAGCCGTGGCGCGCATCGAAGCGGTCTACAAGCCCTATCACGAGACGCTGAAACGGCTTTTGACCAGAACCCATGCGCGCTTCGGCTATGCCGTGCTGATTGATTGCCACTCGATGCCGGCAAGCATAAGGGTCGGCGACAGCGGATTGCGGCCGGATTTCATCGTCGGTGACCGGTTCGGCATCTCCGCGGCGGCGGCGTTGACCGAGACGGCGATCGGCCTGCTCACCGGCATGGGCTACAGCGTCGCCCACAACAAGCCCTATGCCGGAGGCTTCATTACCGAGCACTATGGCCGCCCCGTGCGCCATCTGCATGCGTTGCAGATCGAGGTTAATCGCGGGCTCTACATGAATGAGCGGACGTTCCAGAGATCGGCTGGTTTCGACGCCCTGGCCGGCGATCTGGCGCGGTTTTCGGCCGAACTGATGGCGATGCCCGATCACAATTTCATGGATCTGCCGCTGGCCGCCGAATAGGCGCGGAATCGCGGTACTCGCCGCTCATGCGGCAGCGTAAAAAAAGACCGCATCGTTTGCACGACACGGTCGAAGTCTAGGGAGGAAACGCCCAAGGAGGGCATGGACAGGAACCCCTGTCCGAGAACAAACGTATTGTGCGCTGCACAAATGTCAAGGCGCGTTCCGGCTTTTTTAATTCACTGTGAAGTGGAAATTGCATTTCCACGACGACTGCGTTGCATTCGAGCAACAGTTGGCATCATGCGAAAGGCTCCGAACGCCCGTTGTTTCGGCACAAACGCCCTTGTTTCGGCATAAATCCGTAGGCAAACCGGCATCTCAAACATGCTGAAGCGGGAGAATCAGTTGGATATCAGCATCGAGTTCATGCGGCGCATTGCGCGTGCCGCCGCAGCCGAGACCTTGCCGCGCTTCCGCAATCAGGGCGCGGTCACCAACAAGGAGCGCGGCAGCTTCGACCCGGTCACCGAGGCCGACCGTGAAGCCGAGCGCGCCATCCGGGCGGTGATATCAGCGCAATACCCCGATCACGGCATCCTCGGCGAGGAGCACGGCAGCGAAAACATCTCCAGCCGGCATGTCTGGGTGATCGATCCGATCGACGGCACACGCGCCTTTATTTCCGGCCTGCCGGTGTGGGGGACACTGGTCGGACTGACGGTCGACGGCGATGCCGTCGCCGGCATGATGTCGCAGCCCTTCACCGGCGAGCTGTTCTACGCCAATGCCTCCGGCTCGCATTATGAAGGTCCGGGTGGCCCGCGAAGACTCACGACGCGCAAGACGACGAATCTCGCCGAGGCGACGCTGTTCACCACTACGCCGGCGCTGTTCAAGGGAGACGCTCGCCTGCGCTACGATCTGTTCGAGAAGCAGGTCCAACTCGCCCGTTACGGCACCGACTGCTATGCCTTCGCCATGGTGGCGGCGGGCAGCGTCGATATCGTCGCCGATCCCGGATTGAAGCCCTACGACATCGTGGCGCTGATCCCGATCATCGAGAAGGCAGGCGGCGTCGTCACCACTTTCGAGGGCGGACCGGCGGAAAAGGGCGGCGACATCCTGGCGGCGGCGACACCGGAGCTGCACGCGGCGGCGATGGCGGCGCTGCGCGGCTGAGCATCCGGCGAACGAGATGCGAGCAAGCCGCGGTATAGATCAGCGGCTTAGCGGAGGGCCAAGCGCCCTGAGACGTAGGCCCCACAGAATGAGCGCGAAAGAGATGAGGCCCGACGGCGCAGATGAATACCCCACGACTTTGATCGCATCCTCCTGAAAAGCGCTCCCGTGGGAGGCTCCTGCCGCGAGCGGCATTGTCTCATTGCCGGCCCCCCAGATGCTGGCCATCACATAGGCGGCCAGGATCGCCAAAGCCGAATAGATCAGGAGCCAGAACGCAACCCGCGCCATCGCCGCGCCGAGATTGAGCCTAGACCATGTGAGACCTAGCGCCAGCAGGAGGACGCCCTGCAGGGCGCTGAGCGTGTGCACGGACAGTCCGAGTCGCGGCGCGGCCAAGTATGGGATCGCAAACCCTTCGAATGACGAAAACAGCAGCAGCGCGACGCCAATCTGCAGTAGCCGATGCCCCTGACGTGACAGCGTGTTCGATGCGTTCATGGTCGCATTTCTCCCGGCGAATGGCCTCCAACCTCTTTGGCAGCAACCTAGCGCTCGATGCCTGAACGGGAATAAGGGGCGAGCTGTGCCGGGCAAGCGAACCGCGCGGGCTTTGTTGCCGGGCGCCGGCGAAGCGGTCAAACAGCGTCGCCGGTTCCTGGAATGAAAGCATCGAATGCCGCAAGCAGTTGCTCGCGATAGAGGTCGGCTTCCTGGAGGATCTCATGGCGGGCGCCGTCGATCATCACTAGCGAGCCGACACGCAGACGTCTCGCATAGGCTTCGACTGCCCTGGTCGAGACGACCTGGTCGGCGCTGGCGGCGATCATCAGCAAGGGGACCTGGATCTTGGCCATGAAACCCGGGTCGCTGACGATCAAGGACGCCTCCGTGGCCGCCTTCAGCCAGCGGATCGTCGGTCCGCCGAGCGCCAGCTGCGGATAGGTTTCGTAGATCAGCGTGTTGCGCCGGTAGCGCGCCGGGTCGCTGGTCAGCTTGTTCATGGCGAAGGGCACCGATTCCTTCGGCCGCGGCCCCCATGCGGCATAGAGCCGGCCGAGGCCGAGAAGGCAGAACAGCGAACAGATGCGGCGAACGGTTTTTACCGAAACCGGCAGGTCGGGCACGGTGAAGAACGGTGCGATCAGCACCATGCGGCGCACGCGGTTCGCCATTGAGGGCGCGGCGAGCAGCGCAATCACCGCGCCAGCCGAATGCGCCAGTATGTAGTAGGGTCCTCGGCAATCGGGCAGCACGATCTCCTCGAAGAACTGCTCCAGATCGCCGGTGTAGTCGAAGAAGCTCCGGACGTAGCCGCGCTGTCGGTCGCCGATCAGCCGGTCGGAAGCGCCCTGGCCGCGCCAGTCGAGGGTTGCCACGCCAAAGCCCCGGTCGGCAAGGTTGCGAATGGTCTCGAAATATTTCTCGATGCACTCGTTGCGGCCGGTCAGGACGACGACGGTGCCCTTCATCGGGCGAGCAACCGCGGCAAACAGCCCATAGCGGATATTCTTGCCGTCGCGCGTGGTGAAGAAGCCTCCGGCTGCGTTTTCCGGCAGCGGATTGCCCGGAGTTTCGTTGAAGAGGGGGGGCTGGTGGATAAGATCGGTCATACGGTGTTTGGTTGGGGTCGGTGCCGACAGGCGCAAGTCAGGCATAAACGCCCATGCGCCAAAAGCAAAGCAATTCGGGACGCGGGGAGGTCGACCGAGGCAGTAAACAAGCAAGGCCGGAAGCAGCCTTGGGCGTGCTTCCGGCCTCTGTCGACCCGGGAGGAAGGGACGTTACACCCGGTTCGGCCTCGTCGTGTCGCCTTTTCCGGCGACCTGTTCGTGATCTCGAGAACAGTTTTAATGCCGCCTGGCTGAACGCTCGCCGAAGCCACGGTTCATCTGCCGTTCATCGGCATCGGGACGTGGGCCGGGACCGGTCCCGTTCGGACGCGAGAAAATCTTGAAATGCCGTCGTCCGCTTCCCAAATTTGTCATGCGGCCGCCAATGTCGGGGCCGCTGGCCCATCCGGAAGGCCGTTACGGGTTTCGCACCGGCCATACGCAACCTTGTTGCTCAACAGGAGAACACACCATGCGTCACGTTGATTTTTCCCCGCTCTACCGTTCGACCGTCGGTTTCGACCGGCTGTTCACCATGCTCGATTCGCTTGCGCAGCCGGAAGGCCAGACGTACCCGCCTTACAACATCGAGCGCACGGGTGAGGATGCCTATCGCATCTCGATGGCTGTGGCCGGCTTCTCGGAAGATGAGATTTCGATCGAGGCTCACCGCAATGTGCTGACCGTCAAGGGTGAGCGCAAGGAGGAAGGCAATGGCGAAGGCTCCGAACTGCTCTATCGCGGTATCGCCAGCCGAGCCTTCGAGCGCCGCTTCCAGCTTGCCGATCACGTCGAGGTTGTCGGCGCCGCGCTGAAGAACGGCCTGCTCTTCGTCGACCTCAAGCGCAACATCCCCGAAGAGTTGAAGCCGCGCAAGATCGCGATCACCTCGGCTCCGGCCAAGGCCAAGCAGATCGAGGCCAAGACTGCCGCCTAAGCCAGGCAGCTAAATTCTCCCGGGACGCCAACTCCCCGGGAAGAAAGGGCGGTGCAGCAATGCGCCGCTCTTTTTGCTGGTGGGTAAGGCTTGCTATCCGGCGAGCAGGTAGCCGAAACGGTCGACCTCGTCGGGCGTGGTCGCGAAGCTGGTGACGAAGCGATAGAGCGCTTCGTCCTCGCCGATGTGGCCGTCATAGCCGAGCGGCCTGTGCCAGTCATGGAAGGCCGCGCCTGCCGCTTGCATGCTTTCGGCCTCGGCCTTTTTCATGACCGCGAAGACCTCGTTCGCCTGCGGCAGCCAGGCCAGCCGGGCCGAAGGGGAATCTTCGATCGCCGCGGCAAGCCGTGCCGCCATCGCATTGGCGTGCCGTGCCGTGTCGAGCCATAGCCCACCCCTGAAATAAGCATCGAATTGCGCGGCGATGAAGCGCGATTTCGAGAACAACTGGGCCGTGCGCTTGCGCAAAAAGGCCAATTCCTTGGCTCGCTCGAGGTCGAAGAGCACGATCGCCTCGGCGCACCAACAGCCATTCTTGGTGCCGCCGAAGGAGAGGATGTCGACGCCGTGCTTCCAGGTCATTTCGGCGGGCGTCGTTTCCAGCGCGACGAGCGCATTGGCAAAGCGGGCCCCATCCATGTGCAGCGGCAGTCCATGCTGCTTTGCGATCGCCGAAATCCTGGCGATTTCGTTCAGCGAGTAGACGGTGCCGACTTCGGTCGACTGGGTGATCGAAACGGCAACCGGCCGCCCGGAATGGACGTTTTCGGGTGCGAAACGGTCCACAGCCCGTTCCAGATTGCCGGCATCGATCTTGCCGAGTGCGCCTTCAACTGAATAAAGCCGCGAACCGCCGGTAAAATATTCCGGTGCACCGCATTCATCCTCGATGACGTGCGATTCGCGATGGCAGAAGGAAATGCCGCCTGGCTTGTTATAGGTAGTCAGCGATAGCGAATTGGCGGCGGTGCCGGTGGCCACGAAAAACACCGCGACCTCGCATTCGAAGATTTCATTGAAGCGCTGGTAAACGGCCTTGTCGAGGGCGCCCTCGCCATAGGCGGTGGAGAAGCCGTCGGCATGGGCCGACAGGCCGGCAGCGATACGGGGATGGGCGCCTGCCCAATTGTCGGAAGCGAAAATCATACGTCTGCCTATGCTGGGGAAATCGGTGCGAGCTTGGCCGCTTTCGCATGCCGGCCGCAAGGGGCAGATACCGAAAATCCGCTAAAGCCAGCGGAAGGCATGAGCGTAGATGCAGCGACTGAAGGTTACGCTGGCACGGCGTTCCGCGCAATTTTCTGTCGTGAAAGCTTCAAGAATTTTGTGAATCGGTCTTGTGCGCATCCAAAATTTCTGTCATAAAAATTTAGGACAGTAGTGCTGTCTTATTTTGTCGCACAAAACTGGCCGCATTGGCATATGATTGCGCCTCTGCGGCATTGCCGCGAGCGACAGCTAGACAGCCTGGCTCCGGCCTGTACGAATACCATATGCGAACGATGCGGAAAGCCGCACGGTCGGCAAGAATTTCGCAAGACGTGCCGCAAGATTGAAAGGGAAGCCACGCGCTTCCCGACGGAAACCAGCGCCCGAAGGGGACGGAACGGAGGACAGGACGATGACGGATATGACGCCATCTGCGACGAAGGCCGCGCAGACGAAAGCGGCAGCCGTCAAAAATCCGTCCCTGACCAATATTGGGCGAACCAGCACCGGCTATGCCGCGCACGGCCTCTACGATCCGCGCAACGAGCATGATGCCTGCGGCGTCGGCTTCATCGTCAACATGAAGGGCGTGAAGTCGCATCAGATCGTCGAGGACGGCCTTGCCGTGCTCGAAAACCTGACGCATCGCGGCGCCGTCGGCGCGGATCCGCTGATGGGCGACGGCGCCGGCGTGCTGGTGCAATTGCCGGACCGCTTCTTCCGCGAGGAGATGGCCAAGCAAGGGGTCGAACTGCCGAAGCCCGGCCACTATGCCGTCGGCCATGTGTTCATGCCGCGCGACCCGGAGCTGCAGGCGCATATCGAAGGCATCATCGCCGAGGTGGCGCAGCTCGAGGGCCAGCCGCTGCTTGGCTTTCGCGACGTGCCGGTCGATAATTCATCGCTGTCCAAGGCGCCGGACATCGCCGCTTCCGAGCCGGTGCACCGGCAGGTGTTCCTGGGCCGCGGCGCCGAGATCGAGAACGACGACGATTACGAGCGGCGGCTCTACATCCTGCGCAAGGTCATTTCCGGCCGTATCCACGAGGAGACCAAAGGCGTCGACAACGGCTTCTATGTAGTCTCGATGTCGTCGCGGACCATCGTCTACAAGGGCATGTTCCTGGCCTATCAGGTCGGCGCCTACTACAAGGACCTCACCGACCCGCGTTTCGAGACGGCGCTGATCCTGGTCCACCAGCGCTTCTCGACCAACACGTTCCCGTCGTGGAAGCTGGCGCATCCCTACCGCATGGTCGCCCACAATGGCGAGATCAACACGCTGCGCGGCAACGTCAACTGGATGGCGGCACGGCAGGCCTCGGTCGATTCCGAACTGTTCGGCAACGACATCTCGAAGCTGTGGCCGATCTCCTACGAAGGGCAGTCGGACACCGCCTGCTTCGACAATGCGCTCGAATTCCTGACGCAGGGCGGCTATTCGCTCGCCCACGCCATGATGATGCTGATCCCGGAAGCCTGGGCCGGCAACAAGCTGATGGGTCAGGACCGCAAGGCCTTCTACGAGTATCACGCAGCCCTGATGGAGCCGTGGGACGGGCCGGCGGCGGTTGCCTTCACCGACGGCCGCCAGATCGGTGCCACGCTCGACCGCAACGGGCTGCGGCCGGCGCGCTACATCGTCACCGATGACGACCGCGTCATCATGGCCTCGGAAGCCGGCGTGCTGCCGGTGCCGGAGGAAAGGATCGTCAAGAAGTGGCGGCTGCAGCCCGGCCGCATGCTGCTGATCGACCTGGACAAGGGCCGCATCGTTTCCGACGAGGAGATCAAGTCGGAGATCGCGACCAGGCACCCCTACAAGAGCTGGCTCGCCAACACCCAGCTCATCCTCGAGGATCTCAACCCGGTCGAGCCGCGCGCCCTGCGCAGGGATGTCTCACTGCTCGACCGCCAGCAGGCGTTTGGCTACACTCAGGAGGACACCAAGCTGTTGATGTCGCCGATGGCGACCACCGGCCAGGAAGCGGTCGGCTCGATGGGCACCGACACGCCGATTTCGGCAATGTCGGACAGATCGAAGCTGCTTTACACGTATTTCAAGCAGAACTTCGCACAGGTCACCAATCCGCCGATCGACCCGATCCGCGAGGAGCTGGTGATGAGCCTGGTGTCCTTC
The DNA here is from genome assembly GCF_055811175.1 of Mesorhizobium sp. WSM4828. Classification (NCBI taxonomy): domain Bacteria; kingdom Pseudomonadati; phylum Pseudomonadota; class Alphaproteobacteria; order Hyphomicrobiales; family Phyllobacteriaceae; genus Mesorhizobium; species Mesorhizobium sp. WSM4828. Next base: position 214,416 of record NZ_JBVVQK010000004.1, on the reverse strand, counting down.
ATCGGGCCGCGGCCCAACATCTTCGATCTTGTCGGCAATTCGCGCCGCAAGCGGCTCGAAGTGCGCCAGCCGATCCTGACCAATGGCGATCTGGAGAAGCTGCGTTCCGTCGGTCACACCGAAGACCGTTTCGACACCAAGACGATCGACATCACTTACGGTTCGAATGAAGGCGCGGCCGGCATGCAGGGCGCCATCGACCGGCTGTGCGAGCGCGCCGAGGCGGCGGTCGCCGGCGGCTACAACATCATTATCCTGTCGGACCGTCAGCTCGGGCCGGACCGCATCGCCATTCCGGCGCTGCTGGCAACGGCCGCCGTGCATCATCATTTGATCCGCAAGGGACTGCGCACGTCGGTGGGGCTCGTCGTGGAATCCGGCGAGCCGCGCGAGGTGCATCATTTCTGCTGTCTCGCCGGCTACGGCGCGGAGGCGATCAACCCCTATCTCGCGTTCGACACGCTGCTCGATATGCACAAGCGTGGCGAATTGCCGGCGGAGGTCGATGCCTACGAGGTCGTCTCCCGCTACATCAAGTCGATCGGCAAGGGCATCCTGAAGGTGATGTCCAAGATGGGCATCTCGACCTACCAGTCCTATTGCGGCGCGCAGATCTTCGATGCCATCGGACTGAAGTCGGACTTCGTGCAGAAGTACTTCACCGGTACGGCGACGCTGATCGAAGGCGTCGGGCTGGACGAGATCGCCGCCGAAACGGTCAGCCGCCACACCGACGGCTTCGGCAACGACCCGGTGCTGCGCAACAGCCTCGAGGTCGGCGGCGAATACATGTTCCGCATGCGCGGCGAGGCCCACATCTGGTCGCCGGACGCAGTGGCGACCTTGCAGCACGCCGTGCGCCAAGGCTCGTGGGAGACGTTCAAGGACTATTCCGCCCAGATCGACAGCGAGACGGCACAGGCGCAGACCATTCGCGGCCTGTTCAAGATCAGGCTGGCGCAAGAGACCGGGCGCAAGAAGGTCAAGCTCGACGAGGTGATGCCGGCGGCCGATATCGTCAAGCGCTTCTCGACCGGGGCGATGTCCTTCGGCTCGATCTCAAGGGAAGCGCACACGACGCTGGCGCGCGCCATGAACGCCATCGGCGGCAAGTCGAACACCGGCGAGGGCGGCGAAGAGGCCGATCGCTATCTGCCACTGCCGGGTGGCGGCAAGAACCCCGAACGCTCGGCAATTAAGCAGGTCGCCTCGGGACGCTTTGGCGTCACGGCGGAATATCTGGTCAATTCCGACATGATGCAGATCAAGGTTGCGCAAGGGGCGAAGCCCGGCGAGGGCGGCCAGCTGCCGGGCCACAAGGTCGATGCGACCATAGCCAAGGTCAGGCACTCGACGCCGGGCGTCGGCCTGATCTCGCCGCCGCCGCATCATGACATCTATTCGATCGAGGATCTGGCACAGCTCATCTACGACCTGAAGAACGTCAATCCGGCGGCCGACGTATCGGTCAAGCTGGTTTCGGAAGTCGGCGTTGGCACGGTTGCGGCCGGTGTCGCCAAGGCGCGTGCCGACCACATCACCATATCAGGCTATGACGGCGGCACCGGCGCTTCGCCGCTGACCTCGCTCAAGCATGCCGGCAGCCCGTGGGAAATGGGCCTTGCCGAGACGCACCAGACGCTGGTGCTCAACGGTCTCAGGTCGCGCGTCGCGCTGCAGGTCGATGGCGGCCTGCGCACCGGACGTGACGTCGTCATCGGCGCACTGCTCGGCGCCGACGAGTTCGGCTTCTCGACCGCGCCGTTGATCGCGGCCGGCTGCATCATGATGCGCAAGTGCCATCTCAACACCTGCCCGGTCGGCGTCGCGACGCAGGACCCGGTGCTGCGCAAGCGCTTCAAGGGCACGCCCGAGCACGTCATCAACTTCTTCTTCTATGTGGCGGAAGAGGTGCGGGCGCTGCTTGCCGAGATGGGCTGCACCCATCTCGACCAGATCATCGGCGACACCGACCTTCTGGAAAAGCGCGAGCTGATCCAGCACTGGAAGGCGCGCGGGCTCGACTTCAGCAAGATGTTCTACAAGCCGGATGCGCCGCACGAGGCGGTGCACTGGACCGAGCGGCAGAAGCATCCGATCGACGACGTGCTCGACCGCAAGCTGATCGAACTGGCAAAACCGGCGCTCGAAGCCAGGCAGCCGGTCAGCATCGAACTGCCGATCCGCAACGTCGACCGTTCGACCGGCGCCATGCTGTCAGGCGAGGTGGCAAAGCGCTTCAAGCACAAAGGCCTGCGCGAGGACACGATCTCGGTCAAGCTCACCGGCACGGCCGGCCAGTCCTTTGGCGCCTTCCTGGCGCGCGGCGTCTCGTTCGAACTGGTGGGCGCGGCCAACGACTATGTCGGCAAGGGCCTGTCGGGCGGCCGCATCGTCATCCGTCCGCCGGAGAACACGAAAATCGTTGCTGCCGAGTCCATTATTGTCGGCAACACCGTGCTCTACGGCGCAACCGAGGGCGAGGCCTATTTCTGCGGCGTTGCCGGCGAGCGTTTTGCCGTGCGCAATTCGGGTGTCGCCGCCGTCGTTGAAGGCGTCGGCGACCATGGTTGCGAATACATGACCGGCGGTATCGTCGTCGTCATCGGCCAGACCGGCCGCAACTTCGCCGCCGGCATGTCGGGCGGCGTCGCCTATGTGCTCGACGAGGCGGGCGATTTCGCCGAACGCTGCAACATGGCGATGGTCGAGCTGGAGCCGGTTCCGGAAGAGGACGACCTGATGGAAAAGCTGCTCCACCATGGCGGCGATCTCGACCACAAGGGCCGTGTCGACGTATCCGGCGATATGACCAGCCACGACGAGGAGCGGCTCTACCAACTGATCTCCAACCACGTCCACTACACGGGCTCGGTACGAGGTCGCGAAATCCTCGACGACTGGACAACTTTCCGGCCGAAATTCCGGAAGATCATGCCGGTCGAATACCGCCGCGCGCTGATCGAGATGGAACGGATGCGCATGAACGTGGCGGCGGAATAGATTGGAAATTGCCGGGAGGCCGTGCGTCCCGGCAACCATCTTCATCAGCAATCCTGACCTCGGACTGAAGGTTGCCACGGCTGCCTTATGAGGTTAACGGGTGCGTCGCCAGGCGTGCCTTCCGGACAGCAGGGACTGGACTATGGGCAAGGTAACAGGGTTTCTCGAGATCGACCGGCAGGTGCACAAGTACCAGCCGGCTTCCGACCGCATCCGGCATTTCCGCGAATTCACGCTGCCGATGTCGGACAAGGAGGTCGAGAAACAGGCCGCGCGGTGCATGGATTGCGGCATTCCGTATTGCCATGGACCGACCGGCTGCCCGATCCATAACCAGATCCCGGACTGGAACGACCTCGTCTACAATGGCGACTGGGAAAACGCGATCCGCAACCTGCATTCGACCAACAATTTTCCGGAATTCACCGGCCGCATCTGTCCGGCACCTTGCGAGGAAGCCTGCACGCTGAACCTCGAGGACATTCCGGTCGCCATCAAGACGATCGAGCAAGCGATTGCCGACAAGGCCTATGAAACCGGCCATATCCGGCCCTATCCGCCGGAACGGAAGACCGGCAAGCGCGTCGCGATCATCGGCTCGGGGCCGGCGGGAATGGCCGCTGCCCAGCAACTCGGCCGCGCCGGCCATGACGTTCACGTCTATGAGCGCGAGAGCCGGCCGGGCGGGCTGATGCGCTACGGCATCCCCGACTTCAAGATCGAGAAACATTATATCGACCGGCGCATCGAGCAGATGCAGGGCGAGGGTGTCAGCTTCCATTGCGGCGTCAATGTCGGCGTCGACAAGCCGGTCGCCGAACTGCTCGCCGAATGTGACGCGGTGCTCTATTGCGGCGGTTCCGAAACGCCGCGTCCGGCCAACATCCCGGGCGACGATCTCGACGGCGTGCACGACGCGATGCCCTACCTGGTGCAGCAGAACAAGCGTATCGGCGGCGAGCCGATCCAGTCGGTGGCATGGCCATCGCGCCCGATCGTTGCCGGCGGCCAGCATGTCGTCGTTGTCGGCGGCGGCGACACTGCCTCAGACTGCGTCGGCACCGCCTTCCGCCAGGGCGCGGTGCGCGTCACCCAGCTCGACATCCGCCCGCAGCCGCCTGAAAGGGAAGACAAGCTGTCGGTCTGGCCCTACTGGGCGACCAAGATGCGCACGTCATCCTCGCAGGCCGAAGGCGCCGAGCGCGAATTCCAGGTGGCGACGCTTGAATTCATCGGCGAGGACGGCCAACTGACCGGGGTCAAATGCTGCGAGGTCGACGAAAAGCGCAAGCCGATCGCCGGCACCGAATTCGTCATCCGCGCCGATCTCGCGTTCATCGCCATCGGCTTTGCCGGGCCAGCCGCTCGCGGGCCGGTGTCGGAACTCGACGGGCAGATGAAGATCGTCACCGACAGCCGCCGCTCGAAGAACGTCGAGGCCAATGACCGGGACTACAGGACCACTGTCGAAAAGCTCTATGCGGCTGGCGACGTACGGCGCGGCCAGTCGCTGGTCGTCTGGGCGATCCGCGAGGGCCGCCAGGCGGCGCGCGCCATCGACGAGGCGCTGATGGGATCGAGCGTGCTGCCGCGCTGAGCCGGTTCCGAAGAGGTTCTGTTTACTGCCGGATCGCCGTCGTCGTATCGGATGCAGCCGCCGTCGCCGGCTGTGTCTTGGGCGGCCACGAGAAATCGTCGGCGCGGCCCGGTGAGGCGTCGGGCGCCTTGCCCTCGACGACAAGCCTTTCGCCCGGCAAATGCTTGTCCGCTTTTGCCGGCGGGGCGGCGCCGAGAAGTTCCGAGCCGCCGTCCAGCGCCGGATCGCTGAGCAGCATCGGCACGGTGCGATCGACGGCTATAGGTGCGGCAGCAGGTGCCGGCGCCTCGACGGGAGCGCCGGCCGGGGCAGAAGCAGTCACCACGCTTCCCGGCGCGGCCAGCCCAAGGATCTTCATCAGCGGCTTTTCGGTATAGAATGCGAGCTTGCGCTTGCCGGCCTTCGACATGTTGATGCCGTCGTCGGAGCGCAGGCGCACCGATTGGCCGTTGATGTCCGGTCCGCTGGTGATGAAGGCGCCGTTCTCGTCGACAAACCCGTCCCAGACGTCGACGAATTCGCCGCCGTGGCTTTCAGCGGACGAGCGGAAGATGTCGTTGAAGGCCAGCATGTCGGAGGTCATTTTCGAGACCCGGATAGCCGGCATGCCAACCCACAGATACGGCACCTTGGTTGCGGCGATGGCCTTGCCGAACGCTTCGGTCCGGCGCTCGTATTCCTTGGTCCAGTTCTCGGATCGCGGCTGCTCGCGCACATCGCCGACGCGCATCTGCTGCCGGTCGTTGGATCCGAGCATGACGACGACGGCTGCCGGTTTTTCGGCAGCGATCAGCGACTTGACCTGTTCTGGCCAGTTGTAGACATCATCACGCACGAAGCCGGACGATCCGTTGGCACGGACGACAATCCTGACGCCGGTGTTCTCGGCAAAGGCGGCGTCGAGCCCCTCAGCCAGCCCAGATGCCATGAAATCGCCGACCACCAGAACGACGCGTGCATCCGGCGCCTTCTCGGCCACCGGGGTTGTCGGCTCGGCCGGCGGCCGGCGAACTGACCGGGGCTTTCTCAGCTTGGCCCTGGGCTTCGTTCTCTGGAATTCCCTCTGGAATTCGGGCGGCGGCTGCTCAAACCGCTCGCTTCTGCGCGGAAACAACAGGTCGCGCAGCGACCAGCCACGACTTTCCGGCTCCTGCGCCATGGCCGAGGTATGAAAGGCACTGGCGGCGCCGACTGCCAGAACGGCGATCGCCAGAACCAGGATCGGCACGCGACGAACGATTAACCGGATGCGCGCAGCCGAAACCAATCACCCTCTCCATCCCGTAACCGGCTCTAGTTCTGCCTGAGCCATTTGAGCACTTCCTTGCTCGGATACCCGTCCTGGGTCAAGCCGGCCTTTGCCTGGAAGGCCATGATGGCGGTTTTCGATCCGTCACCGATCTTGCCGTCGAACTTGCCGTCGTAATAGCCGTGCTCGGAAAGTCGCTTCTGAAGCTCCTGCCTCTCCTCGAAGGAGAGCTTGGTAAACGGTCGTTTCCAGTCCTGCACAAGCCCGCCATAGCCGGCGATTTCGTCGGCAAGAAGGCCCACGGCGAGCGCATATTTGTCGGCATTGTTGTAACGCTTGATGACCGAGAAATTCTTGATCATCAGGAAGGCTGGCCCGCCGCGGCCGCCGGGCAGCTTCAACGTCGCCTTGTCCGCACCGTTCTTGAACGGCTTGCCGTTGGCACGGGTGACGCCCAGCGCCTGCCATTGCGACAGCGACTTCGAGCCCCCAGGCAGCTTCTTGCCGTCCGGAATGCTGACCTCATAACCCCAGGTCTTGCCTGCCTGCCAGCCGTTCTTCCGCAGCAAATTGGCGGCTGTCGCCAGTGCGTCGGGAATCGAATTCCAGATGTCGCGCTTGCCGTTGCCGTCCATATCGACCGCATAGGACAGGTAGCTGGTAGGGATGAACTGGGTATGCCCCATCGCACCAGCCCATGAGCCGCTGAGATGGCTTTCGTCGATGTCGCCGGTCTGCAGGATCTTCAGCGCTGCGATCAGCTGGGTGCGGGCAAATTTCGCGCGCTTGGGGTCGGCATAACCAAGCGTCGCCAGCGAGCGCACGACACTGCGCATGATATCATCGCGCTTGAGGGTTTCGCCATAGTTCGATTCCATCGACCATATGGCCAGCAGGATGTAGCGGTCGACGCCGTATCTTGCCTCGATCCTGTCCAGCCAAGGCTTCCATTTCCTTGCCATCTGCTGGCCGACGGCGACCGACTGGTCATGGACGCGGTTGTCGAAATAATCCCAGGCGGGTGCGGTGAATTCGGGTTGAGTACGGGCCTTTTCCAGCACCACCGGGTCAGCGTCGTTGATGCCCTTGAATGCCTGGTCGTAGACGGAGCCGGAAACGCCGCTCGCCACGGCGGTAGCACGGAAGCTGGCGACCCATTGGCGGAAGCCGGCATCGGCAAAAGCCGGTCCGCTGGGCATGAGCAAGGCAAGCGAGAGGCTGGCGGCCGTCAGGACGCTGGTGAAGCGCCTTGCGGCGTTGCGAACGGACATCTTTTCCTCCTTCTTCATCTCAGGAAGACTATTCATCGCCGAACCCGGTTAGCATTTGGTTTACCATAGGTGCCGTCCGGGGTGAAAAGATGCGTCAATGCTTTACCAGCTGAGATTTCTGACCCGCCGTTCAGTAATCCTCGATTTCGGCATGAAAATGTCTCGAATCGGGATTGCCGAACAGGCATGCAAATGGATAATTGGCACATGAAGAGAGTTCGCAAGGCAGTGTTCCCGGTTGCCGGTCTCGGCACGCGCTTTCTCCCCGCCACCAAGGCCATTCCCAAGGAAATGCTGACGGTCGTCGACAGGCCGGTCATCCAGTATGTGGTCGATGAGGCGCGCGATGCGGGGATCGAGCATTTCATCTTCGTGACCGGCCGCAACAAGGCGGTCATCGAGGATCACTTCGATGTCCAGTTCGAGCTCTACGACACGCTTGCGCAGCGCGGCAAGGACGACCAGCTCGCCCGCCTGCAGCGGCTGCAGCCGGCGCCGGGGCAGACCAGCTTCACCCGCCAGCAGGTACCGCTCGGCCTTGGTCACGCCGTCTGGTGCGCGCGCGAGCTCGTCGGCGACGAGCCCTTTGCGCTGCTGTTGCCCGACATGATCATGCAGTCGGAAAAAAGCTGCATGAAGGATATGGTCGAGCTTTACGCCGAGACTGGCAACAACATCGTCGCCGTGCAGGAGTGCGATCCGGCCGAGGCGCACAAATACGGCATTGTCGGCCGCGGCGAGGACGCGCATCACGGTTTCCGCATCACCGGCATGGTGGAAAAGCCGAAGACCGGCACGGCGCCGTCGAACCTCTACATCAACGGGCGCTATATCCTGCAGCCGGAGATATTCAAGATACTCGAAGGTCAGGAAAAAGGTGCCGGCAACGAGATCCAGCTCACCGATGCAATGCTGAAGCTGCAGAAGCAACAGCCCTTCTACGGCTACCACTACCGCGGGCGGACGTTCGACTGCGGCTCGCCCGAAGGCTTCGTCGAGGCCAACGTTGCCTTCGCACTTTGGCGCAGCGATATGAATGCCAGCATGGCCGGTGTAATTCGCACGCTTCTGGACGAACTCGCGCCGTCAGAACGCCGCGGCGTAGCCTTGTAGTTTCAACACCGGCTAGCGCTGCAACTTCAAGCCGACGAAGATGCTGTTGGCCGTGTAGTCGCGCCCAACCAGGTTGCTGGTCAGTTTTTCAGTCCTGGCGCGGGTGGTGAGCCCGGTGTAGCGGTTCAGCCACCACGTCAGCCCAGCCTCGGCGCTCAGCGTCAAATCATGATCGTCGGAGCCGGTATAGTCGCGCCATTCAAGGCCGAGAGCGGCATTTCCGGTCAGGTTGGCGCGGATCTGCCGCTCGCCGGTGAGGCTGCCGGAATAGAGCATGGAGCCGCTTTCGCCCGCATTCGTCGTGTTCTCGGCGGTCGTCTGTGCGGTGAGCCCGATCGTGGTTTCGCGTTCCGGCGACCATTTGAGATCGGCATTGACCGTCGCGCCCGAAATCGCCGGCAGGCGGTCGTCGTCGATGGCCTCGCGCAGCCAGCCGACCGAGAACTCGCCGCTAAGCTTCTCGCGGAGATCGAGCTCGACGCCGGCCCGTGCGCCAAGCCTGCTGGAGGAGCGCTGGAAGCCGTTTGGATCGACGCGCAAATCATAAGCGCGCCGGCCGATCTCGATTTCGGTGAACGGAGTGATGGCAGGCGAGATCTCGTAACCGGTGCGCAAAATGGCCGTGTATAGCGTCGAATCGCGGCCCTTCTGCGACAGCGATCCGCCTGACGAAAGCTTGGCGTCGCCAAAGATGTCGTGCTCGACCGCGCCGGTCAGCGCGAAGCGCATCTTGCCGGCATCCTTCTCGACGGCGAGACTTCCGTTCACTGTCTGCCGCACTGGCTGGCCAACGGCGCCGACGACTGCGTCCGGCGCCGAGGCCGATTCGGGCACGGCCTCATAGCCCAGCTTGGCGATGGCGCGCAGATCATTGTCGAGATCGATGTTGAGTGTGCCGTCGACGCGGCCTTGCGCCTCGTGAATGTCATAGCCGGACAAGGTTTCGCGGAAGATGCCATAGCCCTCAACCGTCGCCGAATTCTCCCGCCAATCGGAGACGGCGTTGAAGCGCAGCGTCGTTTCCGACAGCAATGCCGGCTTGCCGAGGCTGCTCGAATCGGCGTTTGTCGAAGACGTCAGGCCTTGCTCGAGCGTCGGCCGGATCACGAAGGAGCCGAGCTTGATGCCGGTGGCGGCGAACGGGTCGTCCTCGTTCTTTTTGTTCTGGCCCTCGATGGCTTCGATGCGCTCGGCGCCGGGGTCGAGCCTGAGCCTTTCGGCGGAATCGACGGTGACGGCACGGCGGTTGACCGTATCCTGCTCGTCTATGGTGGCGGTGTCGGTGTCATCGGTCGTCGCCGTCGCTGCAGTCGCGGTTCTCTTGCGCTTCTGGCTGTCCGCGGTCTCGTCTTCGGCATTGGCCGCGTTGGCGGCGCGTTGCGTTACGCTTGGCCGCCGTCGTGGGGGCGGAGCAGGGTTGTCGGGAAATGGGTCGCCGCTGGCCGCTGGTGGATCGAAAGTGCCGCCGGTTGTGGCCGCCTCGCCCGTGCCGTTGTCAGGCAACGCCCCTTGGCTGGCCGGACGATAGGTAGGCAGCGGCGTATTGTCGTTGGCGGTTGCAGCAGCCTGCGCGGCTTGGGTTCCGGCTATGCTCGATTGCCTGATCTTGTACTGCTGGTCGTCCAGGATTGTCGATTCCGCAACCTCGCCGCGCAGTTCGGTTTCCTGGGCGCAAAGCAGTGCCGGCCGCGACAACGCAAAGACACTGGTTGCCAGCAGCAAAGCGCAAACCGCCTTGCCCTTTCGTCCCATTTTGTTTTGAGGCTGAAACCCGGACATCGGCACCACTGCTTGCGCGGCGCACGCGCGCCATACTTACGAAACCGTAAATGGGGATGGTTAACGGAGCGTTGAGGGATGGCCCGTCAGGAGGTTCGGGACGGCAATTCCGTTGGACAGGCGCGCGCCGAAGCGCTAATCGCATCGTCCATGGACGTGAAATCCCCAGACAGGAAGCGGCACGATGGGCAGGCCGCGATTGCCTCGGCGCTGAGAACGGTGGCGACGGAGCAGGCCGGCGTCGCGGCACTGGCAGACGCTCTCGAAAACGGGCTGGCCGAGCCGTTCGCACGGGCCGTCGGCATGGTGTCGCAGATCGATGGCCGTGTCATCGTCACCGGGGTCGGCAAAAGCGGCCATATCGGCTCGAAGATCGCCGCGACGCTCGCCTCGACCGGCACGCCGGCCTTCTTCGTCCACCCTGCCGAAGCCAATCACGGCGACCTCGGCATGATCGCCAGGAATGACGCCATCGTCGCCCTTTCGTGGTCGGGCGAAAGCCTCGAGCTCAAGGGCATCATCGCCTATTCGAGGCGCTTCTCGATTCCGCTGGTCGCGGTCACTGCGGGTGAAAAATCGGCTCTGGCGCGCGCGGCCGACGTCGTGCTTCTGCTGCCGCGAGCACCGGAAGCCTGCCCGCACGGGCTTGCGCCGACGACCTCGACACTATTGCAAATGGTGATGGGCGATGCGCTGGCCATCGCGCTGCTCGAGGCACGCGGCTTCACCCCGGACCATTTCCGGACGTTCCATCCCGGCGGCCAGCTCGGGGCCAACCTGACGCAGATCCGCGAGATCATGCATGTCGGCGACAGGCTGCCGCTGGTGTCGTCCGGCACCGGCATGCGCGAAGCGATCCTCGAATTGTCGCGCAAGGGGTTTGGCTGCGTGGCGGTGACTGCCGCGGACGGCAAGCTGATCGGCATCATCACCGATGGCGACATCAGGCGCCATATCGGCAGCGATCTCCTGGCCATGAGCGTCGATCAGGTGATGACCAGAGAGCCAAAAATGGCCGCGCCCGACACGCTGGTGGCAACGGCGCTGCAGACGATCAACGATTCGGCCATCACCAGCCTGATGGTGGTCGAAGGCAGACGGCCGATCGGCCTCGTCCATCTCCACGACCTGTTGCGCATCGGTGCTGCTTAGAGCGGTTCATCGTTTCACCGAAACGCCGAACTGTTCTATCTCTTTGATTCTGCGCAATTCCGGACGGAAAACCGTTTCACACTTTTCCTGAAATTGCTCTAGCGGGCTTCTAGACCGCCTCGACGGTCAGTTCCAGGTCGGTGTCAGCGGCGCCCGTCACGCGCACCTGCGTGCCGGCCGGCAGGTCGGGGCCGGAGACGCGCCATAATGTGTCGCCCAGCTTGATGCGGCCGCGCCCGTCCTTGATCGGCTCGGCAAGGGTCGCCGTTCGGCCGACCATCTGTGCACCGCGACGGTTGAGCAGGGGCTGGTCGGTTTCATCATGGCGCCCGCCCACCAGCCGCTTGCCGACATAGGCCGAGACCAGCGACAGCGCGAGGAAGGCGAGGACCTGGACCTGCCAGGTCCAGAAACCGGCATCCCAGATGAGAAGCGAGACGGTGCCGATCAACAGCGCCGCAATGCCGATCCACAGCATGAAAATACCCGGCGCGATGACCTCCATCACCAGCAGGACGAAGCCGAGGACCATCCAGCTCCAGGGGCCGAGTTCGGAAACAATGCGGTCGAGCATGGCTGCGGTCTCAGGTCTCGCTCGGACGAACCACCGGCGGGCGGGCCTGTCGTGCGGCGCCGGCGGTGCCTTCGCTCCGGAAAACCTCCTTGGCGATTTCGCCAATGCCGCCGAGCGTGCCGATCAGCGATGAGGCCTCCACCGGCATCAGAACGAGCTTGCTGTTTGTCGCCGAGCCGATCCTGGTCAGCGCTTCGGTGTATTTCAGCGCGACGAAGTAGTTGAGCGCCTGCACGTCGCCCTTGGAGATCGCCTCCGACACCACCTGCGTGGCGCGTGCTTCAGCCTCGGCCGAGCGCTCGCGCGCCTCGGCGTCGCGGAAGGCGGCTTCCTTGCGGCCCTCGGCCTCCAGGATCTGCGATTGCTTGAGGCCTTCGGCGGCGAGGATCTGGGCGCGCTTATTGCGCTCGGCCATCATCTGGCGGCCCATCGATTCGACGAGATTGGCCGGCGGGTTGATGTCCTTGATCTCGACACGAGTGATCTTGATGCCCCAGGGATGTGCCGCCTCGTCAACAACGCGCAGCAGGCGCTCGTTGATGGCGTCGCGGTTCGACAAAAGTTCGTCGAGGTCCATCGAGCCCATCACGGTGCGGATGTTTGTCATCGTGAGATTGAGAATCGCATTCTGCAGGCCGGAGACCTGGTAGGCGGCCTGCGCCGCGTTGAGCACCTGATAGAAGGCGATACCATCGACGGCAACGGTGGCATTGTCGCGGGTGATGATCTCCTGCGTCGGAACGTCGAGCACCTGCTCCATCATGTTCATCTTGGCGCCGACACGGTCGACGAAAGGCACGATCAGGTTTAGGCCTGGGTTCAATGTCTTGGTGTAACGGCCAAAGCGCTCGACGGTATAATTATAGCCTTGCGGAATTGTCCGGATGCCCTTGAAAAGCACGAGCATGACAAGGGCGACAAGAACAAGAAGCGCGATATCAAAACCACTGAAACCCATTTGGCTCTCCCCTCAAAGGCCGGCCATGTTGGACATTCCACTCGGCCGACTTGACCAAACACTTAAGTGTGTTTCAGCAACGTGACAATCAGGTGATCACGGATTGCCGGTGCATGGACGGGTGATCTGTTCAGGCCCAGCCGGACAACTCGCGCCGCACCATCGCCTCGATCACCGCCATGCCCTCGGCACTGTCGTTGAGGCAAGGGATGTGTGCGAACTTTTGACCGCCGGCATGGTGGAAGGTCTCGGCCGCTTCCCTGCCGATCTCGTCCAGCGTCTCGATGCAGTCGACGGAAAATCCCGGATTGACGATGGCGATCGATTTCACGCCTTCGCGCCCTAGTCTTTCGACCGTCTTGTCGGTGTAGGGCTGCAGCCATTCCTGCGCGCCGAAGCGCGACTGGAAGGTGGTGATCAGCTTCTTTTCATCCCAGCCGAGCTTTTCGCGTAGCAGCCGCGTCGTCTCGAGGCAATGGGCTTGGTAGGGGTCGCCCTTGTCGGAATAGGGTTTCGGAATGCCGTGATAGGAGGCGATGACAATTTCCGGTTCGAAGTCGAGGCTCGCCAGATGCCTTTCGATCGAACGGGCGAGCGCGTCGATATAGGTCGGCTCGTTGTAATAGGGCGGCACGCTGCGAATGGCCGGGGCGCGGCGCATCTTCATCAGCGCGCGAAACAGCTGGTCGTTGGCAGTTGCAGTCGTCGTCGCCGAATATTGCGGGTAGAGCGGGAACGACAGGATGCGGTCGCAGCCTTGCTCGACCAGTCTGTTGGCCACGCTCTCGGTCGAAGGGTTGCCGTAGCGCATCGCCCAGTCGACAACGACATTGGGTAGGTCGCCGAGCGCGAGCCCGAGCTTCTCGGCCTGGGCGCGGGTGTAGGTGCGCAGCGGCGACTCGTTGCGCTCCCGGTTCCATATCCTGGCATAGTTGGCGCCCGACTTCTTCGGCCGGGTTGTGAGGACCACGCCGTAGAGGATCGGATACCAGATCGCCTTGTTGAGCTCGATGACGCGTGGATCGGACAGGAACTCCCGGAGGTAGCGCCACATCGGCTTGAAGCCGGTGCCGTCCGGGGTGCCGAGATTGATCAGCATGACACCGACCTTGCCGGTCCTGACCGGAGGGCGCCCCGCCGATGGCGAGGCGGTGGTCCTCTCGGCTTTGATTTCAGCAGGGCTGGCACGGGTCATGAGGTTCTCCAACACCGCGAACCAACGGTGCCCCGGCGAAAGTACCGATGCTGCGCTGGTTTTAAAATGCTGCGTCTGGCCGCAGCTAATCCCAGAAACGCAACACCCGCCCGGTTTGCCGGGCGGGTGCATTGTGTTCCTGCGGCCGGATTACTTCGAGGCCGCCGGGATAGTCAAGGTTGCGCCGACCGGCAGCCGGCGTGGCTCGTAGGCTTTGTTGGCATCGTAGATCATTTTCCATTTGGTGCCGTCGCCATAGGCCTTCACCGCGAGATCCCAATAGGTGTCGCCGGCGACGATTACATGGCTGCTTTCGGCTGGTGCCGGCGCAGCCGGCTCGGCAGGTTTTGCTGGTTCACTTGGTGTTGGCTGACTCGGCGCAGGCGCCGTCTCGGCCGGTTTGGCCGGTTCAGCCGGAGCAGGGGTCGCCGGAGCCGGTGTGGCCGGAGCCGCAGGTGCCGCCGGCTGGGCCGGCTCGGCGGGTGCGGGTGTTGCCGGCGCGGTTTCAGCCGGGACGGCCGGCGGCGTCTTGGAAATGTCGCCGGAGCCGGCAGGCATTTCGGGCATTGCCGGCTCAGCAGGCTTTGCCGGCGCGGCCTCAGCAGGTTTTGGCGGTTCGGCAGGCTTGGCAGGTTCTGTGGCCGGGGCTACGGTCGCGGCGATCTCGGTGATGCGGCCGTCGAGCTTCGGCGTATAGGGCCGGTGCGCACCGAGGTAATCGGCAACGACCTGTTCCAGCCCCGGGCCGTAATCATAGGCGTTCTTGGCCTTCTCTGCGAACACTTTGTAGCCGTCGCCGCCCTGGCGGACATAGTTGTTGGTGGCGACCAGGTAATCCTTGTCCGGCTTGATCGGCGTCCAGGCGCCGCCTTCCATGACCTCGACCGATTTGACGCGTCCATTAGGCGGCGCCGATTTGTCGAACGCATATTTCAGGCCGGCAACCTGCGGGAAGCGCCCGGCGCCGTCCTCGACCTGGCTGAGGCCGCTTTCGAGGCCGGCAACCAGATCCTTGCCGGAGATCTGGAAGGTCGCCAGCGTGTTCTGAAACGGCAGCACGGTGAGAACCTCGCCCATGGTGACGGTGCCCTGGTCGATCGAGGCGCGCAAGCCGCCACCATTCGAGATGACGATCTCGACACCCTGGCTCTTGACCCGGTCGAGGACGGCGTCGGAGACCAGATTGCCCATCTCGCATTCGCGGGCGCGGCAGTTTTCGCGACTGCCGTCGATCGCCTTGGTGGTCTCGGCGACTTCCTTGTTCTTCAATGCCTCGATCGGCGCGCCGAGTTCCTTGATGCGGGCAAGCACGGCGGGGTCGGGCGTGATCGATTTGTCGAGATGGATGGGATCGCCGCTTGCCTCCTTGACGACGCCGTTGTCGTCGAACACGATCTTGAACTCGCCGAGATATTTCGAATAGGACGCCGCCTGCACGACCGGCACTTTGTAGCCGTCCGGATTGTCGACCATCGTCGGATATGGGCCTTCCGCCTTGGGATCGGTGTTGGACAGCAGCGAATGGCTGTGGCCGCCGACCACCACGTCGACTCCCGGGATCTTGGCGATCACGTCGCGCTCGCGCTTGTAGCCGATATGGGTGACCGCGATGATTTTGTTGACGCCCTCTCCCTTCAGTTTCTCGACCTCCGCGGTGATCGACTTGACGTCGTCTTCAATGGCGATGTTCGGGCCGGGCGAGGCAAGCTCCGGCGTGTCGTTGGTGACCGCGCCGACGATGCCGATCTTCTGGCCGCCGACCTCGACCACGATCGACGGCTTGACGCGGTCGCCGAGCTTGGATTGCGCATTGGCCTTCACGTTGGCGCCGAGCACCGGAAACTGGATCATGTCGAGAAACGGCGCCAGCGCCGACTCGCCATCGTCGAACTCATGGTTCCCGAGAGCCTCGGCATCGAATTTCATCTGGTTGAGGAATTCGCCTTCGGTCTTGCCCTTGTAGGTCGTGTAAAAGAGCGAGCCCTGGAAATTGTCGCCGGCGCTGAGCAGCAGCACGTTCTGGCCTTCCAGCTTTTTGCGCTCCTGCGCGATCGCTGTGACCAGGCGGGCGGCGCCGCCGACGCATTCGCCCTTGGTCTCCTCCTCGGCTGAGCAGGTCGATTCGTACTTGTTGTTGCTCTCGATGCGGCTGTGCCAGTCATTGATGTGCAGGATGTTCAGCGTGTAGTCGGCAAAGGATGCTCCTGCCGACAGGCCAAGCGCCGATGCCGACAGCGCGGCGATGGCAGCGATCTTCTTCATTCTCGTCTCCCGGATAACTGGACCAGACGCGTTAACGCTCTTGTTTGACTGGGATGTAACAGCCCTCTCGGGCCATGTTCACATCGCGTTTCAGTCGATGCAAGCGGAATTCGGCATCAGCTTTGCCGGCGCAAGAAGACGGTGGCTTGAAGCCGCCGCCCTTGTGCAAAGTCAATTCAGAATCGGACTTCAGGTGCGCCTGGTCAGCACAAAATTCTGCCCGCTCGCGCTGGTGCAATTGAGCTGGCTGGTGGAGACCATCAAGCAGTTGAAGCTGATCGGCGTCTGGCGGATCAGCGAAGTGCCATGGATCTCGACCGAGGTGCCGCCGGTCATGGTGTAGCTGCCATCGGCAAGCTTCTGGCCGGTGTCGGTTGCCACGGTCGCGAAGCTGCCGCCCTTGAAGGTCGACAAGCCCGTGCCCTGCGCGTCGATCCAGGAGCCTTCGACCCCTTTGGCGGTGATCACCGGCGGCTCGCCCGGGCCGGTGGTGGTGCAGGCCGCCAACGCGACCGTAGCGGCCGCTGCAATGCCAGCCGAAAACAGTCTTTGCGCAATCGTCATCATCAAGATCCTCTCCTCTCGCATCGGCCCGAAAATCGATCCGATTTTCGGAAAGGACGATGCGCGCATTCAAAGTGCTAGAGCGTACCTTGTGCGTCCAAATGGACGCACGTCGCTCTAGGCCGCCCCTCTTCAATCGCCCGATTTCCGGGCGATTGCAAGCTGGCGGAGTGTTGAGGTAACGCTGCTATCGAACGAGGATGTTGCGGAATTGCCACGGGTCTTTGGTGTCGAGGTCCTCGGGAAACAGACCAGGCCGATTGTCGAGCGGTGTCCAGTCCGTATAATAGCTCCTGACCGGCCCCAGATAGGGGTTCTGCACGTCGAGGCAGCGCTTGTAATCCATCTCGTCGGCTTCGACGATGCCGGCCTCCGGATTTTCCAGCGCCCAGACCATGCCGGCCAGCACCGCCGACGTGACCTGCATACCGGTGGCGTTCTGGTAGGGCGCCAGCTTGCGCGCCTCGGCCAGCGACAGCTGCGAGCCGTACCAGTAGGCGTTCTTGGCGTGGCCGTAGAGCAGCACGCCGAGCTCGTCGATGCCATCGACCAATTCGTTTTCGTCGAGCACGTGATGCACGGGCTGGGCGTTGCCGGCGGCACCGAACATCTCGTGCAGCGACAGCACGGCGTCGTTGCAGGGATGATAGGCGTAATGGCAGGTCGGCCGGTACTGCACCTTGCCTTTCTTGCTGTGCAAGGTGAAGAAATCGGCAATCGAAATCGCCTCATTATGCGTCACCAGGAAGCCGTATTGCGGACCGGACGTCGGGCACCATGTGCGCACACGCGTGTTGGCGCCAGCCTGCTCCAGAAAGATAGCGGCCTTCGAGCCGTTCTTGTGCTTTTTGGCGTTCTTCGGCATCCACGTCTCATGCGTGCCCCAACCGAGCTCGGCCGGCTGCAGGCCTTCCGAAATGAAGCCTTCGACCGACCAGGTGTTCCAAAACACGTTCATCGGCTTGGGTTTCTTGGTGCGCTGGGTGTCGCGCTCGGCGATATGGATGCCCTTGACGCCGG
This sequence comes from Mesorhizobium sp. WSM4828, assembly GCF_055811175.1. Classification (NCBI taxonomy): domain Bacteria; kingdom Pseudomonadati; phylum Pseudomonadota; class Alphaproteobacteria; order Hyphomicrobiales; family Phyllobacteriaceae; genus Mesorhizobium; species Mesorhizobium sp. WSM4828. Next base: position 196,679 of record NZ_JBVVQK010000004.1, on the reverse strand, counting down.
CCTTCTTCATCAGCCTGGCCCAGCCTTCGCGATCGTGCTGCGCGGGTTCCGCGAAGTCGAGGCCAAGATCTGTGGCGAGGTTGACCAGTGCCTGCTTGACGAACCACGAGACCATGCCGGGATTGGCGCCGCAGCATGAGATCGCCGTAGTGCCGCCCGGGTTCTTCGCGATTTCAGTACGCACGGTCTCGCGCAGCGCATAATTGGTGCGTGAGGCGTTGTCGGCCTTTTCGTCGAAATAAAAGCCGAGCCAGGGCTCGACCACCGTGTCGATATAGAGGACGCCAAGCTTGCGGCAGAGCTTCATCAACTCGAGCGAGGAGGTGTCGACCGACAGGTTGACGCAAAAGCCCTGGCCGCTGCCATTGGTCAAAAGCGGTGTCAGCAGCTTCTTGTAATTCTTTTTGGTCACCGCATCCTGCATGAAGGTGATGCCGCGCTCGTCGAGCAATTTGCGGTCGGTGTCGCGCGGGTCGATGACCGTCATGCGCGACTTGTCGAATTTGAAATGGCGCTCGATCAGCGGCAGCGTTCCCCGTCCGATCGAGCCGAAGCCGATCATCACCACAGGGCCGGTGATCTCACCGTAAACGGGCCAGTTTTCATTCGCCATTTATCGATTACTCCCTCAAAAAACGCTTCGGAACAGCGGCTTGGCCGCGGCGCGACAAACCATAGATCATTGTCACAATAAAGCGAAAAGCGGCCGGCCGGCCTCACGCCGCGCCATCCCGGCTACGGCTCGACCAGTCTCGCGAATTCAGGCTTGAAGACGTCACGTGCCTCGGCGACTGGCAGTTCCAGCAGATCGTCGGCGCAGGCCTGGATGGCATGCGGCAGGGTCTGGAGCCCGAACACCAGAACCTGCTTGTCGCCCTCACGCCAGAGGCTGACCGCCAGATATTCGCCGATGAGATCGTCCATGCCGCATTCGGCTTCGTGATCGATGTCGGTCTGATCGGTCGGTTTCTTGCGCCGCTGCTTGACGAAGGAGGCCAGGGAAGGACCGGGCTTGCCATCCACCGTATCCGAGAAAATGTCCTGAAGGCCAAGCAGGACGCCGCACCGCACATCCATGATGTAGGCGTCCGAATAGTTGGTCGGATGCGCTCCGCCGCAGAAGATGCTGCCGGACTCCCGCCAGCTCATCAGCCGCGGCGTCAGCGAGCTCACTTCGAATGTGCTGTCCTCATAGCCGCCGAGCGTGCCGTCGTTCACACCGTCAATCGGCCCGCCTTCGTTGAAACCGGCGTATTGCGCAGCCACGCAGCCCAGTGCGCCGATGTTTGCGCGCCAGTGCCTGTCCTGCAGCAGAGCATTCGCGGCCTCGATCGGAACGTTGCCGGACAGTTCGACGATGCGCGGCGTGGCGAATTTGGTGCGGGGGTCGACGACATAGCGGTAGGTTGCGTCCGGCCAACCAGTGGTCTTGCCGATATCAAGCTGAGTGTCCATCCGCAGATAGTCATAGGGAGACGTTTCCATGGTGAGCGGCGTGTCATTGCCGAAGAACTTCATGAAGCTGAAATCGTAGAGATCGAGCGGGGTGCTGGGCTCATTCTCGCTCACTTGCCGACTTGCGACCCGTTCCAATCTGAGCGGCAGCGCCTTCTTTCCGTTCCAGCTGCCTTCAAGGGTCTTGCCGTTACTGGATAAGGCCAGGCGCCACACAGCGGCGATCGGCGCGGCCTTTCCGTCATCGCAATTATCGGCGCCGCATGCCTCCTCCTCGGCCAGTTCGAACTTGCTGCTCTTCCGCGACCTGGCTTGCAGCGGGATGTCGACGCCCTTCGAGCGGTAGAAGTAGCGGCCGGCCAGCGGGCCGTCGGCGGCCGCGGGGTCGCCGGTGAATTCGACGACGATATCACTTTTCCAAGCTTGCCGGCATAAGTCACCGGCTCCGCCTCCGCTGCTGTCGACAGTACCAGGATCGCGGCCATGAACGTGACCGGACTGCTAAGATGCTGGATCATTGTTTCCCCAAGCCATGACTTTCAGTCGTTCCGTCAGCCGGTCACGGTCGGCGGTCATCCCCTTGTAGTCGAGCTGTGCCTCGTCCAGCGCCAGAAGTTGTTCGGCCAAGGACGCTGCGAGCGCCGCGTGGTCGGGGTGGCGCTCCAGCACGGCGAGCGGGTCGAGATGGATGCGGATGGTGAAGAGTATGTCGCCCGAAACGGGGAGCTTTCTCAGCGTCTGCCGCTCGACGCGGATAAAGGCATGGGCGTCGATGTCGCCGTCCGGGAATCTCGACGGGCGACTGCTGGCACGGTCGATGCGCTCGAGGTTGGAGAGCGGATGGTAGAGCGCATCGCCCGCCTGGATCGACCAGTTGTAGCGCTCGACGGCTTGGGCCTGGAGGCCATCGAACATGCGGTTGATGAGATCGGCCGGTCGTGTGCCTGGGCCGAAACCCGGTACCGGCGCGTGGATCTGCTGCAGCGGCTTGCCGAATTTTTCGGTCAGCGACCATGACGAGGGGAAGCAGAGCGAGCCGGCCGCCAGGCGCCAGCCGCTCTCGTCGCGGCGCATCAGGATCAAATCCTCCTGGACGAGTAACGAGGCCGCCACAAGCGGCGCATCGTTGAAAGAAGCTGAGGTGCCTGAGCCTTCGAGATTGTCGGTGCCGCCGATCACCTCGATCGCGTCGGCGGTACGCCTGTGGGTATCAGGAAAGTTCGCCGCCAGATGCGCACCGAGCAGATCGAGCACTTCGCGCTGGGCGTCGCGCGTTGCTTGCTCCTCGACAAAAACCCTGTCGGGAATTTCCGTGTAAAGCCGGCGTTTCTCGGCAAGATAGGGCAGCAGATATTGGTCGACCTCGATCCAGCTTTCGAGATTGAGCGGTTTCAGCCCGATGGTGAACAGTTTCGACGAGCCGTCATAGGGTGTGTGGGTCGGTGGGCGGAAACTCATGCTTCTTTGTAGGCTTCCAGTGCCGCAGCGGCCATTCTCGCCGTGAATTCGGTGATTTCGTAATCGGCGGCACCTGCCTTGGCGAAGGGATCGTCCGCCAGTCTGGCATCGAGCACTTCGCGTGGACCGTGCGCGATGATGATGCCGCCGGTCCTCGGCCGCTTCGGCCCGGAGGCGACAAAGATGCCTTGCGCATAGCAGGCCTTTAGCCACTCGACATGCGCTTGCTGCAGGCGGTCGATCTCGGTCAGCGGCACCTTGTAGTTCAGCGAAACCACGAACATTGTTGTCTCCCGATGCTTCAGCCCAGCCGCGCCGGGATCAATCCGCGCAGCGAGTTGCCGACGAACAGCGCCTTGGCCGATTTCAGTTCGTTCCACGTGTAGACCGCTTCACCGGCACGGCCTTGATCCAGCAGTTCACCGCGCAGGACGCCAGGCAGCAGGCCGCAATCGAGCCGCGGCGTGGCCAGCACGCCGTCGCCGAAATCGGCAAAGACGTTGGTGATCGTGCCCTCGCAGATTTCACCGCGCTCATTGGCGAGCAGCACCTCGTCGGCCCGGCCGGCAAGATATTCGGCGCGGGCGCGCGTAAAGGTTTGTCGGCGGCTGGTCTTGTGACGCAGCAGCGTGTCGCTCGAGTCAAGCCGCACCCGTGCCAGCTGCAGTGTCCAGACCTTGTCGGCGGCAAGCGGCTCGTAGGGCTGCACCGAAACCGCAACTTCGCCATTGCGCGACAGGACGAGGCGGGTGCGCAACGCGATCTGTTGGTGGCCAACCGCATTCATCAGCGCTTCGCCGACCCTTTGCGGATCGCAGGCGAAGCCGAGTTCGTTTGCCGAGCCGTAAAGCCGCGCGAGATGGCGGTCGAAACGGAGGAAACCCGAGCCGGGTTCCCAGCGCATTGTTTCGATCAGTTCGAAATCGGCAGTGTTCCTGTCGCGAAACGGGCTTTCAGCAGACACTCCTGGTACTCCTCTTCGGCCGTCGAATCGAAGACGACGCCACCGCCGACATTGTAGACCGCGTCGCCATTGGCAAAGAGCGAGATGGTGCGGATCGCCACCGAAAAGCGCATCCGGCCGCCGGGCGCGATCCAGCCTATGGCGCCGCAATAGACATCGCGCGGGCCACTTTCCAGCTCACGCAGGATCTCCATGGCGCGGATCTTCGGCGCGCCTGTGATCGAACCGCAGGGGAACAGCGCGGCGAAAATCTGGCGGATGGCGAGGCCGGGCAAAAGTTTTGCCCGCACGCGGCTCACCATCTGGTGGACGGTCGGGTAGCTCTCGATGCGGAAAAGCTCCGGCACATCGAGCGTGCCAACCTCGCTGATCAGTGAGATGTCGTTGCGCAGGAGATCGACAATCATCCGGTTCTCGGCCTGGTTCTTCTCGTCGTTGCGCAAGAACGCTTTCAGGCGGTCGTCCTCCGCCTTGGTGGCGCCGCGCGGCGCAGTGCCTTTCATCGGATGCGTCTCGATCATGCCTTCCGCGTCGACGTCGAAGAACAGTTCGGGCGAACGCGACAAGACGATCGGATCGCCGAACGCGACCAGCGCGCCATACTTCACCGGCTGGCGTTCGGTCAGCGCGTTGAAGGCGACCAGCGGATCGCCCGACCATTGCGCATGGACCGGAAAGGTCAGGTTGCCCTGATAGCAGTCGCCCTTGCGGATGTGGTCATGCAGCCTGGCAAAGCGTTTGGCGTAGTCGTCCGAAGACCAGGCCGCCTTGGCGTCGAAGATCGGGCCGTTGCTAGCCGGCAGATCGCCTGGCGCGACCGTCTCCTCGACCGGCGCGTCGAACACGCCGAGGCAGAAAAGCGGGGCGCGGCGGCCGGCCGGCAGCAGCGGAACGAGCTTGGGTTCGAGCAGGTAACCGGCCTCGTAGGAGAAATAGCCGGCCAGCCATTTGCCGCCGTCATGTGCAGCCTGCGCGGCTTCCAGCGCCGGCAAAAAATCCGCCTCGCCATGCGCTGCGATTATCTCGGCCGGCCGGTCGAAAACGAGCTGACGCGCGGTCTCGTCGTTCCTGAAAATTGCAAAGGGCAGGGGCAGGGACATAAGGCTCGGATGCTGCGGTCACCAGCGATCGATCTATATGGGGGCTCGACCGTTCGCAATCGAGGGAACGGCGTCTCAAGACGCAAAGGCGCGGGGGGCAAAAACAAAAGCGGCGCCAGAGGGCGCCGCCTTGTTCCAGATGCCGCCTTGCGATGGGTCAGGTGTTGCTGGCTTCCCCTGCGGTCGGGAAGCGGCGCGCAAATTCCTTTTCGTCGCCAGCGGCAAGCAGTTTCGCCTGCTCGATCCAGCGTTCACGTTCGATGCGGCCGTCGAAATTCAACGTCGCCTCGATCCGCTTGACATCGTCGGGTGTCCAGGCGGCGATCTGGGCATAGGTCGTGACCCCAAGCCCTTTGAGCAGCCGCTCGTTGGTCGGGCCGATGCCGATCAGGCGACGCAGATCGTTGGCTTTGCCTGGGGCAGTGGCTGTTGCCTTGCCGCTCGCGGCTTTCTTTGCAGCTGGCGCGGCCTTGCTTGCCGCTGGCGCAGCCTTGCTTGCCGCTGGTGCGCTCCGGGGCGCGGCGCTCGCTTTCGATGCAGGCGGTTTCGGCGTTGCCGTTTTCGCGGCACTTGCGCGTGGCGCGGTCACGGCCTTTGCCGTCGGAGATTTCTTTGGCGCCGGTTTGGCTGGTGCGGATGTCGACATCAGGGTTGACGGCGCCTGCATCGCCGCCTTGGTCGCGCCGGCCTTGGCAGCTGGCGCCTTGGCTGTTGCCGCCTTCGCGGTTGGCGCCTGGGTGGGTTTCGCCTCGCCCAGCCGGCGTTCGAGATCGGCGCGGGCGCGGCCGCATGCATCCAACTCACCGGTCAGACGGTCGCTATCGGCCCGCAATCTGTCACGTTCGCTGCGCGTGCGATCGAGATCGCCGCGCAAACTGTCGAGTTCGCCACGCAGGCGTCCCCAAATGAACCAGCCAACCAACACACCTACCAAGAACGCCAGGAGCATGTAGAAAAAAGTGCCCATTGTCTTTCTCTCTCCAGTCCGATCCGTCCGCCCTGGCCTGTGGAGCCATGACCTCGGCGAAGGACCATTCGATGGTGATTCCGCAATTTGCAGAACAGCCGGCTTCGATCGAGCTGTCGGCGACCGGTTTGCCCCTGGCCAACAACCGTTGTCGCATCCGCCGACACGCCATGACCGGTCGGGAGTTTCCGACGGGATCCATTCGTGCCCGGCCGAGCTTGAGGGCGGACGCTATCATACAGCTTACGGGAATCTAACGGAAAACTTCCATGGAAAGTTATTTAAGAACAAATATCCAAGACAAGAATAGAATCGTCGCCAATATGCATTGCAGCTAAACTGTTCTGGAAAACCCGGTCACCCGGTGTTGCGCATCACCCAGTGTTGCGCATCACCCAATGTTGCGCATCAATTGTCCAGTGCTTCCAGCTCGTCGATCAGTCCGCTGATCACGCCAAGCCCGATCTGCCAGAAGGCAGGGTCGGCCGCGTCGAGGCCGAACGGCGCCAGAAGCTCGGAATGATGCTTGGTGCCGCCGGCGCGCAGCATGGCAAAATATTTCTCCTGAAAGCCGCGCTCGGCGTTCTGGTAGACCGCGTAGAGCGAGTTCACCAGGCAATCGCCGAATGCATAGGCATAGACGTAGAAAGGCGAGTGGATGAAGTGCGGGATATAGGTCCAGAAAACCTCGTACCCGTCGCGCAGCTTGATCGCCGGCCCGAGGCTTTCGGCCTGCACTTCCAGCCAGAACTGGCCGAGTTTGTCGGAGGTCAATTCGCCGCTCTTGCGCTCGGCATGCACCTTGCGCTCGAACTCGTAGAAGGCGATCTGGCGCACGACCGTGTTGATCATGTCCTCGACCTTCTGGGCGAGCATGGCCTTGCGTTCGCGCTTGTCGGTGGTCTGCTCGAGCAGCGAGCGGAAGGTCAGCATCTCACCGAATACCGATGCGGTTTCGGCCAGCGTCAGCGGCGTCGACGCCATCAAGGCGCCCTGGCCGCCGGCCAGCACCTGGTGCACGCCGTGGCCGAGCTCGTGCGCCAGCGTCATCACGTCGCGCGGCTTGCCCATATAGTTGAGCAGCACATAGGGATGCGCCGAAGGCACGGTCGGATGGGCGAAGGCACCAGGCGACTTGCCGGGTCTCACCGGTGCATCGATCCAGTTGCGGTCGAAGAAAGTTCTGGCGATCTCCGCCATGTCGGGTGAAAATTGCTGGTAGGCGGAAAGGACGGTGTTCTTGGCCTCGTCCCAGCCGATGACCGCCTGCGGGGTCTCCGGCAGGGGCGCATTGCGGTCCCAATGGTTCATCACCTCCATGCCGAGCCAGCGCGCCTTCATCGCATAATAGCGATGCGACAGGCGCGGATAGGCGTCGCGAACCGCGGCGGCGAGTGCATCCACCACGCTGCGTTCGACGCGGTTGGCGAGATGGCGGGAATCGGCAATGTCCTCGAAGCCGCGCCAGCGGTCGGAGATCTCCTTGTCCTTGGCCAGCGTGTTGGTGACCAGCGTAAAGACGCGCAAATTCTTGCGGAAGGTCGTGGCCAGCGCCTCGGACGCCCGGCGGCGCACCTCGCCATCGGCGTCCTGCAGACGATTGAGTGCCGGCTCCAGCGTCAGCTCCTCGCCGTCGACGTCGAAGCGCAAATCGGTCATCGTCTCGTCGAACAGGCGGTTCCAGGCCCCGCGCCCGGTGATCGACTTTTCGTGGAAGAGCTGCTCGATGCGGTCTTCGAGCTGATAGGGCTTGTCCTTGCGCAAATCGAGCACCCAGGGCCGGTAATGGGCGAAGGCCGGATCGGCGGCGAGTGAGGTTTCGATCGCGCCATCGTCGATGAGGTTCAGCTCGAGCGCGAAAAACAGCAGGTGCGCGCTGGCATCGGTCATCTTTTCCTGGGTGTCGCCATAGAGCTTGGCGCGCTGCGGATCCGACGTGTTGCCGGCATAGACAAGGCCTGCATAGGAGACGATGCGGCCGATCAGCTCCTCCAGCGCTTCATAGGCCTGAAGCGCCTCGCCCAGTCTGCCGGCGCTGCCACGCCCGGACTCGGCGGCGAGCGTGCCTTTCCAACGGCTCTCGAAGGCGATGGCATCGGCGGCGGCCTTGGCGATGTCGCGCTTCAGCTCGGGCGCTTCCATGCCCGAATAGAGATCGGCCAGATTCCATTCCGGCAGGTCGCCAAGCTCCGCTACGCCCTGACCGGGCGCCGCCGCCAGCTTTCGAGCAAAAACCATGCGCATTGCCGATCCTTCCAGACACAAAAATTCGAGGAAACGAGAAGCCGGTCAAATGCTAAGGAATTCATTCACCGGGTTTTTTGAAAGCTTATTTAGAACCCTGTGCCAAGATGATCCATAGGGCGCATTCTCGGGCGGGCACGGTCGGATCAGTCATGGCAGCTTCCATACTCATAGTCGATGACGATCCCGTGCAGCGCAGGCTGCTCGAGGCGGCGGTGACGAAATTCGGCCACACCGCGATCGTCGCCGATGGCGGTGAGGCCGGTCTCGATCTCGTCGACGGACCCAATGCGCGCGACGTGTCGGTGGTCATCCTCGACCTGATGATGCCCGGGCTCGACGGCATCGGCGTGCTGAAGGCGATGCGCGAGCGCGGCATCCACATTCCGGTCATCGTGCAGACCGCGCAGGGCGGCATCGAAACCGTCGTTTCGGCAATGCGTCACGGCGCCTTCGACTTCGTCGTCAAGCCGGCCTCTCCCGACAGGCTGCAGGCGTCGATCGGCAACGCCCTCAAGGTCGAGGCGCTCGAAGGCGAAGTGAAGCGCTCGTCACGGCAGCGCGGCGGCCATCTGACGTTCAAGGACATGATCACTCAAAGTCCGGCAATGGATCGGGTGATCCGGCTCGGCCGCAAGGCGGCGGGCTCCAACATTCCGATCCTGATCGAAGGTGAATCCGGCGTCGGCAAGGAACTGGTGGCGCGCGCCATCCAGGGCAGCGGCGACCGCCGCTCGAAACCCTTCGTCACCGTCAATTGCGGCGCCATCCCCGACAATCTGGTCGAATCGATCCTGTTCGGACACGAGAAGGGCTCGTTCACCGGCGCCACCGAAAAACATACCGGCAAGTTCGTCGAAGCGCACACCGGCACGCTGTTCCTTGACGAAATCGGCGACCTGCCGCTCGATGTGCAGGTCAAGCTGCTGCGCGCCGTGCAGGACGGCGAAGTCGATCCGGTTGGCGGGCGCTCGACCGTCAGGGTCGACATCAGGCTGATATCGGCAACCCATCGCAACCTGCTGCAGCAGGTCAAGGACGGCAAGTTCCGCGAGGACCTGTTCTACCGGCTGAACGTCTATCCGATCTTCGTGCCGCCACTGCGCGACCGTCGCGACGACATCCCCTATCTGGTCGAGCACTTCATGGAGAAGGTGGCGCCCACCGATCCGCGCCACCGTCTGCGAGGCATCTCGGCTGCGGCGCTTGCCATGCTGCAGGCCTATGACTGGCCGGGCAACATAAGGCAGCTCGAAAACGCCATCTTCCGGGCTTCGGTGCTTGCCGACGGCGACATGCTGACCGAAGAAGAATTCCCGCAGATCCGGGCGCAGGTCGAGGGCACGGTCAATCTCGATTCGGGTATCGCCTTGGCAGATTCAGGGGGGCCAGCTTCAAGGGGGCCAGCTCCAGGGTGGCCAGCTTCCGGCTTGGCTTCGGGCAGCCAGCCGCGCGACAACTTGCCGGCCGCCGGCGGCATAGCAACCGCCGATCCCGACGCGCCGGCCAGGCCTCGCTTCGGCACGCTGCGGGCGCTCGACGAGCGCGGCAATGTGCGTGCTCTGGCCGACGTCGAACTCGAAATGATCAAGCTCGCCATCGACCACTACAACGGCCAGATGAGCGAAGTCGCCCGCCGCCTCGGCATCGGCCGGTCGACGCTCTACCGCAAGCTCAAGGAATATGGCATCGACCCGGAAACCGGCCGCGTCGAACGGCTCGCTTCCTGAGTCACAGGGCCAAGCCGGTTCTCATCCGGGCATCCATTCGAAGCAAGCACGCCTCGAAACGAGGTATCCGCCGCAGTGTTCACGTATTAAGGCGGGCGGTAACAGATCGTGTTTCGGTCTGGCGCCAAAACATGATCTAAACCAGCGGTTTACCAAGATATCCTGCGCAATATTTTTGGCGGGATATCGCCACCGTGTTACCGCATTTCGGCTTCAATAAGCGATGATTAACCATTAGGATCGATATTCGGATGCATACACCACGCATCCGTTTGGTCAAATCCGGGGACAAAACGGCAGCCTGCAAGGCCTTTTGATTTGAACAGAATCGAACGACACAAAAACGGGCGGCATTATCACATGAGCGTCTGGCCGAGATGGCTGGCAGCGGTGATTGTTGCCGCCGGGTTCCTTGCAGCGGCGGCAACCGGCGCCAGTGCCGAGACACGTTCGCTGAAGCTCTATCATCTCCACACGCATGAAAAGGCGGAGATCGTCTACAAGCGCAATGGCCGCTACGACCAGGCGGGCTTGCGAAAGATCAACATCATCCTGCGCGACTGGCGTCGCAACGAGCCGACCAAGATGGATCCGCGCCTGCTGGACTTGGTCTGGGAGGCGTATCGGGAGAGCGGCGCCACCGATTACATTCAGGTCGTCTGCGGCTATCGTTCGCCGGCCACGAATTCGATGCTGCGCAGCCGCAGCAGGGGCGTCGCCGAGAAGAGCCAGCACATGCTCGGCAGGGCGATGGATTTCTACATTCCCGGCGTGCCGCTGAAGAAGCTGCGCGACATCGGCCTCAGGATGCAGGGCGGCGGCGTCGGCTACTATCCCAGCTCCGGCTCGCCCTTCGTGCATATGGATGTCGGCAATGTGCGCCACTGGCCCGGCATCAGCCGCCAGGAACTGGCGCGCGTGTTCCCCAGCGGCAAGACGCTGCATGTACCGAGCGACGGCAAGCCGCTGCCTGGTTATCAACAGGCGCTCGCCTCCTATAAGGCCCGCAAGGGCGCCGGCGCGCCGGCCATCGAACTGGCCAGCGCAAGCGGCGGTGCAAAAAAATCCCGCGGGTTCCTGGCAGCCTTCTTCGGCGGCGGCGACGACGAGGCGGACGACAGCGCCGATGTGGCGATGGCCGAGCCAGCGCCAAAGCCCCGTAACGTGAAGCCGGCGCCGTCCGCCAAGAGCCGCAACCTGCCTGGCATTGCCATCGTGGCGCCTCAGGATGCCAAGCGCGCCGAGATTCCGGAAGTCGCCGATGCTCCGGCGCCTGCGCCAGAACCGGAGAATGACACGCCGGAGACGATCATCGCGGCATTGCCGGCGCGCAGCATTCCGCTGCCGGATTTTGCTCCGCGCCCGAAGACGGACGTCGGCGCCCAGCCGCCTGAAAACGTTCCGTTCGGCGTGGCGGATGCGGCTGGATCGACCGAACAGGCGGTGGCGACCGCGCAAGCGTCGGCAAGCGTGGCGCCAGCAAGCGTGGCGCCCGCAAGTGTTCCGTTCGGCGTGGCAGACCCGTCTGCCGCGGCCGGCCCGGTGCAGGTCGCGGCCAACACCATTCCGGTGCCGAGCTGGCGGCCCGATCATTCGCTGCCGGCCGATCTTTCGCAGGCGGGTCTTGCACCGCAGGACAAGCAAGTGTTGCTGGCGCTGGCGAGTGCGGCCGAGCGAAGCAACACCGCCACCGACGCATTCTCCGTATTGCCGTCGGCGCGGCCAGACAGTTCGCAGCCCGACGAGGTCAAGGCCGTTCTGGAACGGGTCAGCGCGACCGACGAATACAAGGTCGCGTCGCTTTCCGAGCAAGCATCGGTGTTCGAGGAACCGGCGAACGACGACGGCGCATCGAGCGACGGGGCATCGCCGCGCGAGGCCATCGTTGCCCGCCCGGCAGGCTCCGATCCGGCTGCCGTCATCGGTGCAGGCGTGAAGACCACACGCAAGGAACCCAGGGCCACCGCCCGCGACCTGAAGCCCGGCCCCAAGCCGGTGGTGGTCGCCGCAGCGCCGCAGGCCGCCCGCTGGGCGCTGCACAGCGGTGAGTATGTCGCAACCGTTTCAGATGCGACAACGGCGCCGCGCTACGCCTACGACTTCGTCCGTACGGCACCGAGCGAGGTCTATACGGTGGGCTTCCAGCCGGGCAACGAAATGGCCGACGCCAACCGGTTCACCGGCAAAGCCGTCAAGTTCATGTCGGTGGCCCGCTTCAAGACCGAGTAGGCTGCGCTGGTACCCCGCGCGGCCTCCACCGCCGGCACTGGCTTCCTTCATCCCGGGATGCTAACCACTGGTCGGCATTCTCCCGCTTCGTCTAATGGTAGGACAGCGCCCTTTGAAGGCGTGAATCGTGGTTCGAGCCCATGAGCGGGAACCAGCCGGCGAACCAGATCGGCAGCAGGCCAGATCGGCAGCGGCTTTTCATGTGGAAGGTGCTAGCGCCCGAGCTTGCTTGCGGCGCGCGCCAAGGCTTCGATCTCGTCCCATTTGCCGGCCTTGACCAGATCGTCCGGCGCCACCCAGGAACCGCCGACGCAGATGACGTTGGGCAGGCTGAGATAGTCGGCGGCATTCTTGCCGGTGATACCGCCGGTCGGGCAGAATTTCACGTCGGCAAGCGGCGAGGCGAAAGCCTTGAGCGAGGCGATGCCGCCCGACTGTTCGGCCGGGAAGAATTTCAGAAAGCGCAGGCCGGCTTCGCGGGCGGCCATGACCTCGCCCGGCGTGATGGCGCCGGGCAGCAACGGCACATCGCTGTCCTTGGCTGCCGCGAGAAGCTCGCGCGTGATGCCGGGGCTGACGATGAACTTCGAACCGGCGGCCGCCGCCTCGCCGAACTGGCGGGCGTCCAGGATGGTGCCGGCGCCGACGACGGCGTCTTCGACTTCGCCTGCCACCCGGCGGATCGCCTCCAGCGCGTCGGCGGTGCGCAGCGTGATTTCGATCGCCGGCAGGCCGCCACGGGCCAGCGCCCGGGCCAGCGGCACCGCATCGGCGGGATTGGCGATCTTCAGCACCGGTATGACCGGCTGGCCGTTGAGGAGCGACAGGAGCTTTTCGGTCGTGCTGGGCATTCGTCGTCTCTCCTCTGTTGATCAAGTCGACCGGTTAGCAGAAGGCGGTTTTTCTGTCCACGAAACACGGCGTGTCGCGATGTCACGCGTGGTGTTCGAAACGCACCCGCGGTCAGACCGCTCCCGGCTCTGCCTTGATCCGGCTGTCGTGAGCGTTTAGTGGCTTGGTGATGACACTGCCCAGCCAAGCCTTCCGCGTTGCCGCGCTTTACCGCTTCGCCCGGCTCGACACCTTCGAGGCGCTGCGCGCGCCGCTCGCCGCCTTCTGCTGCGCACGCGGCATCAAGGGCACGCTGCTGTTGGCGCGTGAGGGCATCAACGGCACGGTCGCCGGCAGTGAAGCGGCAATCGCCGCGCTCGTCGATCATCTCGAATCCATCGACGGTCTCGCCAGCCTCGAGATCAAATACAGCAACGCCGCAACGATGCCGTTCCACCGCATGAAGGTGCGGTTGAAGCGCGAGATCGTCACCATGGGCGTGGACAATATCGATCCGGCGGCAGGTGCAGGCACCTATGTTGCGCCGGCCGACTGGAACGCACTGATCTCGGATACAGACACCATCTTCATCGACACGCGCAACGCCTACGAGGTGTCGCTCGGCACCTTCAAGGGCGCTGTCGATCCCGCCACCACCAGCTTCCGCGAATTCCCGGCCTGGGTCGAGCAGCATCGGCATGAGCTCGAGGGGCGCAAGGTCGCGATGTTCTGCACCGGCGGCATACGCTGCGAGAAGGCGACGGCCTATGTGAAGTCGCTCGGCTTCGAGGATGTGTTCCACCTCAAGGGCGGCATTCTGAAATATCTCGAGGACGTGCCCGCCGAACAGAGCCTGTGGCAAGGCGAATGCTTCGTCTTCGACGAGCGCGTTTCGGTGTCGCAGGGGCTGCTCGAAGGCGAGGCCGAACTCTGCCGCGCCTGCCGGCATCCGCTGGCGGCAGAAGACCGGCTGTCGCCGAAATATGCTACTGGCGTTTCATGCCCGCATTGCTTCGAAGCCCGCTCGGATGAAGATCGCGCCCGCTATGCCGAGCGCCAGCGACAGGTCGAGCTGGCGCAAGCACGCGGCGATCGCCACATCGGAAGTTAGCTTCACGTCAAGCAACTTCACGTTAAGCAACAGAGAAGCGATCGATGACCCACAGCCATGTCCCGTCGTTCTGCAGGCGTGCGACCTCGGTGGTGATCGTGCCGTCGGGAAGCTGGGTCGAGGTGAGCGCCAGGTCGCCATTGATGACGGCCGGACGCTGATCTCCGGACAGAAATTTTCGGCCGGTTGCGGTGATCTCCGCGAACAGCGCCCGGATGGCTTCGCGGCCGAACGTCAGCTGTCCGCCACCGCTGTCGATGACTGCGTGCGGCTCAAAAAGCGCCGCCATGCCGTCAATGTCTCCGACCCATTGCCGTGAAATCAGCAGGCGCTCCAGCTCCTGGGGATCGCGTGCCGGCTGGCGGTCTGTCTCATCGCTCATGCCAGGCTCCTCTCAAACGACATGCCGCGACATTAGTCGAAGTCGAGGGCGGTTTCGACCCATCCAATGTCCACAGCCTCGCGTGTTTTTTGGGCGCGGAAGGAGGCTGCAGCACTTTGATTTCGCGTGAAATCCCAGCAGATGTCGGTGCGAAGTCATGCGTGGCAGCGGGCAAAAGGATGCACCCCGTCATTGTAATGTCAAACTGCGGGACCTAGGTCTTCGACGTGCAAACCTGCCCGGGCACCTTCGGCCGGGCCAATTCTGGAGGCATAGATGTTCGATCCCAAGAAGCTCCTCGACGATCTGCTCGGCTCGCAAGTTCCCGGCACCGGATCGACAGTCCGCGACAAGGCCGGACAGGCGGTGCAGATGGCCAAGGACAATCCGCTTGCCGCCGGTGCGCTGGCCGCGGTGCTGCTCGGAACCGGCCCAGGCCGCCAGGTCACTGGTGCTGCGGTGAAGCTTGGCGGGTTGGCTGCGATCGGCGGCCTCGCCTACAAGGCTTACCAGAACTACAAGAACGGCAACGCGCCGGCCGAGACGCAAGCTGCCGGCGAACCGGAATTGCTGCCGCCGCCGGCCGATACCGCCTTCCATCCGTCACAAGCGCCGCAAGGCGAAGACGAATTCACGCTGACGCTGGTCAGGGCGATGATCTCGGCGGCGAAGGCCGACGGTCACGTCGATGACGAAGAGCGGCAGAAGATCGCCGGCAAGCTCAGCCTCGCCGGCGTCGGCGCCGAAGCGGAGAAATTCCTGATGGCGGAACTGGAGGCGCCGCTCGATCTGGACGTGCTGATCGCCGGGGCCAAGACCGATGCGCAAAAGCTGGAACTCTACACCGCCTCGCGTCTTGCCATCGATCCGGACACGCGGGCCGAACGCGGCTATCTCGACCTGCTTGCCGGCCGTCTCGGCCTGCCGGATGCGCTGGTCGACCATGTCGAGGCGACGGTGACGGCGGCGAAGGTGCCGGCAGCAGCCACGGGCGAGGCAGCCAAGCCGGCCGTCAATTCGCGCTGGTAGAAGCGGACTGCGACATAGCCGTCCGACGTTAGCTTCTCGTTAATCGAGAAAGCGCATGATTTTAGACAGTCGGATCGGCGTTTCTCCTCCCAAGCCCGGTTCGGATCAGGGGCGGTCGCCAATGGCCGCCCTTTTTGTGAGCACAGGCTTTGGGCCGGCTTGCCATGGTTCCCGTCATTTGCGATGGCTCATTCCTTTCAGGGAGTACAGCCATGACCGACTATAAAACCGCCATCGTCACCGGCGCCGGCACGGGCATCGGCAAAAGCGTCGCCACGGCGCTGCTCAAGGCCGGCTGGAACACGGTCTTCTGCGGCCGCCGCAAGCCGGTGCTGGACGAGGCGATCGCCGCGGCCGGGCCGACGCAGGCCAAGGCATTGGCTTTCGCTTGCGACATCAGCAAGGCCGATCAGGTCGACGATCTGTTCGAGACGGTGGCTGCGGCTTTCGGGCGCGTCGACCTGCTCTTCAACAATGCCGGCACGAGCTACAAATCGACATTGATCGACGACATCCCGGTCGAAGTGTGGAACGAAATCGTCGGGGTCAATCTCACCGGCTCGTTCCTGTGTGCTCGCGCCGCCTTCGGCGCCATGCGCAGGCAGCAGCCGATGGGCGGCCGCATCATCAATAACGGCTCGGTATCGGCCTATGCGCCACGGCCGGGCTCGGTGCCCTATACGGCGACCAAGCACGCCGTCACCGGGCTGACCAAGACGCTGGCGCTGGACGGCAGGCCCTTCGACATTGCTTGCGGCCAGATCGACATCGGCAACGCGCTGACCGACATGGCGCAAGCGATGACGGTCGGCGTGCCGCAGGCCAACGGCACCATTGCCGCCGAAGCGGTGATGGATGTCGAGCGCGTCGCCGATGCCGTCCTCCATATGGCCAGTCTGCCGCTCGACGCCAACGTGCTGTTCATGACCGTGATGGCGACGAAGATGCCGTTTGTCGGGCGAGGCTAAGCTAGTCTCAACCGGGTCCTAAATCAGGGCCGCGTGACCGGAAGCGGCACGCCGGGAAGATAGAGCGAAATCGGACGGATTTCGTAGACCGCGGTCGGATTGACGCGGCGAAGATCGCGCGCAATGTCGATGGCGGCGTCACGGTTGGCGCAGTCGACGACATAGAGCCCCAGCAATTGTTCCTTGGTCTCGGCGAAGGGGCCGTCGATAACCATTCCGGTGCCTGGCCCGCGCAAGGTACAGGCGTCTTGTGTCCCGCCGAGCCGGGCCGCCGGCCCAAGGGTGCCTTGCCGGTAGAGCCGATCGTTGATCTGGAGAAGATCGGTCATCAGCGCCGCATCCTGCTCAGGCGTCAGTGCCGTAATCGCTTCTTCCTCGTGATAGGCAAGAATGGCATAGAACATATGGCGTCTCCTTTCGTCGTCCTCACTTGGCCAGGAACGCCTCGATCCGCTCCAGCGCGCGCAGGATGTTCTCCTCGGAATTGGCGTAGGACAGCCTGACATAGCCTTCGCCGAGAATGCCGAAATCGGGGCCGCCGATCAGCGCCACGCCGGCATCCTCGAGCAGCGCCGAGGCGAGCTTCTTGGCCTTCCAGCCGGTTTTGGAAACATTGGGGAAAGCATAGAAAGCGCCTTTCGGCGTGATGCAGGAAACGCCAGGCAAGGCATTCAGCCCTTCGACCACGACCTTTCTGCGGCGGTCGAAAGCGCGCATCATCCTGTCGACGTCGTCCTGCGGGCCGTCGATGGCAGCTATGCCGGCATACTGGCTCGGTGCGTTGACGCAGGACCAGCAATTGACCGCCAGCTTGCGCACCTTGTCGTAGAGATGCGCGCCCTTGTCGCCGTTCGGCCAGATCGACCAGCCCATGCGCCAGCCGGTCATCGCCCAGGTCTTCGACCAGCCGTTGAGGACGATCAGCCGGTCACGGATTTCGGGGAAGGCGAGCAGCGAGCAATGCGTCTCGCCGTCATAGGTCATCACATCGTAGATCTCGTCGGAGAGGATGGCGACGTCCGGGTGCGCTTGCAGCCCCCTGACCAGCTTTTCGATCTCGTCGCGGGGGGTGACGCCGCCGGTCGGATTGGCGGGCGAGTTGAGGATCAGCAGCCTGGTCTTCGGGGTGATCAGCGCCAGTGTCTCCTCGGCGGAAAAGGCGAAGCCGTTCTCCTCGCGCATCGGCACCGGGATGGGGGCAGCACCGGTGAACTCGATCATCGAGCGGTAGATCGGAAAGCCGGGGTCGGGATAGAGAATTTCGGCACCCGGCTCGCCGAACATCAGGATGGCCGCGAACATGGTCGGCTTGCCGCCGGGCAGGATCATCACCGCTTCCGGCGAGATTTCGACGCCGGTGGTGGCCAGCGTGCGGCGTACCACCGCTTCTCGCGTCGCCAGCAGGCCATTGGCCGGCGTGTAGCCATGATGGCCGTCGCGCAGCGCCTTGATCGCAGCCTCGACGATATGCTGCGGCGTCTTGAAGTCGGGCTGGCCGATGCCGAGATTGACGATATCGCGGCCCTGGTGGGCCAATGATGTCGCCCGCGCGAGCACCGCGAACGCATTTTCCTCGCCGAGGCGATCGAAGGCCGAAATCGTGTGGAGCATTTTTCCCGTCCGTGTGGTTCTTTCAGCGAGCGTGCGTTTTTGTGAGCGTCCGCCCGCAAAAGTCAAACGGATTGGAGTTTTCGGTGTCGGAAAATCTCAAGAATTGGCAACCGCGCCCGCGGCCCGAACGCAAGGTGCTGGAGGGCCGCACTGTCAGGCTGGAGCCGCTCAACGCCGAAAAGCACGGCGACGGCCTGTTCGAGGCCTCGTCGGTGGCCGATGCCGGCGATCGCTTCGCCTGGCTGTTCGACTACCCGCCCCAGACCCGCACCGACTTCCAGCCATGGCTGGACAAGGCCGAAGCCAGCGATGACCCGCTGTTCTTTACCGTCATCGACAAGGCCAGCGGCAAGGTCGCCGGGCGCCAGACGCTGATGCGCATCGACGCCGCCTACGGCGTCATCGAGATCGGCAACATCTATTGGGGCCCGCTGATCTCGCGCAAGCCGGCCGCGACCGAAGCGCAGTTCCTGTTCATGAAGTATGTCTTCGACGAGCTTGGCTACCGCCGCTACGAATGGAAATGCAATAACCGCAACGAGCCGTCGAAGCGCGCCGCGGAACGTTTCGGCTTCAAGTTCGAGGGCATTTTCCGTCAGCATCTTGTGGTCAAGGGCGAAAACCGCGATACCGCGTGGTATTCGATCATCGACAAGGAATGGCCTGATCTGCGCAGAGCCTACGAGGCGTGGCTGGATCCGGCTAATTTCGACAGCGATGGCCAGCAGAGGCGGCGGCTCGAGGATTTTCGCGCCGAGTTCGGCGCCTGACCATGATCCCGAAAAGTGGACGCCGGTTTTCGGATAAGATCATGGTCAAACAAGAAGATAGAGCTTCCATCCCGGTTCCGCCGGGATGGATCAGGCTCTAGCAGGGGCTCATAGATGGCGCATACCCACGACCACGCTTCGCAAGGCCACGGCCACAGCCACGGCGCCGGGCATGTGCATGGCTCGACCGACAAGAAGCGCGTGCTGATCGCTGCCTGCCTGACCGCCGGCTTCATGGTTGCGGAGACGCTGGGCGCCATCTTCACCGGCTCGCTGGCGCTGCTGGCGGATGCCGGCCATATGCTTGCCGACTGCGTCGCGCTCGGCCTTGCCTGGTATGCCTTTCATCTTGCAAGCCGGCCGGCCACCGTGCGCCTCACCTATGGCTTCGGCCGGGTCAAGACGCTGGTCGCCTACACCAACGGCATCGCCATCTTCGTCATCGCGCTGTGGATCGTCTACGAGGCTTTGGGCCGCTTGCAAGCGCCGGTTCCGGTGCTCGGCGGGCCGATGCTGGTCGTGGCGATCGCCGGCCTGCTGGTCAATCTCGGCTCGTTCTACGTGCTGCATGGCGGCGACCGCGGCAGCCTGAACATGCGCGGTGCCATCCTGCACGTGCTCGGCGACCTGCTCGGCTCGGCGGCGGCGATCATTGCTGCGCTGGTGATCCTGGCGACGGGCTGGACGCCCATCGACCCGATCCTGTCGATCCTGGTCTCGCTGCTGATCCTGTCCACGGCCTGGTCGCTGATGCGCGAGGCAGCGCACGTCCTGCTCGAGGGCGTGCCGGCAAGCCTCGACCGCGACCTGATCGCGAGGGACATCGAAAGCTCGGTGAAGGGCGTGCGCGAGGTGCATCACATGCATGTCTGGTCGCTCGACGGCTCCAGCAACATGGCGACATTGCATGCCTGCCTCGATGACGGCGTCGATGCGCATATGGCGGTCAGCGCGATCAAGAAGCGGCTTGCGGCGGAGCATGGCATAGCCCATGCCACGGTCGAACCGGAATTCGGCCGATGTGCCGACAGCCATGAGCATGATGACGAGCACGGGCACGCGCATGACACGGCACCGCACCGCGGCCATTATCACTGACTTCGGGAGTTCCTGGCATTGGCAACGATCGACATGAACTCCTGCCACCTTCGGGTCACGTGATGGACCGCGACACCCGCAATGCGGCGATCGGCGCCGCCTGGGTTTTGCTGCTGTTCGGCATCGCAGCCTATTATCTTCCAACCGTGATGCTGGTTGTCGGCAAGGTCTCGACGGTGCTTGCCGGCGTCGTCGCCGCGATCTTCATGGTGGCAATCTTCGTCGTGTTCTGGCTGCGTAGCCGCAGCCAGCGCAAAAAGGGAAAGTGACATGCGCATTCTGATTACCGGCGCGGCAGGCATGGTCGGCCGCAAGCTCATCGCCAGGCTGGCCAAGGACGGGACGCTCGGCGGCCGCAAGATTGCCGCGCTCGACCTTCACGACATCGTGCCGCCGCAGGCGCCCGCCCTCGAAGGCGTCGACATCAGCGTCCACACCGGCGACCTTGCGGCACCGGGGGGGACGGCAAATCTGGTCGCGCCGCGGCCCGACGTGATCTTCCATCTCGCCGGGGTGGTGTCAGGTGAGGCGGAGGCCAATTTCGATCTCGGCTACCGCGTCAATCTCGACGGCACGAGGGCGCTGTTCGATGCCGTCCGGCTGGCCGCCTATACGCCACGCGTCGTCTTCACCTCGTCGATCGCCGTGTTCGGCGCGCCGTTTCCCGAAATCATTCCGGACGAGTTCCACCCGACGCCGCTGACCTCCTACGGCACGCAGAAGCTGATCGGCGAGGCGCTGCTTGCCGACTATACCAGGCGTGGCTTCTTCGACGGCATCGGCATAAGGCTGCCGACCATCTGCGTCAGGCCGGGAAAGCCGAACAAGGCGGCCTCAGGTTTCTTCTCCGGTATCATCCGCGAGCCGCTGAGCGGCCATGAAGCGATCCTGCCGGTGCCGCGCTCGGTCGTCCACACACACGCCAGCCCGCGTTCGGCGGTGAATTTCCTGATCCATGCGGCTCAGATCGACGGCAGCGCCGTTGGCCCGCGCCGCAACCTGACGATGCCGGGCGTCGCCGTCAGCGTCGGCGAGCAGATCGAAGCGCTGGAACGCGTTGGCGGCGCCAAGGCGGTGAAACTGATCCGCGAGGAGCCCGACGAGACGATCTGGGCGATCGTCAAGGGCTGGCCGACACGCTTCGAGGCGCGGCGCTCGAGGAAGCTTGGCTTCGCCGCCGAAACGAGCTTCGACGAAATCATCCGCGTCCATATCGAGGACGAGTTGGGTGGCAAGATCCCTAGTTAACGCGCCCTGATCGGACGCAACGAGGTCAGGCGCCAGTCAGGCTGGCCGAGAGCAGCAGCAGGCCGAACAGGAAGACGAAGGCGGCGCCGCCGATCTCGACGAAGGAATGGATGCGGTTGCCCATGCGGCCGTCGCCGGCGAAATACACCGCCCAGTTCTTCGCGGTTACTGCAAGTGTCGCCAGGGCCGAGACGGTGATTGCGGTGCCGAGCGCCATGGCCAGCACCGACAGGATGCCGCCGAACCACAGGCCGTTGAGCAACGCAAAGCTCAGCACGATCAGCGCGCCGGAACAGGGGCGGATACCGACGGCAGCCACCGCCGACCAGGCCGTGCGCCAATCGAAGCGATCGCCGGAAAGCAGCGCCGGGTCGGGCGCATGCGAGTGCCCGCAGGTCTCGCAGACCTCGCCCGCGGCATGGCTGTGGTGATCGTGCGCGGCATGGGCGTGGTCGTGGGCGCCGTGATCGTGATGGTCATGCGCATGGTCATGATAATCGTGGGCCTGAAGCGTGTGGGAATGTGCCGCATGGGCATGCGCGGAATGGGTATGCGCGGAATGTGAATGGCCGGCATGTGAATGGCCGGCATGGGCAGCCGAGAGGCTGTAGCCGGGGCTTGCCCCGAACAGGCGAAGGATGGCCGGGCCGGCCTTGCGCCACAGCAGCCAGGCGCCGAACAGAGTGACGAAGACATAGCTCATGATTTCGAGGAACCATGCGGCGTCTGTCATCGACACAGCAGTGCCGCGCAGCACGAAATAGGCCACCAGCATCACCACGATCGCGGTCAGCGCCTGCAGCAGGGCCGAGACGAAGGACAACATGATGCCGCGCCGGAGCGCCACTTCATTGGCCACCATGTAGGACGAGATCACCGCCTTGCCGTGACCGGGGCCGGCGGCGTGGAAAATGCCGTAGGCAAAGGACAGGCCGATGAGCAGCCACAACTTGCTGCCGTCCTGGCGCATCGCCTTCATCGCGCCGGCAAGCGCATGATAGAATTCCTGCTGGCGCAGATTGATCCACATCAGGATGTGGGCGAACGGGCCGGTGGCGGTTGGAGCCATGCCGTCATTGGTGCCGATGCCGAGTGAGCTCTGGGCGTGGGCGGAGCCGAGAAAGTGCGTCATCACAAGGGCGACGGCCAGAAGACCGAATGCCAAACGCAGGGACGGTTTGGTCACTGGATCTATCCTTCCGGCTGACAGGTCAGTTCAAGTTTGGTGGCAAAGATCTTGCTCATGTCGGTGCCTGTCGGATCGTTGAAGAAGGCCTCGGTCAGGGTCTTCTGGTTCTGGGCGATCGCCTCGTCCGGGTTCGGGCGGACAACCTTGCTGGTGCAGGTCGGCGGCAAGCCATCGACCTGCAGATTGGCATCCTCGGTGAAATCGATCGCGGTGTAGAAGGTCGGGTCGTAGACGCCGATATCTATCTTGCCGCTCAGTTTGATCGGCACCTTCGGTTCGGACTCAAACAGGATGATCAACTGGTCATTGTCGAAATTGGCCATCAGATGCGGCGGCGGGGTCATTGCCACGTCCTTGCCGTCGACGGTGACGAGCTGGAAATAGTTGAATTCGGCAAGCGAGGCATGGACCGTGTCGGCGACATCCTTCAGCTCCTTGTCGTCGAGTTTCAGGTCGGAATTCTTGTCGAACTCCATCATCACCGTGCTCGAAAACAAATCATCGAAGCGCCAGACATGGCGCAATGCCTTCACAGTTTGGTGATCCGGGCCGAGGACCACTTCGAGACGGGCCTCGGCGAAGACGTGGGGATGCACCTCAGCCGGTCCGACGGCGGCAAACGTCGCGGTCAAGGCCGAAGCCAGCATCATTGCTTGCCGTTTCAGGTGCATTCTCGGTCGCGATTCAATCGGCTTCGGTGAATTGTCGACAGTTACCAGAAAGCGGGCGAAAATGGGACCGCAACGCGGCTGAACGCTCATGCGTTGTCCAGCGTCTTGAACCACTGCACCAGGAAGTCGACGAAAACGCGAACTTTTGCAGGCAGATAGCGCCGGTGCGGATAGACGGCAAAAATGCCGCCGCCGGGCAGGATGCGGTCATCCAGCACAGTCACCAGCTTGCCGCTTTCGATGTCGGGCGCGGCGATGAAATCCGGCAGGACGGAAAACCCCAATCCCGCGACGGCGGCGGCCCTTGCCGCCATCGGGCTGTTGACCTCGATCGGGCCGGAAACCGAAACGCTCACCGTATCGCCGCCGTCGCCCTTGAACGGCCAGTTGGTGAGCCAGCGGCCATTGGTGTCGATGATGCAAGGCACGCGGGCAAGGTCTTGCGGCCTGACCGGCATGCCATGCTTGGCGATCAGTTCGGGAGACGCGCAAAGCCGTACCGAAAACGGCGCCAGGCGTCTGGCAATCAGCGAGGAACTTTCCAGCCGCGAAATGCGCACCGCGAGATCGAAACCCTCCTCGACCAGATCGACGAAACGGTCGTCGAGATGGATGTCGAGCACGATGTCGGGATGCTGCTTGGCGAAATCGATCAGCGACTGGCCGATCGGCGCGTCGGCAAAGGTGCGCGGCGCCGACAGCTTGATCCTGCCGCGCACGTCGCCGGAGGATTCGCGCACCGCATCGGCAAGGCTGTCGACCTCGCGCACGATCTCCGAGGCGCGCCGGTAATAGGTGTGGCCGGCCTCGGTGAGGGAGAACTGCCTGGTGGTGCGGTTGAGCAGCAGCGCGCCGAGTTCGTCCTCCAGCTCGCGCACATATTTCGACAACAGCGCCTTCGAGCGGCCGATCTTGCGCGCCGCCGCCGAAAAGCCTTCGGCCTCGACCACGTCGATGAAGGCACGCATGCGGGTCAGCGTATCCATGTCATGCGCCTCCTTGGTGGGCCGAAAGGATGCGGGCGGCGAGTGTAATCAACTGCCGGTCGCTGTTCTTCGGGCCGAGCAGCGAAAGACCGAACGGCGCCCCGCCGGTCTTGCCGAGCGGCAGCGTGATTTGCGGAAAACCGGACAGGCCGGAAAGGCATAGCAGTCTCAGCGCGCGCTCGCGATAGGTCTGCAAATCGTCGAATGACGCCGCCTTGAGCGGCGCGGCACCCGGAACGGTCGGAAGCACAAGAACGCCGTCCTCGCCAAGCAGGCCGGCAAGCTCGCGGCGAAACGAAACGCGACGTTCCGTTTCACGTTGCGCGGTTGCCGCGTGGATAGTCGCGCCGTGCTCGAAACGCTCCTTGACTCCGGGTCCCAGCATGCGGTCGCCGCCGGCGATCCAGGCGCCGTGATTTTGCCAGGCTTCATAGCCCTGCAGCTTGCGGAAGCACCAATAGAGATCGTCGGTGGAATGAGACAGCGGGCCGACGCTGCGCGGCGCGCCCAGCACCGAAGCGGCGCTGCGGAGCATGGCGCGATATTCGTCGGCCTCGTGCGGGCCAAGCACGAGGCCGTCCAGCGCAGCGAGGGCGACGGGGCGTCTCAGTTCGTGGGAATGCGGATCGTCGCCGAGCAGCACCGTGCCGACCTTTTCGTAGGTGACGATATCCTTGGCGAACCAGCCGAACGTGTCCAGCGAAGGCGCCAGCGGCATGGCTCCGTCGAGCGGAATGCGGCCATGCGTGGTCCTGAGGCCGATCAGGCCGCAGAAGCTCGCCGGCGCACGGATCGAGCCGCCGGTGTCGGACCCGGTGGCGATGTCGGCAAGCCCGCCGGCAACCGCCGCGGCAGAACCCGAGGATGAACCGCCGGTGACGCGATCGGGTGCCGCCGGATTGACCGGCGACGGGAAATGCGCGTTCAATCCCAGCAGGGAAAACGCCAGTTCGTCGGTCTGCGTCTTGCCGACGAAACGCGCACCCGAATCAAGCAGCGCCTGGACGGCCGGCGCGGTCGCCATGGCCGGCGAAGCCTCCCGGTATTTCTGCGGATTGCCGCAACCGGTGCGGTAGCCGGCGACGTCGAAGATGTCCTTGACGGCAAGCCGCAAGCCGGCAAGCGGGCCGGATTTCGTATTGGCTACAGGGGTTTGATCAAGGTCGAGAAAAGCGTTCAGCGGGCCGCGAGTGCCTGTCATGCGTTCGATATCCGGATGTGCTTGCCGCAGCATTGTTCTTCTGGTTGCCGCAGCATTGTTCGATGCCACAAATTTTACAACCTGCCATACGATTTTTATTGATTGTGAAATCTTTCGATCTTATATCGCGCTTGCCCAAAGTCGCACGTGCCTGTGGGTGTCCGCCGATCCTCGAATGGTGAGGGCAATCGGTAAGGTAACTGGAGCCAACCCCTCCAGTCGGTTTAGCGGCCAACCGCCAACCGAGGACACCTTGAAGCAACGACGGTGCGGGCCTTTCTGGTGTTCTGCCGGTCGTCCAAAGACCGGGGTTACTGAAGAGGCACACCTTCATTGCCGGCAGTGCGGACGGGTCTCCCATCCAAGCCAAGGCAGACAAAGCGAACCGAGGCCGGGCAAGGCCAAGGTTCACCGCCGCGAGACGGCGCTTCATGGTTCCGGGGTCTCCACCGGCTGGTTCCATGGATTTCCGTCCCGCCTTTGTCCACCGCGTGTTCGCGAGGCCGAGAGCCCGCGTCCGCAAGCCTTTGTGCGCGCCGAAAGGCGCTGATGGAGAGACCCCGATGGCTACCCAGCGCATCCTTGACTTTCTGGCCACCCGACGTCCGAACGGCCCGTGCCTCGTCGTCGACCTCGACGTCGTGCGCGACAATTTCCGCGCCTTCGAGAAGGCGCTTCCCGATTCAAAGATCTACTATGCGGTGAAAGCAAACCCGGCACCGGAAATCCTGCGCCTGCTTGCTGCGATGGGCTCGTCCTTCGACACCGCTTCCGTTGCCGAAGTCGAGATGGCGATGGACGCCGGTGCGCCGGCGGACCGCATCTCCTTCGGCAACACCATCAAGAAGGAGCGCGACATCCAGCGCGCCTACCAGCTCGGCATCAAGCTGTTTGCGGTGGACTGCGTCGAGGAGGTCGAGAAGATCGCCCGCGTCGCTCCCGGCGCCCGCGTGTTCTGCCGCGTCCTGACCGACGGCGAGGGCGCCGAATGGCCGCTGTCGCGCAAGTTCGGCTGTGTGCCGGCGATGGCGGTCGACGTGCTGCGCCATGCCAGGGCGCTCGGCCTCGACGCCTATGGCGTGTCGTTCCATGTCGGCTCGCAGCAGACCGACCTGACGGCCTGGGACCGCGCGCTCGCCGACGCCAAGAAGGTGTTCGCGACGCTGGCCGACGAAGGCATCGTGCTGAAGATGGTCAATATGGGCGGCGGCTTCCCGACCCGCTATCTCAGGGATGTGCCGGTGGCGCAGGCCTATGGCCAGGCGATCTTCTCGGCGCTCAGGAAGCATTTCGGCAACGCCATCCCCGAGACGATCATCGAGCCGGGCCGCGGCATGGTTGGCAATGCCGGCGTCATCAAGTCGGAGGTCGTGCTGATCTCGAAGAAGGCCGACAACGACAATGTGCGCTGGGTGTTCCTCGACATCGGCAAGTTCGGCGGTCTCGCCGAGACGATGGACGAGGCGATCCGCTATCCGATCGTCACGGCGCATGACGGCACCGAGACCGCGCCGTGCGTACTCGCCGGCCCGACCTGCGATTCGGCCGACGTGATGTACGAAAAGACGCCGTACCCGCTGCCCCTTTCGCTGACCATCGGCGACGAGGTGCTGATCGAGGGCACCGGCGCCTACACGACGACCTACGCCTCGGTCGCCTTCAACGGCTTCGAGCCTCTCCGATCCTACGTGATCTGACGGTTCGAAAGAACCGATCAGATCATCCCAGGTGGGCGCCTGTCGCCCGCCCAGGCTCGCCTGTGGAACAATCCGCTCGTGAAGGATCGCGGAAATGGACGTTGTAGATCTCATTGTTGAAGGCGCCGCAGGAATCTCCCCCTCGAGGGAGGAGATTGCCGGCGCTTTTGTCATCACTGCCGAAACCGCCGCCGACGTTGGCGCTCGCGAAGCTTTGCTCGATCGCGCCATGGGGCCGAAGCGCCGGAAGAAGTCGTCGGAAAAGCTGCGGCGCGGCCGCCGGCCTTCGGAGGGTCTGGCCTTTGTCGCGCGCGATGCGTCGGGCACTGTTGCCGGCACCGTGCGGCTGTGGGACGTGGTGCTGGGAGAGGGCGGCAAGGCAGCGCTGCTGCTCGGCCCGCTTGCGGTCGACCCGGCGCTCAAGAATGCCGGCATCGGCTCGGCGCTGATGCGCCATGCGGTCACTGAGGCCGAGAGGCTTGGCCATGCGGCGATTCTGCTGGTCGGCGACGCGCCCTATTACGAGCGCTTCGGGTTTTCGGCCGCAAAGACCGGCTCGCTGGCCATGCCGGGGCCTTACGAGCGGCACCGCCTGCTGGCGCGGGAACTGGTTGTCGGCGCGCTCGACGGCGCGCAAGGCACGCTGAAGGCGGCCGGGCGCAAGCTGAAGGCGCAGAGACTGCCGCTCGCCGCCTGACGCTTTGAATCAAGCCGCCGCCGTCGCGCGGCGGCTTGTCTCGCCTTAAGCGATCAGCCGATCAGCTGGCTGAGCGCCATGGCGACACTCATGTCGCCTTCGACCTTTATCTTGCCGGACATGAAGGCCATGGTCGGGTTGAGATCGCCTGATATCAGCGAGTCCAAATCGTCGAGTGACAGCTTTATGGTGCAATCGGCCGGCGCATCGGTGGTCGAGACATCGGCACCGTCGATGACGATAACGCCGTCGCTGCCGGTGTCGAATTTCACCGAGCGATCGAACCCGGCGCTCGCCACGCGCGACCTGATGTTGTCGGCAATCTCCTGAACGCTCATGGCGGTTCTCCTCGTCTGGTTGCGTTTGTCGCGCCTCGACGCTTCGACCTGGGGCGCTTCGATCTGGGGCGCTTCGACCTGGCCGAAGCCGCTTGCCTGGTTTTTACAGCCACGGCCGCCGGCGCATATAGCTTCGGGTTGACGTTTACGTCAACGCAGTTCCCCTAGCTGAAGATGGGCTTTATCGCCGCAGCATCACGCAGGCATGACAGCTTGGCGGCCGCCATTGTTGCCATGCGATGTTACCCGGCGTATCAGGCTCCACTCCGCACGAATATCGGCGAGCCGCCCTGGTGCTTTCCAGAAACGAACCGCAAGTTTACGCCCGCCGGCTGCGCGCGGTGCTGATCAGATCGATCCCGCTGCTCGAGGCGCGCGGCATTGCCGTCGTCATTCTGGCCGGCGTGGTCGGGGTGATGGCGGGTGCGCTGGTCACCGGCATGAGCGGACTGGTGCAGGTCCTGCATGGGCTTATGTTCGGCGTTCAGCCCGGCGGTCGGCTTTCGGCGATGTTTTCGCTGCAAAGGCCGGAGCAGGCGCTGATACCGGCGATCGGCGGCATCCTGCTCGGGCTATCGGTGATCTGGCTGAGAAAGCGGAAGTTCCGCACGCCGGTCGATCCGATCGAAGCCAACGCGCTTTATGGCGGCCGCATGTCGCTGACCGATACCTTCATCATCGCCGGGCAGACGATGATCTCGAGCGGCTTCGGCGCTTCGGTCGGGCTCGAGGCCGGCTATACGCAGGTGGGTTCGGGCCTGGCGTCGCGGCTGGCGCGCTTGTTCAGGCTGCGCCGCAACGATGTCCGCATCCTCGTCGGCTGCGGTGCCGCCGGCGCGATCGCCGCCGCCTTCGACGCGCCGCTGACCGGCGCCTTCTACGGTTTCGAGCTGGTCATCGGCATCTACTCGGTCGCCAATGTCGCGCCGGTTATGGCCGCCGCGATCTCGGCCTCGCTGACCGCCGAGGTGTTCGGCGGCGTGCCGTTTCCGCTGGAGCTCGCCGGCCTCCCGGCGCTGACGGTCAGCCAGTATTTGCCGTTCATGCTGCTCGGGCTTCTGGGCGGCAGTGCTTCCATCGCCATCATGCATCTGGTGAGCCTGATCGAGCGCGTCTTTGCCCGGCTGTCGATCGACGCCTCGCTGCGCCCAGCCATCGGCGGTGTGATGGTCGGGCTGCTGGGGCTGGTCACGCCGCAGGTCCTGTCCAGCGGCCATGGTGCGCTGCACCGCGAATTCGCGATGAATTACGGGCTGGCCGTGGTGGCCAGCGTGTTCGTGCTGAAGCTGGCGGCTTCGGCGATCTCGCTCGGCTCCGGCTTCCGCGGCGGCCTGTTCTTTGCCTCGCTGTTCCTCGGCGCGCTGCTCGGCAAGATGTTTGCCGGCGCGATGGCGTTCGTCTCGCCGGCGACCGGCATCGACCCGGCCGTCGCCGCCGTCGTCGGCATGACCTCGCTCGCCGTCGGCGTCGTCGGCGGCCCGCTGACGATGACCTTCCTGGCGCTGGAATCGACCCGCGACCTGACGCTGACCGGCGTAGTGCTGGCCGCCTCGCTGATGGCGGCGATCCTGGTGCGCGAAACGTTCGGCTATTCCTTCTCGACATGGCGCTTCCACCTGCGCGGCGAAACCATCCGCAGCGCCCATGATGTCGGCTGGATGCGCAGCCTGACGGTCGGCTCGATGATGCGAAAGGATGTCCGCACCATCGACGCCTCGACGACGCTTGCGGAATTCCGCAAGCAGGTGCCGCTCGGTGCCTCGCAGCGCGTCATCGCGGTCGACGCCGACCTGCATTATGCCGGCGTGCTGATCGTCGCCGAATTGCACAGCCATTTGTCGGATGACGAGATGCCGGTTAAGTCCTTCGCCAAATTTAGGGATGCTGTGCTGGTGCCGAGCATGAACGTGGAGTCGGCGGCCGAGACCTTCCAGCGCGCCGGCGCCGAGGAATTGGCAGTGGTCGAGGATTTCACCGACCGCAAGGTCGTCGGGCTGCTGACCGAAGGCCATCTGATGCGGCGTTATGCCGAAGAACTCGACAAGGCGCGGCGCGATCTGTCGGGCGAGGGGTAGGACAGGGGGGAGCCAACGTCTGGAGAGACCGACATTGACCTTCGCAGACCGAAACCTGAGTGGCTGCTTGGCGCCTATCTCGGATATTGAGACCAGCGTCGCTCTGTGGTCGGAACGGACCCTCGCGATCCAGAAAGGGAACTCGATGGACCACCAAGCCGACGAGCAAGCGCGCCGAGCCGCAGACGCGCTCGGCCGAAGAGTCTAGCACCTGGTCTGAGATCGGTTGCGTTCTAGCCAATTTCCGCCTGCCGCGCTTCAGGTGTTGCAAGACGTTCAAATTTGAGCTTCCGCACTCATCCTTTGTCGAGAGTATCTCCGTAAGTTTTAGCCGTTCTGAACAGCCGTCGGCGACGATGACGAGGAAATAGGAGAACGCAATGGCTCGCAATCACGTTGAACGTCTTGGAGAGTTCAGGGAAATCTTGGTCGCGACTCGACGCGAAGGAGTCCGTAACGTGCACCATACTCGTGATGCAATGCGGGCAAGTGGCTTTCAGATCGGGGACAGCGACGGCTCCAGCTACGGAGCCGAGCTGAAGGTGCTCCAAGAGGAAATTGAGGCAGTCGATCGCGCCATCGAAGACGAGAAGCGGTTGGCCTTGGGCCTCGAGAGCGCGGCTCAATCCCGCCGACCGACTAAACCGAGAATCGTGAAGGGAACATAGGGTCAGGTACGGCTCTTGGCGCCCGTCGTCGATCGCCTTCGGTGTCGGCTCGCCGCCGCCGTGGTGCAGCGCCTTAAAAGCAGACGATCCGCTTCCGGCGGACCGAAGCAACGCAGCATTTTCCACTTTGAGGCGAAATAATTCTCAACTATGGTCCGTCAGGCTTTAGGCATGGGGGAATATTGCCGATGGTTTTATCACGCAGGGGTGTCGTGCTCGGCGGCCTGGCGCTGGTCGCGGTGGGTGCAACCAGCAATACTGCTCAAGCCGCGGCGGCAAAATCCTTTTTCGCCGGTACCGCCAGCGACAACAATTTTGTCTATCGCAAGACCAACTTCGCCAAGATCGACAAGCGATGGCATCGCCAGATCGTCAAGTATTTCAGCAGCGAGCCGGTCGGCACCGTCGTGGTCGATACCCGTCACCACTTCCTCTACGTCATCATGGAAAACAAGACCGCCATCCGTTACGGCGTCGGCGTCGGCAAGGAAGGCTTCAAATGGTACGGCCGCGCGACGATCGACCGCCGCGCGCTGTGGCCGGACTGGGTCCCGCCCCCCGAAATGCGTAAGCGCAGGCCGGAGCTACCGGACATGATCGCAGGCGGCGCGTTCAACAATCCGCTCGGGCCGCGCGCGCTCTATCTGCACCGCGACGGCGCCGACACCGGCTACCGCCTGCATGGCACGCTGGAGCCATGGAGCATCGGCACCGACGCTTCCAGCGGCTGCATCCGCATGTTCCCGGAAGACATCATCGACCTCTACCAGCGCTGTCCGATCGGCACCGCGGTGCAGGTCCTGCCGCACATCGCCGACCAGGCGCCCGCTTCCACCACTGTCGAATGATTGGCGCCTCATGAACCGCATGATTGAAAACACGCGCCGGCTGCTCGCCGCCGGCCTGCTGCTGCTGGCCGCATCCTGCTCGACCAACAACACGCTGGCCCCTCCCACGCCCGACGTCACCAACACCGAGGTTGCCGGCTTCCAGAACGTGCAGCCGGGCAGCGAGGAGGATTTTATCCTCAATGTCGGCCGCCGCACCTATTTCACGCAAGGTTCGGCCGCGCTCGATTCCGTCGCCAAGGCCACCCTCGACACCCAGATCGCCTGGCTGGCAAAGCATCCGCGCTGGCTGCTCAAGCTGCAGGGTTTCGCCGACGATCCCGGCGCAAGTGAAACGGCGCTGTCGCAGAAGCGCGCCGATGCGGTGATGGACTACCTCGCCGCCGGCGGCATAGACCGCAATCGCATGTGGGCCAAGGGCTACGGCAAGGACAGGCTCGTCCGCGAGTGCCCCGACACCGCCTGCAGGTCGCAGAACCGCCGCGTTGTGTCTAATTTGCGCGATGTGAGGGACGAGTCGTAGGGGACTGGATGTCCGCTTCCCGTCCGTCGACGCCGGATGCAGACGGTCCGCTTTCGCGAGGCCGGCAAAAGGGCCGGGGTGTCGTCGGGAGCGCCGTTCCGGCATTTTCCGACCAAGACCGCCCTGATCACCGCCGCGATAGGCATCGAAGGAGAGCACTAAGGTGAACGAAGACGCCGCCAGTCCAAGGCCGCTTTCGGAAATTGCCAGTTATCACGCGCATATCTACTACGACCGGCAGGCAGAGCGGCAGCATGCCGAATGGCTGCGCCTGCGCATCGGCGAGCGTTTCCGCGTGCGCCTGGGCAATTGGCGCGACGAGCCGGTCGGTCCGCACGAGCAGGCCATGTACCAGGTCTCCTTCGCCACCGAGATTTTCGCTTCGCTGGTTCCATGGCTGATGCTGAACCATGGCGGCCTGAGCATCCTCATCCACCCCAACACCACCAACCCCAAGCGCGACCATCTGGTCGACCCGATCTGGATAGGCCGCCCGCTGGGAGTGAAAGGCGGGGTGCTTGGCGAGGAGGACGAGGCGGAGGAGGCGCTGGAGGTGAATACGGAGCCGACGCTGGAGCCGTAACAGGGCAATCGCGTGGGACTGCGCCGACCCCCACTCCGTCTCGGCTTCGCCGAGCCACCTCTCCCCCATTTCATGAGGGAGAGGAATCGATAATCGTCAAGGTCGCAACCTCGGAAAGCCCAGGTTTCCTCATCCCCCACGAATGTGGGGGAGAGGTGGCTCGGCGAAGCCGAGACGGAGTGGGGGAGCGCCATGTGCGATTGTCTGGGCGGGCGACTGAGCGCGGTAACTTGGGCCGGTGTCTTCTTGACGAAAATCGGTGCGCCTGTGAGAGCAAGAGCTCCTTTGGGGAGATAAGCAGGCGGTGGGCAAACGGTGAGGCGCGTTCTTCGAATACTGGCCGCGCTGACCATGGCGTTCGGGGTGAGCGGCTGCACAAGCATTTCCTACTATGCGCAGTCGCTGGAGGGCCATGTGGAGATCATGGCGGCGCGCAAAAATGTTGGAAAACTGATCCGCGATCCTTCGACACCTGAGGCATTGCGCAGCAAGCTGACGTCGGCGAGCGCCATAAGACGGTTTGCGACGGATGAACTGTCACTGCCCGACAACAGCAGCTACCGCAGCTATGTCGACATCCACCGGGATGCGGTGACCTGGGCCGTTTTTGCCGCGCCGCAGTTCTCGCTCGCGCCAAAAACATGGTGCTTTCCGGTTTTCGGCTGCGTTCCCTACCGGGGTTACTTCTCCCGGAAATCCGCGACGGAAAGCGCTATCGAGCTTCAGAGACAGGGGCTGGACGTCTATGTCACCGGCATCACCGCCTATTCCACACTGGGCTGGTCCAGCGACCCGCTGCTCAGCACCATGCTCCGTCAGGACGACACCTACCTCGCAAGCCTTGTCTTCCATGAACTGGCGCACCAGCGCATCTATGTGGATGGCGATTCCGCATTCAATGAGGCTTTCGCGGTTGCCGTCGAAACCACCGGCACAAGAAAATGGCTCCGCGCCGCCGGCGATCGGGCCGGATTGCGCCGCTACGAAGCCAATCGCAAGCGCAGCGCCGATTTTCTCGGGCTGGTGGCGAAAACGCGCGACGAGTTGGGCCAGGTCTATGGAAGTCCCCGTACTCCGCGGCAGATGGCAGCCGCCAAGGCGGCCACGATCGACAGGCTACGGATGCGCTACCGGCACATGCGCGACAGGCGCTGGGCCGGATACCGGGGCTACGACGCCTGGTTCGAACAGCCGATCAACAACGCAAAGCTTGCTGCGACCTCAGTCTACGGTGAACAGGTTCCGGCATTTCTTCACCTGTTCGACCTGTGTTCCGGCGACTATCCAAGGTTCTACGCGTCTGTTCGACGCATCGCGGACAAACCGTCCCGCGCCGAAGCGCTGAAGGCTATGGAGAGCTGTGATTGAGGTGAACAGTGCAGCGCCCTAAAAGCGGACGCTTCCGGCCCAAATCAAGTCGTTTCGCAACCAGCAGCCGCTTGCGGGTAAGGTCCTGATAGGCGAAACTGATTGGAACCGGGAGGGTTTGCCACCTCGTCTCCGAGGTTGGCCGCCGACAGAGTGCTCCGAAATGGACCGCAAGCTCGCCGCCATCCTTGCTGCTGACGTTGTCGGATATTCTGCCATGATGGAGCGCGACGAGGCGGGTACGCATGAACGGGTGCGCGCCGGTCATAAGGAACTTTTCGAACCGACAGTGGCGCGTCATCATGGCACTATCTTCAAGCTGATGGGCGACGGCCTGCTGGCGGAGTTTTCTTCTGTCGTCGAGGCGATGGAGTGCGCGGTTTCGCTGCAACGTGGGCTGGCCGAGCGAAACGCCTCGTTGCCGAAAGACCAGCGCGTGGAAGTGCGCATCGGCGTCAATCTTGGCGAGGTGATTATCGAGGGTGACGATCGGTTTGGCGAGGGCGTAAATATCGCGGCGCGGCTGGAACAACTTGCCGAGCCTGGCGGCATCTGGGTGTCTGCAAAGGTCGCGCGCGAGGTTGAGAAGAAGCTGGCTTTCGGCTTTCAGTCGATGGGCCTGCTGAAGGTCAAGAACATCGCGGAGCCGGTGGAGGCATACCGTGTCACGATCGGCGGCAAGGCCAGCCCCAGGCGCGCGCGCCGCAGCCGGTCGCGGCTGCCAGTCGTGGCGAGCTTCCTGGTGCTGGTCTTAGCAGTCACGGCGGTCCTGGCGTGGTGGCAGTTCTATGGAACAAAGCGCGATATGGGCCAGGGTGGTATCCCGACCGTCGCGGTTCTGCCGTTCAAGAACATGAGCGGCGACCCGAAGCTGGAGTATTTCAGCGACGGCATGACAGACAATTTGATCTCGATGCTGGCAGGCGTCACCGAACTTAAGGTGCTCTCGCGTAGCTCTACCTTTGTCTACAAGGACAAGCCAACCGATGTCCGCCAGATCGGCCAAGAGTTGAACGCGGCCTACGTGATCGAGGGCAGCATCTGGAAGGAGACGGACCGGGTGCGCATCACCGCGCAGCTGATCAACGCGCGCACAGGCGAAAATCTCTGGGCGGAAAAGTTCGATCGCTCTGGAAGCAATCCCCTTGTGATTCAGGACGAGGCGATCGAACGCATCATTGGGACGCTTGGTGGCCAGCGCGGAAAAATGTACGACAGCGAATACAAGAAGGTCTGGGAAAAGGACACACCGGATCTTGAAGAGTACGACTTCTTCCTTCGCTCCAATTTCTTTTTTGGGCAGTTCACGCCCGAGAGCCTGGTGAAGGCGACGGACATAATTCTTGAGGGCCTGGCCAAATTTCCCGACTCCTCGCTGCTATCGTGCGGACTGGCTTGGGATCACGTCTTGGCGGCCGGCCTCGGCTTTGACGAAAAGCCTGACGAACATTGGCGCATGGCGTCCGAACTGGAAGCAAAGGTTCTTCCGCGGGCAAACCTCGGACCCGACGCAAGAAAAAGCTGCTTGTGGTCATCCGTCTACGTCAGCGCTCATGAGGGCAACTTCGATCTGTCTCTGCGTAGGGCTGATGAGGTGATTGCGCTTTCGCCCGGAGACGCGTTTCTCATCGGCGACCTTTCATCAGCAGCCCGCTTCAGCGGCCTGACAGACAAGGCCATTGAGCGAGCAGAATACGGGCTCAGGAACGATCCAAACTTCGCCGATTATTATCTCGTGATGAAGGCGAATGCCCTGACGGATATCGAAAAGTACGCCGAATCTGCTGCACTGATCACGAAGGCTTCAGACTTCATGATCACTGTTCCGCTGCTACGTGCCATCAACGATGTCCATCTTGGAAAAACTGACGATGCACGCAGTGAAGCCCTCAAGGCGCTTGCCATGCAGCCGTGGCTTAAGGCCGCGCGGTGGCGCGATATGACTTTCCATACCAATCCTGCAGTGATTGATCGACAGGTGGCCGATCTGGTGGCCGCGGGAATGCCAATGAAGTAGTTTCGTTTGCGAGCCCGGCTGGAGAACCGGCGCACACAGCACCCTTGCCCGTCTCGCTGGTGAGATTCAGTCCGAGCTTCCTCCTAAGGATGTCGGCAGGGCTCCTGTATCAGGTCGCGAAGACGCCTGCGCCGATTTGAATGTCCACCCTTGAAGATGCGCAGCCAGAAGCTGCCAGTCCGCTTATGGCCACAAAGCTCGCTCGCTTCCATGACTGTCATTGACACGGAAGCAGTCATCGAAAAGGAGCCGAATTCGCCGGCTGAACTGGCCAAGAATTCTCGTGGATAGCCGAGGGTTTTCTCAACTAGCAGGATCAAGGCGTTCAAACGTACTGTCGTCCGGGACCCTAAGCTGCCGCCGGCGTGGCCTCGCTGCTGGCGTAGGGGAGCAATCGGGTAACGCCTCGCCAAACAGATCGACTTTCCATTTCACAAGCCACTTATGATAAGTTTCCCGACCGCCCACTCGCTCGCAAAATAGCCGCTGTATTTGGGCACGCTATCGGGCATATCCAGCACTCGACGGTGATAGAACATGTCGAACCGAACCGGCGGCAGCCGGGCCTCGGGCTCGAAATTGCTGGCGGGGATGAACATCACCTTGAACGGCCCGACGCCCGCAACCTCCACAACGGGCTTGCCGCAAGTCCGGCAGACCCCGCGATTGAAGTTCGGAGGCGGGCGGTATTTCTTGAACGAAATATTGCCGGCGTTTTTCAGCACGACATCCGTGCCGCGAACGGCGACCACATCCGCAAACGGTTTGCCGTTGAACGCCTGGCAGATCAGGCAGTGGCACCGGAACCTGGCTTTCGGCGAGGTATGCACCTCGAACGAGCAGGCGCCGCATTCGCATGAGCCGCGTAGCGGCAACGACGTGTCATTGGTCATGTTCGGATGCTCCCGAGCTTGACTTAATGATGGCATGCTGGTCACCGGAGCATCACGTTGAGGATGGTATCGATCGGCTGTCTGAAGGGCGCGCGCAGAAGGTTGGAGAGGTTCCAACGGCCCTGCTCATAGATCCCCTTGGCGTGGCTGAGGTTATGGAAGCCTTCGATGCCATGGTATGCGCCCATGCCGCTGGCCCCGACGCCGCCGAAGGGCAAGTCATCCTGGGCGATGTGCATGATCGTCCCGTTGATAGTGACGTTGCCTGAGGTTGTTCGGCTCAGCACTTTGCGCCGGTGTTCGTCATCGGCACCGAAGTAGTAGAGCGCGAGCGGCCGAGGCCGGGCGTTCACATAGGCAATCGCTTCTTCAACGTCGCGGTAGGGAAAAATCGGCAGGACCGGGCCGAAGATTTCCTCATGAGCGATGCGCATGTCGTCTGTGACTCCGAGCACGACAGTTGGCGCCAGCGTGTTGGGGCGCAGAGACGCCTCACCGGGCCGATTGCCAACCTCTATGATCTGCGCTCCTTTGGAGCGGGCATCGTCGGTGAGGCCCTGTAGCCGGGCATAGTGCCGCGCGTTGATGATTGAGGTGTAGTGTTCACTCGTCGGACCGTCAGCATAGAAGGACATCACCTTCCGGTCATATGCCTTGACGAACGCGTCAACTTCGCTTTCGTGGATGAGTGCGTAGTCCGGAGCGATGCAGGTTTGTCCGGCGCTGAGCAGCTTTCCGTAGACAATTGAAGTCGCCGCTTGGTCGAGGTCGTGGCCCTTGGCAACGATGCTAGGCGACTTGCCTCCGAGTTCGAGGGTAACCGGAACGAGGTTGTCGCTTGCGGCCTTCATCACCGATCGCCCTACTGCGGTGCTCCCCGTGAAGACCAAGTGATCGAACGGCAGGGCAGTGAAATCCGCCCCTACCGCCGCATCACCGGTCACGATCGCGAACTGGTCCTCGGAGAATATCTCGCCGAACATTTTTGCGAGCAGCGCATTTGTTACGGGCGTGAACTCTGAGGGCTTCAGCATCACCCGGTTTCCGGCAGCGATGGCCGTGACAACCGGCATCAGCGACAGGTTTACCGGGTAATTCCAGGGCGACATGACGCCGACAACGCCAAGCGGCTGGTATTCAATGCGGGCGTTGCCCATTCGCATGTGCAGAGCAACGTGGCGGCGGGAAGGCGCCATGAAGCTGCGAAGGTTGCGGATCAAATACTTCGTTCCCTCGGCGACCCCTCCAACCTCCATGATCGCCGTCTCATACCTCGAGCGATGCCCGAAATCGGCATTGATGGCATCTTCGATCGCTTTGCGGTGCCCGATTAACGTGGCCCTGAACCTAGCCAGATCAGAGCGTCGCTGCGCCAGCGAAGGCGCTCCGTCACGCAGGAAAGCAGCACGCTGGGCCGCGAGGAGACTGCACAGCCGATTAGCGTCGGTGGTATTTGCGGTTGCGTTCATGGTCCACTCCAATGTAGACAAGAGAAACTTATGCCCTTACATAGGCGCTTAAGTAGTCACTGTCAACAATGTAACCACAAGAAACTTTGAGGTATCATGCGGGACGCACCCGATCGCCCCTATCACCACGGTGACCTCCGTCGTGCGGTTATCGAAACGGCGTTGGATATGCTTCGGGAGGAGAAGGGCTGGCAGTTCACGTTGCGCGAAGTCGCCCGCCGCGCGGGCGTAAGCCACGCGGCACCCTACAAGCACTTTCCGGACAAAGCCGCGCTGCTTGCGGAGCTCGCCATGATTGGCTTCGACCGACTGCGGGAGTGTCTATCGGCGGCCAAGCCCAAGACGCCCAAATCTCTGCGCGACGAAATCACTCCGGTATCTCATGCCTACGTCGCGTTCGGAACGGACAACCCGGCTCTCTACCGCCTGATGTTCAGCGCGGGGGAGGAGAAAGCCGCAGGGATGCATCTCAATGACCGGGCGCTCGCGGTCTTCGATGTAGCGCTCGAAATCCTCCGGCGCGGCCAGGCCGCGGGGAGCATTCGCAAGCGGCCGATAGAAGGTCAGGCGGCAGCCTGGTGGGGGCTCATCCATGGTATGACCATGCTTGCGATCGATGGGCTCCTGGTGTCAGAGAAAGTCGGATCGGCCCCCTTGGATGCGGCTTTAAGCACGCTGATGGAAGGGCTGGCGAACCCGGCATCATGACACTAGCTGTTCATGCAAAAATATCCGCTCTTGGCCGCAAACAGGTCATTAGTGAATGACCGCTTCTCGCCACCGATTGCCGACGGCAATCTTGCGAGAAGCGGCTTTGGGTCAGATCAGCATCCCGCCCAAACCTGACGTGTAGCTCGCTCGCTTCTATGTCTGTCATCGACACAGAAGCAGTCATCGAAAACGAACCAAACTCGCCGGCGGAACCGGCCAAGAATTCTCGTGGATAGCCGAGATCTTCCTCGAGCCTAGGCCAAGTCTTGGTCGTCGATGCTAGGGACGCGGTTGTCCACTTATCCCCCGGCCAGTCTCGGCAGCAGGAAAATCTCCGCGCCTTCCGGCAGTTCCTTCGACCAGGTGTCGCGATAGATCGTCCCGTCGATGGCGACGGCGATACCGCGATCGATGTAGGGCTCGAGGCCGGGATATTGTTCAGCCAGTTTCCTGAACAGCTCCCGAATATCCTTCGCCTCGATCTCGACCTTGCTCTTGCCTCCGGCGAGCGCGCCAAGCGATCCCCAGAGCGTCACCTCGACCATCAGCCTTCCCGTTCAGCCTCGATCGCCGCCAGAATCCGCGGCGGCGACATCGGGATGTGCGTCATGCGCACCCCGACCGCGTTCGACACCGCATTGGCGATCGCCGCCAGCGGCGGCACGATCGAGGTCTCGCCGACGCCGCGCACCCCGTAGGGATGGTTGGGGTTGGGGATCTCGAGGATCTGCGTGTCGATCATCGGCAGGTCCGAGCAGACCGGGATACGGTAGTCGAGGAAGCCAGGGTTCTGCAGCCGCCCGTCCTTGCCGTAGATATACTCCTCGTTGAGCGCCCAGCCGATGCCTTGGGCGGCACCCCCCTGGTACTGCCCCTCGACGTAGGTCGGATGCACCGCCTTGCCGGCGTCCTGGACGACGGTGTAGCGCAGCACCCTGGTGGAGCCGGTCTCGGGATCCACCTCGATATCGCAGATATGGGTGGCGAAGGAGACGCCGGCGCCGTCGGCGACGAGCTCGCTATGGCCGGCAATCGGTCCACCCGTCTTTCCTGACGCGGCCGCGATCTCCTTCAGCGACAGCGGCGAAAGGTTGCCGTGCGTCGCGCCTTTGGCAATGGCGCGGCCCTCTTCCCACACCACGTCGTCGACGGGAATGTCCCACATCTGCGCGGCGCGTTCCCGCAACACCTTGATGGCGTTGCGGGCGGCGGAGATCGTCGCCATCGAAGACGAGAAGGTGCCGCGGCTGCCGTCCGTCATGTCGTTGTAGCCGAGGCTGGACGTATCGGCGACCACCGCCTTGACCTGCTCATAGGGGATACCGAGCTCCTCCGCCGCGACCAGCGACAGCGAGGCGCGTGAACCGCCCACGTCAACGGTTCCGACGGCAAGCGAGACCGAACCGTCCATGCCGATATTGAGGTCCGTGCAGGTCTGGCCACCGAAATTGAACCAGAAGCCGCAGGCCATGCCGCGGCCCTGGTTCTTGCCGAGCGGCGCCTTCATGTGCGGATGGTTCTTCACCGCCTCCAGCGTCGGCCCGATGCCGATCGGGCCGTATACCGGGCCGTAAGATGATCTGGTTCCTTCCTGCGCCGCGTTCCTGATCCGGAACTCGACGGGATCCATGCCGATCTCCTTGGCCAGCTCGTCGACCGCGCTTTCCACCGCAAACGCCGCCATCGGCGCCGACGGCGCGCGATAGGCCGCGGTCTTGGGCCGGTTGACGAGCACTTCGTAGCCGACCGTCTTGACGTTCTCGAGCTTGTAGCAGGCAAAGGCGGTCATGGCGCCTATCTCGGCCCACGTGCCGGCATAGGGGCCGCAGCTATAGCGCAGCGTCGCCTCTGCCGCCGTGATCGTGCCGTCCTTGCGGGCGCCGATCCGAACATCGATCGAGGTGGCGCTGGTCGGGCCGGAGGCGCGGAACACCTCGTCGCGCGTCATCACCAGCTTGACCGGCCGGCCGGCCTTGCGCGACAGCGCCAGCGCCACCGGCTCGGCCCAGACATGGGTCTTGCCGCCGAAACCGCCGCCGATCTCCGAGGAGGTGACGCGCAGCTTAGAGGCCTCCATGCCAAGCAGCTGGGCGCAGTGCTGGCGATAGACAAAATGGCCTTGCGTACAGACCCAGAGGTCGGCGGTGCCGTCGGAACTGACATTGGCCACGCAGGCATGCGGCTCGATATAACCCTGGTGCGTCTGCTCGGTCTTGAAGGAGCGTTCGACGACGAAATCGGCCTGGCCGAAACCCTGGTGGATGTCGCCATGGCCGAACTGGCTGCGCTTGGTGACATTGGAAGGCTTGACGGGCTTTTGCTCGAGGCCCTCGGTGAAGATGGCGTCGTTGACCAGGGGTGCGGAGTGCTTCATCGCCTCGTCGACATCGGTGACATGCGGCAGCACCTCGTAGTCGACCTCGATCAGCTTCAGCGCCTGCCTTGCCGTGCGGGCATCGACCGCCGCGACCGCGGCCACGGCGTGGCCGTCATAGAGCGCTTTCTTGCGCGCCATGCAGTTGTCGAGGATGTCGTACATGGCGGCATCGCCGTCGGTGAGGTCCGGCAGGTCGGCGGCCGTTATCACCGCCTTGACGCCCGGAAGCTTCTGCGCCTTCGAGATGTCGATCTTGCGGATCACGGCGTGGGCATGCGGGCTGCGCAGGATGCGCCCGACCAGTTGCCCGGCCACGTTGAAGTCGGCGCCGTAGCGCGCGCGGCCCGTCACCTTGTCGACGCCGTCGGGACGGATGGGGCGCGTGCCGACAGATGTGAAACTGCGTCCCGAATAACGCGGATCGAAATTCATCGTCAGGCTCCCTTCATCACGCTTGTTTCATTACGATG
Source organism: Mesorhizobium sp. WSM4828 (assembly GCF_055811175.1). Classification (NCBI taxonomy): domain Bacteria; kingdom Pseudomonadati; phylum Pseudomonadota; class Alphaproteobacteria; order Hyphomicrobiales; family Phyllobacteriaceae; genus Mesorhizobium; species Mesorhizobium sp. WSM4828. The sequence continues at coordinate 154,703 of NZ_JBVVQK010000004.1, read as the reverse complement.
GCGGCGTCCTGGACGGCGCGCACGATCTTGTCATAGCCGGTGCAGCGGCAGAGGTTGCCGGCGAGGCCAAAGCGGATTTCCTCCTCGGTCGGGTCGGGGTTCTTGGCCAAAAGGTCCTTCGCCGCGATCAGGAAGCCCGGCGTGCAGATGCCGCATTGAAGTGCGGCGTGCTCGAGGAATTTCTGCTGCAGCGGATGCAGCGTGTCGCCATGCGCCATGCCCTCGATGGTCTCGACGTGCCGGCCCTCGGCCTCCGCGCCGAGCACCAGGCACGAGCACACCAGCCGATCGTCGAGGATGATGCTGCAGGCGCCGCAGTCCCCGGTGCCGCAGCCTTCCTTGGCGCCCGTCAGCCCCAGGCGATCGCGCAGGACGTCAAGCAGCGTCTCGTCCGGCTGGCAAAGGAACTCGACATTGTCGCCGTTGATTGTCGTTGATACTGCCACACCAGCCATCATTTGCCTCCTGCGCGTGCATAGGCGGTCATGGCGGCCCGCTTGGCCAGCACACCCGCGACTTTCCGTCTGAATTCGATAGTGCCGCGCTTGTCGTCAATCGGGCGGCAGGCGCCCGAGCAGACCTTGGCGAGCCTCTCCAGCGTGGCTTCGTCCAGCTTGGAGCCGATGAGAACCTCGGCGGCCTCCTCGACCAGAACCACCGTCGGCGCCACGGCGCCCAGCGCCAGGCGGGCGGATTTGACGCGACCTTGCTCGTCGAGCGTCAGGTTCACGCCGGCGCTTACCACCGCGATGTCCATCTCCGTGCGCGGAATGAAACGCAGATAGGCATCGCCCGAACGCGGCAAACGTTTGTCGAGCAGGATTGCCTCGATGATCTCGCCCTTGGCCAGCGAGGTCTTGCCCGGCCCAGTCGGCACCGCTTCCACGGCAATCGTGCGCCTGGTTCCCGGGCCGACGACCACCGCCTTGGCGCCAGCGGCCACCAGCGCCGGCACGCTGTCGGCGGCCGGCGAGGCGTTGCACAGATTGCCGACGATGGTGCAGCGTCCCTGAACCTGCTTGGAGCCGATCAGCTTTGCCGCTTCGACGACGCCGGGCCATGCCTTGTTCAGGGCCGCGTTCTCTCCCAACACGGCGCAGGGGACCGCGGCACCAATGCTGAAGCCCTCCGGCGTTTCCCTGATTTCACTCAAGCCCTCGATCGCCTTGATGTCGACGATCAGGTCGGGTTCGATGAAGCCGCCTTTCATCCTCACCAAGAGGTCGCTGCCTCCGGCGAGAATGGCGGCCGTGCCGGCTGAACCGGCCAACAGGCCGGCGGCGTCTTCAATTGAAAGCGGACGTATGTAACGCATCGTCTCCCCTTAGTGGTCATAGTCACATCAACTGATATAACCGTCTCTCCACAATGGCCATCCTGTTCGTGCATTCGCGGATTGGGCCAGGCGCCGCAATTTCATTTGCTCGTTCAACTGGACGCACCGCCAGCCATTAATGCTCGATCGGTCCTTTCGGCATCACCAGCGCCGTGCCGGCCGTTGTCGGGCGCTCGATCATGCGGCGGACGCGCGGTGGCTCGTTGCCGCTGTGCAGGGCCCTTATACGCTCGCCGATGACCGCGTCGGCGTAGGTGGCGCGCCGATTGTGGCGAATATATTCGACCCAGGTCGGCGTGTGGTAGTGCTCGATCCATATCGAGGGATTTTCGAGGTCGCGCGCCAGCGTCCAGTTGCGGGCGCCGTCACGGCGGCGGACGCGGCCGCGCTCGGCCATGGTGGCGAGGAATTCCGGTACGTCCTCGTTACGGATGACATATTCGATCATGATGGCGATGGGGCCGCTGCGCGGCTTGAGATCAAGCGCCAGATGCGGCTCCTGAAAACGGTTGAGCGGGTCGAGGTTGAGCACCGCCTGCTGCGGCAGCGGCAGCAGCAGGCCGATGGCGCCTCCCGCCAGCATGGCGACGCTGGCCGCCATCAGGGCGACTTCGGCGCCATGCGCGTCGGCAACGACGCCCCAGACCCAGCTGCCGAGCGCGATGCCGCCGAAGGTCGCGGTCTGGTAGACCGAAAGCACGCGGCCGACCACCCAGCGCGGCGTCGACATCTGCACGGTGACGTTGAAATGCGACAGCGCCATCACCCAGCAGGCGCCGCCGACCAGCAGGCCGAGCGACGTCTGCCAGGCATGATTGCTAACGGCGGCGTTAAAGGCGCAGACGGCGAAACCGGCAAATGCCATGCGCACCATGGTTTCGCTGGACAGCAGCTGCCGCAGCCTGACGCTGGTCAGCGCGCCGCCGACGGCGCCGATGCCGAAAGCGCCGAGCATGATGCCGTAGCTCAAGGCATCGCCCTTGACGACGTCGCGTGCGACCAGCGGCAGCAGCGCCAGGACCGCGCCGGCGCTGAAGCCGAAAGCCGAGCTCCTGACCAGCACCTTGCCGATATTGGGCGACATGGCGACGTAGCGCAGGCCGGCGCCCATTGCGGCGCCCAGCGTCTCGCGCGGCAAGGTCGATGCCGGCAGTTCCGGCTTCCAGCGGGCCAGCACGACGATGAGGCCGACATAGCTCAGTGTGTTGACGGCAAAGGCCGCGGCGGCGCCTGCGGCGGCAACGATGATGCCACCGATCGCCGGGCCAACGCTGCGCGTCAGGTTGAAGCCCATCGAGTTGAGCGCGATCGCCGCCGGCACCTTGGTGCGAGGCACCATGTCGCCGACCGAAGCCTGCCAGGACGGGCTGTTGAGCGCGGTGCCGCTGTCGATCAGGAAGGTGAAGGCGAGCAGCGTCCACGGCGTCATCAGGTCGAGATAGGTGAAGACGGTCAGAAGAGCCGAGACGACGAGCATGAAGATCTGGGCGATCAGCATGATTTTGCGCCGGTTGAAGCTGTCGGCGATGGCGCCGGCCAGCAGCGCGAAGAGCATGATCGGCAAGGTGGTCGAGGCCTGGACCAATGCCACCTGGTAGGACGAGGTGGCGATCGTGGTCATCATCCAGGCGGCGCCGACGCCCTGGATGAGGCCGCCGAAATTGGAGACGAGGCTGGCGGACCACACCGCCCGGAAGATGCCGTGCCGGAACGGCGCCAGCGCCGAGGCGCTTTCGCTTTCCGGTGTGTCGTCGTTCATAAATGCTTTCCCAGGCTCAAATGCGTTTGTTCTTCCGATGAATCGGCCCCTCAAGCCAAGGATTCAAAAAATAGATCATCATTTCGCAAAGGGCGAACGCATTCTGGAAAAACATCATGGTCCAACAACAAGATAGCGGACCCGGCCAGCGCGTGCCGTTGCAGGCGAAGCGGTCGGTCAGGCCGGCGGCACCGCTTGCCACGCGCTGCCATGTGATTGCAGGCACCGGCGGTTCTAGCGGTCCTCGAAGCCAGTCAGCACGCCGACGGCGTTGATGCCGATCTCCTCGACGGCGTAGCCGCCTTCCATGACGAACAGCGTCGGCAGGCCGAGCCTGGCGATGCGGCGGCCGATCCTGGGGTAGTCGCCCGTTTTCAGCTTGAACTGGCTGATCGGGTCCTTCTCGAACGTGTCGACGCCGAGTGAAACGACGACGACGTCGGGAGCATAAGCCAAAAGCCTCGTGCAAGCGTCCTCGAGCGAGGCATTCCACACCTCCCAGCCGGTGCCGAAGGGCATCGGATAATTGTCGTTGAAGCCTTCGCCGTCGCCCTCGCCGCGTTCGTCGGCATGGCCGAGGAAGAACGGATATTCGGTCATCGGATCGCCATGCAGGTTCAGCACCTGAACGTCGCCGCGGCGGTAGAAGATCTCCTGGGTGCCGTTGCCGTGGTGATAATCGACGTCGAGGATCGAAACGCGCGCGGCGCCATGGTCGCGAAACCACTGCGCGGCGACGGCGGCGTTGTTGATGAAGCAATAGCCGCCCATGAAGGCTGCGCCGGCGTGGTGCCCCGGCGGGCGGCAGAGCGCGAAGGCGGAAGGCTCACCGGCCTTGACCAGCGCGGCGGCGGTCAGCGCGACGTCATAGGACGACTTGATCGCATCCCATGTGCCTTTGACGAACGTGGCGCCGCCATCGAAGGAGTAGAAGCCGAGCAGCGCGTCGATGCCTTTCGGGCGCACGTCGCCGCGCAGGCCGCGCGTCGGCCAGGTGAACGGAATGGCCGAACCGGTCCGGCCCGACGCTTCCCAGAGCGGCCACACGGTCGGCAGGAAATCGACGTAGTCGCCGGCATGCACCTTCCTGGCGGCGGCGAGGTCGTGGATTTCCGGCGGCAGGATCGGACCGAGCTTCTCGCTCTCCACCCGCGCCCTGATGAACTCGGCGCGCGAAGGCTTTTCAAAAGCCGGCACGATGGCGCCGGCGATCAATTCGACATTGCCGGAATGGCCGGCATGGAGAGGCGAAAAAACAGTCTTCATGAAATTATTCCGTGGTGATACGCAGCGACCCTAACCGTCCTGCACTGCCTTTCACAAGGCGCTGGGCCAACCAGCCATGGCTTGCTGGCCCGGCAGCCGGTCGTCTAGCCTGCCGGCAGCGCAACCGAACCGCGGGTAATCATGAGTTCAAATGCCGACCTGATCGTCACCAATGCCCGTGTGCTGACCATGGACGAAGGCAATCCGACGGCCGAGGCGGTGGCGATAAAGGACGGCAACATCCTGGCGGTTGGTGATCGCCGTACCATCGAGGCGCTGAAAGGGCCGGCCACGAAGGTCATCGATGCGCAAGGCAGGTCGGTGGTGCCGGGCTTCATCGAAGCGCATATGCATCTTTTCGGCGGCGCGGCCGAACTGGATAATCTTCACCTTCAGGGCGTGCATGGCTTCGATGCGATGAGCGACGCGATCCGCGCCTATGCGGACGCACGGCCGAACGCCAAATTGCTGCTTGGGGCAGGCGTCGACTACACTATCCTTTCGAAGGAAGAGCCGGTCACCCGCCATCATCTCGACCGCATTATCGCCGACCGGCCGTTCGCGATGTCGGCTTCCGATCACCACACGATGTGGGCCAACACCAAGGCGCTGGAGCTGGCTGGCATCCTGCACGGCAAGCAACTCGGTCCCGGCAACGAGATCGTCATGGGCACCGACGGCCTCGCGGCCGGCGAATTGCGCGAGGGCGAGGCGTTCGGGCCGATCCTCGAGCTTTCCGGGCAGAACCGCGTTCGGCTCGGCCTTGCGACAGGCGGAGAGCCCGACCCGTATCCTTCCGCCGCCGAAGTCGCGGCCGATCGCGACCTGTTGCATCGCGGGCTGGAATGGTGCGCCCGCCACGGCATCACCTCGATCCAGAACATGGACGGCAATCTCTACCAGCTCGAGCTGCTTGCCGGGCTGGAGCAGGAAGGGCGGCTGCTCTGCCGCACCAAGATACCTTTTCATTTCAAGAATTTCATGCCGCTGGACATGCTGGAAAAAGCGTCGAGGATGGCTTCCGCCTACCGGTCGGAATGGCTGTCGTCCGGCATGGTCAAGATGTTTTATGACGGCGTGCTCGAAGGCTGGACCGCGGTCATGGTCGACGACTATGCCGACCGGCCGGGCTGGCGCGGTGAGCCGCTGTTTACGCCCGAGCATTTCGCCGAGGTGGCGGTGGAGGCCGATCGGCGCGGCCTGCAGATCGCCGTGCATTCGATCGGCGACGGCGCGGTGCGCGCGGTTCTCGACGGTTACGAGGCGGCGCAGCGGAAGAACGGCAGGCGCGACAGCCGGCACCGGGTCGAGCACATCGAGGTGACCACTGCCGCCGACGTGCCACGCTTCGCCGAACTCGGCGTCATCGCTTCGATGCAGCCGCCGCACCCGCCCGGCGCCATGGACTTCCCGCTGGAGCCGACGCTTTCGCGCATCGGTCGCAAAAGATGGCCGCTGAGCTATGCCTGGCGGACGCTGAAGCAGGCGGGTGCGCATGTCGTCTTCGCTTCCGACTGGCCGGTGTCGCGGGTCGACCCGATCCTGGGCGTTCAGGCGGCGGTGCTGCGCAAGCCTTGGGCAGCGGGCGACCCCGACCAGAGCTTCTCGCTGCTGGAAGCACTTGCCGGCTATACGGTCGAAGGTGCCTATGCCGAATTCATGGAGCACCGTAAGGGCCGGCTGAAACCAGGCTATCTGGCCGATCTGGTGGTGCTGTCGGCCGATATCGAAGCAACTGAACCGGGTTTGCTGCACAAGGTGCATCCGGTCAGCACCATCTGCGGCGGCAAGATCACTTATCAGGTTTGATGATGACACCGACTATGGCACGGAGCTTGCGTCCTGAACCGAGATTCAGATGCACGGTTGCCAAGCCGACCGGCATATGCTGACAATCGAAATGGGAACTGGATCCGCCATCAAGAGCGGACATGACAATGGGGTAATGCGTGCCGGATCAACCGGGTAAGAGTGCAATCGAGGTCCGCGGCGTCCGCAAGGTGTTCGGTACCGGGGACGCACAAGTCGCCGCTCTCGACACGGTTTCGGTGTCGATCCGCGAGAATGAGTTCTTCACGCTGCTGGGGCCGTCGGGTTGCGGAAAAACGACGCTGCTGCGGCTGATCGCCGGTTTCGATTTCCCCAGCGAAGGCGAAATCCTGCTGCACGGCCAGGACATCGCGACGCTGCCGCCGTTCAAGCGGCCGGTCAACACCGTCTTCCAGTCCTATGCGCTGTTCCCGCACATGACGGTGGCCGAGAATATCGGCTTCGGCCTGGAGATGCTGGGCAAGCCGAAGAGCGAAATCAAGGCGCGCGTCGCCGAGATGCTGAAGCTGGTCAAGATGGAGGCGCTGAGCGCCCGCCGCACCAGCCAGATCTCCGGCGGCCAGCAGCAGCGCGTGGCACTGGCGCGCGCGCTGGCGCCGCAGCCGAAAGTGCTGTTGCTCGACGAGCCGCTGTCGGCGCTCGACTACAAGCTGCGCAAGGAAATGCAGATCGAACTGAAACGGCTGCAGCACCAGACCGGCATCACCTTCATCTTCGTCACCCATGACCAGGAAGAGGCGCTGACCATGTCCGACCGCATCGCCGTGATGTCGGCCGGCAAGATCCTGCAGGTCGGCACGCCCTGGGACATCTATGACAAGCCGGCCGAGCGCTTCGTCGCCGACTTCATCGGCGAAACCAATTTCCTGACCGCGGCCATCACCGGCATCGGCAATGGCAAGGCGCGCGCGACACTCAAATCCGGCGCGACGATCGACGCGACGGTGGCTGAGGGCTTCCAGCCGAAGGCGAATGCCACCCTGGTGGTCAGGCCGGAACACGCAAAGCTGACCGGCGGCAAGGGCGATCTTTCCGGAACCGTCGAAAACATCGTCTATTTCGGCACCGACACGCATATTCATGTCCAACTGGACAGCGGCGAAGCCTTCACCGTGCGCCAGCAGAACACGCGCAGCGCAGGCTGCGGTTTCGAGCGCGGCGACAAGGTCGGCGTATCGATCGGCAACGACGCCGCGCAAGTGCTGAGGGATTGATGGCGAGCGCGGAAGAAGTCGCCAAGGCGGCCGAACGGCGCGACATCCGCGACCGCTGGCTGCTGTCGGCGCCGGCCCTGCTGATCATCTTCGTGGCAGCGACCGGTCCCTTGCTGATCGTGCTGGTCTATTCGTTCTTGGCGCCCGGCGCTTACGGCGACGTGAAGTGGCAATTCTCGCCGGAGGCGTGGATTTCGGTGTTCATGGAACGCGACATCTTCGACGACACGCTTTCGCTCGCCGCGGCCCATGTCACCATTTTCTGGCGCTCGATCAAGCTGGCCATCGTGACCACGCTCGCCACCCTGGCGCTTGGTTTTCCGACCGCCTATTTCATGGCAACGCGCAGCGAGAAGACGCGCGACCTCTGGCTGTTCCTGATCACCATACCGTTCTGGACCAACCTGCTGATCCGCACCTTTGCCGTGCTGCAGATCATCCGCAACGAGGGTCTGATCAACACGGTCCTGCTCAAGCTCGGCATCATCTCCGCGCCGATCCAGATACTCTTCACCGACACGGCGATCCTTATCGGCATGGCCTATGTCTATCTGCCGCTAATGGTGCTGCCGATCTATGCCAGCATGGAGAAGCTCGATTTCCGGCTGGTCGAAGCCGGCTACGATCTTTATGCGACACGCTTTCAGGTGCTCCGGCGCATCATTTTCCCGCTGGTCAAGCCCGGCGTGATCGCTGGCTCGATCCTCGTCTTCATCCCGGCGCTCGGCGCCTATGTGACGCCCATCTTGCTCGGCGGCGGCAAGACCATGATGCTTTCAAACCTGATCGAGATGCAGTTCGGGCAAGGCCGCAACTGGCCGCTTGGCTCGGCGCTGTCGATCGCCGTCATGATCATAGTCATGGTGGCGCTGCTTGCCTATGTGCGCAATGCCGGTCGGTCGGAGATGCGCCATGGCTAGAAGCTTCGAAATTAAGCATCAGCCAGGATTCACAGCGATCGCCGCGACCTGTTTCGTCGTGCTCTACCTGCCCATCGTCATACTCGTGGTCTATGCCTTCAATGCCGCGACTTCGACCTCCGAATGGGGCGGTTTCTCGCTCAAATGGTTCCAGTCGGCCTGGCAGAATACGCAGGTGATCGACGCCACGCTGCGTTCGTTCCAGATCGGCGCCATCGCGGCAACCCTTGCGACCATCGCCGCGACCATGGCGGCACTCGCGACAACTCGCACGGCAGCCTATCCGGGCCTGACTTTCAAATATGCTGCGATCAACCAGCCGCTGATGGTGCCCGAGATCGTCACCGGCGTGGCGCTGCTGATCTTCTTTTCGCGCATAAAGATATTCACCGGCTATTCGGGTCTTGGCTATCTGATCGCCGCGCATACGGCGTTCTGCATTCCCTTTGCCTATCTGCCGATCCGGGCGCGGCTGGAGAACATGGATCTTACGCTGGAGCGCGCTGCTGCCGACCTCTACGCGACGCCATGGCGGACGTTCAGGCGCATCACGTTGCCGCTGCTGTGGCCCGGCATCCTGGCCGGACTGATGCTGGCCTTCGTCATCTCGCTCGACGATGTTGTCATCACCGAGTTCGTGAAATCCGGCGGCCAGGACACGTTGCCAACCTACATGCTCGGCCAGATACGCCGAGGCATAACGCCTGAAATCAACGCGATTTCGACCGTGTTCCTGCTCTTGTCGGTCGCCATCGTGACGTTGTTTTTCTTCATCAGCAGGAAACGGGACTGAGCATGAAAATGGGAGTTAGAACATGAACTGGAAGACAACAGCGGCTGCGATCGGGTTGGCGCTACTCGCCTCTACGAGCCTGGCTCGCGCCGACGGCGAACTGAACATCTACAATTGGGGCAACTACACCAGCCCCGACGTGATCAAGAAGTTCGAGCAAAAATACAACATCAAGGTGACCATCACCGATTACGATTCCAATGACACGGCACTGGCCAAGGTCCGCCAGGGCGGCACCGGCTTCGACATCGCGGTGCCCTCACAGACCTTCGTGCCGATCTGGATCAAGGAAGGCCTCGTCCAGGAAACCGATCCGGGCAAGATGGAGAACTTCAAGAACGTGGCGCCGGAATGGGCCAATCCCGATTTCGATCCCGGCCGCAAATATTCGGTGCCATGGGCCTGGGGCACTGTAGGCATCGTGGTGAATACCGATGTCTACAATGGGCCGTCGGACAGTTGGGGCATCATCTTCAACACGCCCGATGAACTGAAGGGCAAGGTCAACGTCGTGCCGGAAATGAACGACGTCATGTTCGCTGCGACCAAATATGTCGGCGGCGCGCAATGCGCCAGCGACAAGGAAACGCTGAAGAAGGTGCGTGACACGCTGGTTGCCGCGAAGCCAAACTGGATCGCGATGGAATACAACACCATCGAGAAAATGGGCGCCGGCGATTTCAAGGCGACGAGCGACTGGAACGGATCGGCCCTGCGTCAGCGGCTGGCGAACCCCAAGATCCACTATTTCTATCCCAAGGAAGGTTTTGGTCTCTGGAGCGACAATGTCATGGTCCTGAAGGAAGCCAAGAACGTCGAGAACGCCAAGCTGTTCCAGAACTTCATCATGGATCCGGAGAACGCCGCCGGCCTGTCGGCTTTCCACCGCTATGCCAACGGCATTGCCGGTTCGGACAAGTACATGCCCGCCGACATGAAGGACGCGCCGGAGGTGATTATCCCGGAAGCCGTCAAGGCGCGCGGCGAGTTGCAGACACTGTGTTCCCCGGAGGTGCAGGACATCTACAGCAAGATCTGGACCGAACTGCAGAAGTAACCCGGCCCAACCCGGCGGCATTGCCGCCGGGTTTTTCCGGCGATCGGCCATGCAAGCCATCGCCGCGGCGCTCGCCCAGAACCCAAAGACCGAAGGAAGCGCCTATGGCCGGCAAGACCGCGTTCGAAACCAGGTATGGCTTTGCCCGAAACCAGGTGCTGCTCGGCAATTGGCGGGAAAGCCCGTTCAGCCGGTGGTCGTTCCAGAATGCCGGCGAACTGGTGCCGAGCGCTGCCGTGGCGTCAAAGCCGGGCAGCAGCGAGGCGCCGGCGCAGGATTTCGGCGGGCTACTTGGTGAAAAGGTTGCTCTTGCAGGCGGCGCGGAGACTGTCGCGGCTTTTCTCAGGCGCTCCGAAACCGACGCGCTGACGATCATTAAGGGCGGCAAATTCGTCGGCGACTGGTTCGCGCCGCATATGGAGTTCGGTTCGCGCCACATCGTCTTTTCGATCAGCAAGTCGCTGACTGCCATTGTTGCCGGCATATTGGACGGCGAGGGGATCTTCGATCCGCAGGCTCCGGTGACCCGCTACCTGCCCGAAGCCGCCGGCTCGGCCTATGGCGATGCGAGCGTGCGGCACGTGCTCGACATGAGTGTCAGCCTCGATTTCGAAGAGGCCTATCTCGATCCGGAAAGCGCATTCGCCCGCTATCGCCGCGCCATGCTGTGGAACCCGGGCGGCGGCACCGAGAGCCTGGCGACTTTCCTCATGACGCTGCAGGGCCTGGCCGAGCCGCATGGCCGGACTTTCCGCTACCGTTCGCCCAACTCCGACCTGCTCGGCATCCTGCTCGAACGCGCGTCGGGCCGGCGCTTCGCCGATCTGATGCGCGAAAAATTATGGGAGCCGCTCGGCGCCGTCGGCGAAGCCTCGATAACCGTCGACATGGAAGGCACGGCGCGCACCGCCGGCGGCATTTCGGTGACGCCGCGCGACCTTGCGCGCGTCGGCGAGATGATGCGTCTAGGCGGCACGGCCAATGGCCGCCGCGTCGTGCCGGAAGCCTGGGTCCGCGATACGACCGAAACCGGCGGTGACGCCGAGGCCTGGCAACGCGGCACGATGGCGTTCCTGTTTCCGCGTGGCCGCTATCGCAACAAATGGTACCAGACGGGAGCTGGAAGCGGCGCCTTCTGCGGCATCGGCATCCACGGCCAGTGGCTTTACATCGATCCGAAAGCCGAAATGGTAATCGCAAAGATGTCGTCGCAGCCGGTACCGGTCGACGATCCGCTCGATCTGGATATGATTTCTTTCTTCGAGGCGCTGGGCCGGATGGTCTGATCCGATCCAGACAGCCGACCTTTCCTGTGGACCTCTCGCCGGGTTGAAAACGTCGCGGTTGGCGCATCGGTGCTCTGCGCCTATGGTCGCTGCTCGTTTCGACCAGCGACAGGTACGACATGGCATCCGACATCAAGCGCATCGCAACCATCATAGCCGCCGAGATCGGCGCGCGGCCCGAACAGGCTGCGGCGGCGATCGGCTTGCTGGACGACGGCGCGACAGTGCCGTTCGTGGCGCGCTACCGCAAGGAGGTCACCGGCGGCCTCGACGACACGCAGCTGCGCGACCTTGCCGAGCGGCTGGCCTATCTGCGCGAGCTCGACGCGCGCCGCGACACCATCCTTGGTTCGATCCGCGAGCAGGGCAAGCTGACCGAAGAGCTCGAGGCAAAGATCGCTGCGGCCGTCACCAAGGCCGAGCTCGAAGACATCTACCTGCCTTACAAGCCGAAGCGCCGGACCAAGGCCGAGATCGCGCGCGAGCGCGGGCTGGGCCCGCTGGCGGAAGCTATTCTCGCCGACCGTACGGCCATGCCCGCCGAGCTGGCGCTGGCCTACATCAGCGAAGACGTCGTCGATACCAAGGCGGCGCTCGAGGGTGCGCGCGATATCCTGTCCGAACAGTTCGCCGAGAATGCCGACCTAGTCGGCAAGTTGCGGACCTATATGAAGGAACGCGCCTTCCTGCGCTCGCGCGTCGTCGATGGCAAGCAGGAGGCCGGCGCGAAATTTTCTGACTATTTCGACCATGTCGAGCGCTGGGCCAACGTGCCCAGCCATCGCGCGCTGGCCATGCTGCGCGGCCGCAACGAGGAGGTGCTGTCGCTCGAGATCGAGGTCGATGCGGACGATGTGTCACCGGTGAAACCGGTCGAGCGGATGATCGCCGATGCCTACGCCATCGGCCGCCAGTTGCCGGGAGACCGCTGGCTGATGGAGGTCGCCGGCTGGACCTGGCGCATAAAGCTGTCGCTGCACCTGACGCTCGATCTGATGCGCGATTTGCGTGAGCGGGCCGAGGAAGAAGCGATCCACGTCTTCGCTCGCAATCTCAAGGATTTGCTGCTTGCCGCGCCCGCCGGCTCGCGGCCGACGATGGGCCTCGATCCGGGCATCCGCACCGGCGTCAAGGTGGCGGTGGTGGACGGCACCGGCAAGCTGCTGGCGACGACAACGGTCTATCCGTTTCCGCCGAAGAACGATGTCCGCGGCACGCAGGCCGAACTGGCCAAGCTCATCCGGCTGCACAAGGTCGAGCTGATTTCGATCGGCAACGGCACCGGCAGCCGCGAGACCGAAAGACTGGTGGCCGACATGCTGGCTGATATGCCTGCCGGGTCCGGGCCGAAGCCGCTCAAGGTGATCGTCAGCGAGGCCGGCGCCTCGGTCTATTCCGCCTCGGCAACGGCTGCGGCGGAATTTCCCGGCTTCGACGTGTCGCTGCGCGGGGCAGTGTCGATCGCCCGGCGCCTGCAGGATCCGCTCGCCGAACTGGTCAAGATCGAGCCGAAGTCGATAGGCGTCGGCCAGTACCAGCACGACGTCGATCAGTACCGCCTCGGCCGATCGCTGGAAGCGGTGGTCGAGGATGCGGTCAATGCCGTCGGCGTCGACCTCAACACGGCGTCAGCGCCGCTTCTGGCGCGGGTTTCGGGTCTCGGCGCATCGCTGGCCGAGGCGATCGTTGCGCATCGCGATGCCGCCGGCCCGTTCGCCAGCCGCCGCGAACTGTTGAAGGTCTCCCGCCTTGGACCCCGCGCGTTCGAGCAATGCGCCGGCTTCCTGCGCATTCCAAACGGTAGCGAACCGCTCGATGCTTCCGCGGTGCATCCGGAAGCCTATGGCGTGGCCAAGAAGATCGTTGCGGCCTGCGGGCGCGACGTTCGCTCTCTGATGGGCGACAGCGCCGCACTCAAGGCGTTCGATCCGCGCGTCTTCGTCGATGAACGCTTCGGCCTGCCGACGGTGCGCGACATCCTGGCGGAGCTGGAAAAGCCCGGCCGCGATCCACGCCCCGGCTTCAAGACCGCGACTTTTGCCGACGGCATCGACGACATCAAGGATCTGAAGCCCGGCATGCAGCTTGAAGGCACCGTCACCAACGTCGCGGCCTTCGGCGCCTTCGTCGATATCGGCGTTCACCAAGACGGACTGGTGCACGTCTCGCAACTGGCCGACCGTTTCGTCAAGGACGCGCATGAGGTGGTCAAGGCCGGCGACGTGGTCAAGGTGCGTGTCGTCGACGTCGATATCAAGCGCAAGCGCATCGGCCTGTCGATGCGCAAGGACGGCGACGGCGGCGCACCCAAGCCGCGCGACAATGGCAACAGGCCGGTGCCGCGCGCGCCCGCGCCCCAACGCCAGCCGGAGCGGCCGGCGCAGCAGGGCGCGTTCGGCGCCGCGCTGGCGGATGCGTTGAAGCGGAAGTAATTTCGCGAGCCGGGCTGCGCCAGGTCAGACCGCGGCGCTCGACATTGATGATCCATCACCAATGCTCATGGATCGGCGAAGCTATTTCGTTTGATTTTTTCAGGACGGAAGCCGATAAGCCGCGCGTTTCAAGATTTCTGTTTCGATGCATGTCGTTATCCCCAAGCTGCCGAACACCCTCGGGTCAGGCCCGCGGGCAAGCTTTGGACGACATGCATGAGTTTGGGAGACCGAGAGCCATGGCCGCCGACAAGAACGCATTCGTCTGGGATGATCCTTTCCTGATCGAGGACCAGCTTTCTGAAGACGAGCGCATGGTGCGCGATGGCGCCGCGGCGTTTGCCGCCGACAAGCTCGCTCCGAAGATCGAGGAAGCCTATCTCGAGGAAAAGACCGACGCCGGCATCTTCCGCGAGATGGGCGAGGCGGGTCTGCTCGGCATCACCATCCCCGAGGAATATGGCGGGCTCGGCGCCAACTACGTCACCTACGGGCTGGTCGCGCGGGAAGTGGAGCGGATCGACTCGGGCTATCGCTCGATGATGAGCGTGCAGTCGTCGCTGGTGATGTATCCGATCCATGCCTATGGCTCGGAAGAGCAGCGCAAGAAATACCTGCCGAAGCTGGCGTCAGGCGAATGGATCGGCTGCTTCGGCCTGACCGAACCTGATGCCGGTTCCGACCCGGGCGGCATGAAGACGCGGGCCGAAAAGACCGCGAGCGGCTACAGGATCTCCGGCTCGAAGATGTGGATTTCCAACGCGCCGATCGCCGACGTGTTCGTCGTCTGGGCAAAATCGGCCGCGCATGACAACGAGATTCGCGGCTTTGTCCTGGAAAAGGGCATGAACGGGCTGTCGGCGCCAAAGATCGGCGGCAAGCTGTCGCTGCGAGCCTCGATCACCGGCGAAGTGGTGATGGAAGGCGTCGAGGTCGGCGAGGATGCGCTGCTGCCCAATGTCTCGGGCCTGAAAGGACCGTTCGGCTGCCTCAACCGGGCGCGCTACGGCATCTCCTGGGGTGCCATGGGCGCGGCGGAGGATTGCTGGCACCGCGCCCGCCAATATGGCCTCGACCGCAAGCAGTTCGGCAAGCCGCTGGCCGGCACGCAGCTTTTCCAGAAGAAGCTCGCCGACATGCAGACCGAGATCGCGCTCGGCCTGCAGGGCAGCCTGCGCGTCGGGCGGCTGATGGATGAAGGCAAGATGGCGCCGGAGATGATCTCGCTCGTCAAGCGCAACAATTGCGGCAAGGCGCTCGACATCGCCCGCCAGGCCCGCGACATGCATGGCGGCAACGGCATCCAGATCGGCTACCACGTCATGCGCCACGCTCAGAACCTGGAAACCGTCAACACCTATGAGGGCACGCATGACGTGCATGCGCTGATCCTCGGACGGGCGCAGACCGGGTTGCAGGCGTTCTTTTAGCATTGGCAGGTGCCCCCCGCTTCCAGGGCAAAGCGAGAGATCGGGCAATTTTCGCCGACGGTGCCACATTTTGTTCTTGCTTTGTGCCGGCAGCTATGCTACTAATTTGGTTATGGTGCTAATTGGCACCGACTACCCGCCCGCCGAGGCGGGTTTTCTTTTCAGCTCTTTTGGACCAAGCATCGCGTATGCTGCCGATCATCGAAATCGGCGGAAAGCGCCCGGTGCTGACCCGCCGGCCTTCGGCTCTGCAGCGTTGCAACGTCTTGCCGCCACGCTGCGGAATCCCACGGTCGGCGCTCCGTTTGTGAGGCTGTGACAGCTGCTTAATTTAGGTGCAGCGCAACATCTCTGCTTGGAGAATGGTCAGCATTCGTGTCAGGGTTCAGCGAACTCCTTTTGAAACGCCGACTTCAGGGGCACCATGGCAATTCTGGCAGCCGTCTATCACCTGACCCACTACAAATACGACCGGCCGGTCGTCTTAGGCCCGCAAGTCATAAGGTTGCAGCCTGCGCCGCATTCCCGCACCAAAGTGCTCAGCCATTCGCTGAAGGTCGGGCCGGCAAATCACTTCGTCAATCTGCAGCAGGACCCCTACGGCAATTTCCTGGCCCGCTTCGTCTTCCCCGAGCCGGTGACGGAACTGAAGATCGAGGTCGATCTCGTTGCAGACATGACGGTCTACAATCCGTTCGATTTCTTCGTCGAGCCCTCGGCCGAGACGTTTCCGTTCGAATACCCCGAAGAGATCCGGGACGATCTGACCATCTACCGGACGCCGGAACCGGCGGGGCCGCTGTTGGAGGCATTCCTGAAAACCCTCGACCGCAGCCCGACCAACACCGTCAATTTCGTCGTCGATCTCAATGCGCGGCTGCAGCGCGAGATCGCCTATATCGTGCGCATGGAAACCGGCGTCTTCTCGCCCGAGGAAACGCTGGCGGCCGGCAAGGGGTCGTGCCGGGATTCGAGCTGGCTCCTGGTGCAGATACTGAGGAATCTCGGCATCGCCGCGCGCTTCGTCTCCGGCTATCTGATCCAGCTCAAGCCCGACCTCGTCGCGCTTGACGGGCCGCCCGGCACGGCGACCGATTTCACCGATCTTCATGCCTGGTGCGAGGTCTATCTGCCGGGCGCCGGCTGGATCGGCTTCGACCCGACCTCCGGCCTGCTCACCGGCGAAAGCCACGTGCCGCTCGCGGCAACGCCGCATTTCCGCAATGCCGCGCCGATCTCCGGCATGGCGAGCTTCGCCAATGTCGAGTTCGGCTTCGACATGCGGGTCGACCGCATCGCCGAACATCCGCGCATCACCAAGCCGTTCTCCGACGAGAGCTGGCAGGCGCTCGACGCGCTGGGCGCCCAGGTCGATGCAGCACTCCAGGCCGGCGACGTGCGGCTAACCATGGGCGGCGAGCCGACCTTCGTCTCGATCGACGATTTCGAGGCGGCCGAGTGGAACACCGCCGCCGTCGGGCCGACAAAACGCGAAAAGGCCGATGCGCTGATCCGCCGGCTGCGCGAACGCTTTGCGCCGGGCGGCTTCCTGCATTACGGACAGGGCAAATGGTACCCCGGCGAAAGCCTGCCGCGCTGGACCTTCTCGCTCTACTGGCGCACCGACGGCGAGCCGGTGTGGAGCGACCCGTCGCTAATCGCGCATGAAAAGAGCGAGGCGGATATCGGGCCGAAGCAGGCCGAAAGCCTGCTGACGGCGATTGCCGACGAACTCGGCATCGACAAGACGATGGTCAGCGAAGCCTATGAGGATCCGGCGGAATGGCTGCTCAAGGAAGGCAAGCTGCCGGACAACGTCGATCCTTCCAATTCGAAGCTGGAGGACCCGGAGGAGCGCAGCCGCATGGCGCGGGTGTTCGAACGCGGGCTGACCAAGCCGTCGGGCTATGTGCTGCCTGTCCAGCGCTGGAACAGCCAGGCGTCCGGACCGCGCTGGCGCTCGGAGAAGTGGAAGACGCGGCGCGGCAGGCTGTTCCTGGTGCCGGGAGATTCACCGGTCGGCTACCGCCTGCCGCTCGGCACGCTGCCTTATGTGCCGCCGGCGCAGTTCCCCTATATCGTGCCGGTCGATCCATCGCTGCCGCGCGGACCATTGCCGGCGCATGAGGCGATCTTGCCCGGTTCTGCTTCTCCGCCCGCTCCGGCCGAACTGGAAGGCGCCGACGAGATGGCGCGACGCCAGCAGGCGGTATCCTTCACGGCCGTTACAGGCCAGCAAGACCGCGTCGAACAGGAGATCACCGAGATCGGCGGCGCCGTGCGCACCGCACTTTCGGTCGAGCCGCGCGACGGACGGCTTTGTGTGTTCATGCCGCCAGTCGAGGCGCTGGAGGACTATCTCGAACTGGTCGCGGCGGCGGAGAACGCGGCAAGGGCGATCGGACTGCCGGTGCACATCGAGGGCTACGGCCCGCCGCACGATCCACGCCTCAACGTCATTCGTGTCGCACCCGATCCCGGCGTCATCGAGGTCAATATCCACCCCGCCGCGAATTGGCAGGACTGCGTGGCGACGACCACGGCGATCTACGAGGAGGCGCGGCAGACGCGGCTTGGCGCAGACAAGTTCATGATCGACGGCCGCCACACCGGCACCGGCGGCGGCAACCACGTCGTCGTCGGCGGCGCAACGCCCAATGACAGTCCGTTCCTGCGCCGCCCCGACCTGTTGAAGAGCCTGGTGCTGCAATGGCAGCGGCATCCGTCCCTGTCCTACCTGTTCTCCGGCCTGTTCATCGGCCCGACCAGCCAAGCGCCGCGCTTCGACGAGGCACGCCACGATTCGCTCTATGAACTCGAGAACGCGATGGCGCAGGTGCCGCATCCGGACAAGGGCGCGGCACCTCTGCCGTGGCTGGTCGACCGGCTGTTCCGCAACCTTCTGACCGACGTGACGGGCAATACCCACCGCTCGGAAATCTGCATCGACAAGCTGTTTTCGCCGGACGGGCCGACCGGCCGCCTCGGGCTGGTCGAATTCCGCGGCTTCGAGATGCCGCCCAACGCGCGCATGAGCCTGGCACAGCAATTGCTGGTGCGCGCCATCATCGCCCGGGCCTGGAAGAACCCGCTCGACGGCCGCTTCGTGCGCTGGGGCACCTCGCTGCACGACCGTTTCATGCTGCCGCATTATGTCTGGGCGGATTTTCTCGATGTGCTGGACGATCTCAAGCTGAACGGCTTTGCGTTCCGTCCGGAATGGTTCGATGCCCAGCTCGAATTCCGCTTCCCGTTCTGCGGCGAGGTCCAGCATGCCGGCATCAAGCTGGAACTCAGGCAGGCGCTTGAGCCGTGGCATGTCATGGGCGAGCAAGGCGCGATCGGCGGCACCGTGCGCTTTGTCGATTCCTCCGTCGAAAGGCTGCAGGTGAAGACCGAGGGGCTCAACCCGGAGCGTCACGCCGTCGTCTGCAACGGCCGCGTCGTGCCGATGAAGGTGACCGACAACCGCGAGATCGCGGTGGCCGGCGTACGCTTCAAGGCCTGGCAGCCGGCGTCGGGCCTGCATCCGGCGCTACCGGTTAACACGCCGCTGGTCTTCGACGTCTATGACCGCTGGTCGGGCCGCGCGGTCGGCGGCTGCGTCTATCATGTCGCGCATCCCGGCGGGCGCAGCTACGACACGTTCCCGGTCAACGGCAACGAAGCGGAGGCGCGGCGGCTCGCCCGCTTCGAGCCGCGTGGCCATACGCCGTCCAGCTATGTGCTGCGCAACGAAGAAGCCTCTGAAGATTTCCCGATGACCCTTGACCTTCGGCGGCCGCAAAGACTCTGATCAGCCATGGCGAAGGGGAATCACAGAAAGCTGCGAAGCAAGCCGCAGACCCACAGTCTGCTGGAGCACTACCAGCCGATCGACGGCGTCGTCGACGAGATGGTCGATGCGTCGGGCAATCCGCGGCCAGCCTGGCGCCACTTCATCGAGGCGCTGGAGGAACTGGGTCCGGAAAAGCTTGCGCAGCGCTTTGCCCGCGCCGACCAGTACCTGCGCGATGCCGGCGTCTATTACCGCGTCTACGACAAGGCCGGCGCCAATGAGCGGGAATGGCCGCTGGCGCATGTGCCGCTGCTGATCGAGGAGCAGGAATGGGCTGCCATCAGCGCCGGCCTGGTCCAGCGCGCCGATCTGTTCGAGGAGACCATCGCCGACATTTACGGGCCGAACCGGCTGGTCGAGAAAGGCATTCTGCCGGCCGGATTGATCGCGGCCAGCCCCGAATATTTGCGGCCGGTCGTCGGCACCAGGCCGGCCAGCGGCCATTTCCTGCATTTCTGCGCCTTCGAGCTCGGTCGTGGCCCGGACGGCCGCTGGTGGGTGCTTGGCGACCGCACACAGGCGCCGTCGGGCGCCGGCTTTGCGCTGGAGAACCGCGTCGCCACCACAAGGGCGTTGTCCGACATTTACGGCGAAATGCATGTGCATCGCCTGGCCGGCTTCTTCCGCCGCTTCCGCGATGCGCTGATCGGCATGGCCAAGCAAGCCGGCGGCCGTGTCGCCATCCTGACGCCGGGACCGCTGAACGAAACCTACTACGAACATGCCTATATCGCCCGCTATCTCGGCATCATGCTGCTCGAGGGCGAGGACCTGACCGTCTCGGGCGGCAGGCTGATGGTGCGCACGGTTTCGGGGCTGATGCCGGTGAGCGTCTTGTGGCGGCGGCTCGACGCCGCCTTCGCCGATCCGCTCGAATTGCGGCCGGACTCGCAGATCGGCACGCCGGGGCTGGTCGAAGCGGTTCGGCAAGGGGCGGTTTCGGCCGTCAATGCACTGGGCTCCGGCCTGATGGAGACACGCGCGCTGCTCGCCTTCCTGCCGAAGATCTCGCGCGCCCTGCGCAACGAGGAACTGCTGCTGCCGACCGTCGCGACATGGTGGTGCGGGCAGGAGGCGGAGCGCGAGCATGTGCTCGCCAATATCGACAGCATGGTGATCGGCCCCGCGCTGTCGACGCGGCTTGCCTTCGAGGACGACGGCTCGACCAAGCTCGGGTCGGCGCTGTCGGTCGAGGAACGGGCCGAACTGGTCGCCAGGATCGAACGGGACGGCGGCGACTTCGTCGGACAGGAAGCGGTGACGCTGTCGACGACGCCTGTCTATGTCGGCGGCTGGCTGGAGCCGCGGCCGGCAAGCCTGCGCGTCTATCTGGCGCGGACGCCGGAAGGCTGGACGGTGATGCCGGGCGGCTTTGCCCGTGTCGGCTTTTCGCTCGACCCGACGGCCATCGCCATGCAGCGCGGCGGCCAGGCGGCGGATGTGTGGGTGGTCAGCGACAGGCCGGTGGAGCGCGAGACGCTGCTGCCGCAGGAGCACGACAGCTTCACCCGAACCTTGCCGGGCAGCCTGCCCAGCCGCGCGGCTGAGAACCTGACATGGCTCGGCCGCTATATCGAGCGGTCGGAAGACACGGTGCGCATCCTGCGCGCCTACCATGTGCGGCTGGCCGAGACATCCGATCCCGAGATGCCGCTGCTCGCCGATATCAGCGACTATCTCGCGCCGTTCGGCATCGACGTCGAGACGGCAATTCCACTGGGGCTCATCGGCACGCTGGACAGCGCCGTCTACAGCGCCGGGCAGATCCGCGACCGCTTCTCGCCCGATGGCTGGCTGGCATTGAAGGATCTGTCGAAGACCATCCATCAATTTGCCGCGACAGTGGCGCCGGGCGACGACGCGACAAGGGCGATGACGGTCATCCTGCGCAAGCTGGCCGGGTTTTCCGGCCTGCTGCACGAAAACATGTACCGCTTTGCCGGCTGGCGTTTCTTGGAAATCGGCCGCAGGCTCGAACGCGGCATCCAGATCGCCCGCACGCTCGCCCGGCTGACCAGAGCCGAGGCGCCGGAAGGTGCGCTCGACATGATGCTGGAGATCGGCGACAGCGTCATGACCCACCGTCGGCAATATCCGGTGCAGGCGGGACGGCGCACGGTGGTCGATCTTCTGGCACTCGATCCGCTCAACCCGCGCTCAATCCTTTTCCAGCTCGAACGGCTGAGGGCCGAAATCGCGCTGCTGCCCGCTGTCGGCGCTGAAGGCCATATGTCGCCGGCGGCCAAGGAGATTCTGCAACTCAACACGTCGATCGCCATCAAGGAGCCCTCGGACATGACGGCCAAGGCCCTCGGCGATCTCGCCAATGAAATCGGCGGGCTCTACAACAGCCTCGCCAAAGCCTATTTCGGATAGAGACGGCATGCTCTACGACATCAGGCTTCACCTGCGTTACGATTATGATGCGGCGGCCGGCGGCGGCCGCCATCAGGTGCGTGTGCTGCCGCCGACCATCCCTGGCGTGCAGCGCGTCATCGCCGCTTCACTGTCTTTTGTGCCGGCGCCCAGCGAACGTTCCGACTTTTCCGATTTTTTCGGCAACAGTGTCACCTCGATCGCCTTTCGGGACGCGCATGATGCGCTCGACATCAGGATGAGCGCGCGTGTTTCGGTATCGCGGCCGGAACCCGGGCTCGACGTATCGCCGGATATACGCCGGCTGAGGGAAGAACTCGGCGCAGTGCACTCGCTGGCGCCAGCTTCGCCGCATCACTTTCTGGCCGCCAGCGATCATGCCGGCATCGACGCGGCAATCACTGCCTATGCCAAAGGCAGTGCCGGCAGTTCGACGGTCGGCACGGCCATGGCTCTGTGCAACCGCATTCACCGCGATTTCACCTATGACGGCGAGGCGACCACAGTGCAGACGCGGGCCAGCGACGCCTTCGGCCTGAGGCGCGGCGTCTGCCAGGATTTTTCCCACATCATGATCGCCGGCCTGCGCGGCCTAGGCATTCCCGCCGGTTATGTCAGCGGATTCCTGCGCACCATTCCGCCGCGCGGGAAGCCGCGGCTCGAAGGCGCCGACGCCATGCACGCCTGGGTCAAGGTGTGGTGCGGGCGCGATGCCGGCTGGCAGGAATTCGATCCAACCAATGGCATGCGGGCAAGCAACGACCATATCACGGTTGGCTATGGCCGCGACTACTCCGATGTGGCGCCGATCGTCGGCGTGCTGAAAACCACTGGTGGACAAGTCGGCGAGCAAGCGGTCGACGTCATTCCGGTCGTGCTCGAAAAGGCGTGAGGACGCACGTCTTCGCTGCACGGCGACGTCGATAGGCTGTCCTGGGACCAAGAGATCAAGAGGCGTTGGAACCTGCAGCCGGCAAGCGGCTTATCTACGGAAATTCCGTGGAGAGGACATGCTGGACAAATCCGGGTCGTCGTCTGGCCAATCGGCTGTGAGGAAAGCTGCACCAAGGAACGGGGTGCCGCAGAACGCAGCGCTGGAGAACGGCGCGCAAGCCTCGGCCGTTCGGGCCTCGCTCAACTATGTCACCGACACTGAACCCGGTATTCGCCGGCTGCGTTCGGGCAAGGGGTTCTCGTACAAAGGACCCGACGGGCGGATTGTCGACGGGGAGGCGCTGGCACGCATCAAGGCGCTTGCCATTCCACCGGCCTGGACGGATGTCTGGATCTCGCCAGATGCCGACGGTCACATCCAGGCGACCGGTCGGGACCAGCGCGGACGCAAACAATACCGCTATCATCAGCACTGGGCGGAGGAGCGTGACGGCGTCAAATATTCGAGCCTGATCGCCTTCGCCGAGAGCCTGCCCGAACTGCGGCGGCAGATCGACGCCGATCTGCGCCGTCACGGCCTGCCGCTGGAACGCGTCGTGGCGGCTATCGTCTGGCTGCTCGACAACACGATGATCCGTGTCGGCAATGCCGCCTATGCCCGCGACAACAAGAGTTTTGGGCTGACCACGCTGCGCGACCGCCATGTCGACATCAAGGGCTCGAGCCTGCGCTTCGCCTTCATCGGCAAATCCGGCAAGGAATGGAGATTGAAGCTTGTCGATCGCCGGATTGCCAAGGTCGTCCGGGGAGCGCAGGACCTGCCGGGCCAAAAACTGTTCCAGTATCTCGACGAGGATGGAAACAGGCGTCCGGTGCGCTCAGACGACGTCAACCGCTATATCAGGGAGAACGCCGGAGCGGAGTTCAGCTCCAAGCATTTCAGAACCTGGGGCGGCACCATCCATGCGGCGTCGCTGTTTGCGCAAACCGAACGTCCGGAAAGCCAGGCGCAGCAAAAAAGGGCGATGAACAGCATCATCGACAAGGTTGCCGAGCGGCTTGGCAACACACGCGCGGTTTGTCGCCAATGCTACATCCATCCGGAAGTGTTCCGCGCCTGGTCCGAAGGACGGCTGCTCGACGAAATGGCGGATGCCAACAAAGGCCAGCGCTCGATCGCCGGGCTCGACGACGAGGAGGCCTTGGTCTTGAGATGGCTGAAGGCGAGGGAATGACGCCGGACGGAGCGTATTTTTTTGTCGACGCCATGTCGGCATCGGTCCTAGTGTTTCGTCCTTTGATAAAGAAAAGGACGACCCATGCTCTACGCGATCCTCTGCTATGCCTCTGAAGACGTCGTCTGCTCCTGGAGCAAGGAGCAGGACGATGCCGTCATGGAAAAGCTTATCGGCGTGCAGGAAAAATATGCCCAGGCGGGCCGCCTTGGCCCAGTGGCGCGGCTCTTGCCGACGACCGCGGCGACGACGCTGAGGAAGGTCAAGGGCGAATCGATCGTCATCGACGGCCCGTTTGCCGAAACCAAGGAACAGTTCCTCGGCTTCTACACGCTCGAATGCGCCGACCTCGATGAGGCCGTCGACTTCGCGCGCGAGCTTTCCGAGGTCAACCCGAGCGGCGGCTCCTATGAAATCCGGCCGGTCTCGCTCTTCAATCCCGCCAAGGTTTCCGCATGACCGAACTCGCCTGGATCAGCACGGCAATCAGCACCGCTCGCCCGCAGGTGATGGGGGCATTGCTGCGCTACTTCCGCGACCTCGACGCGGCGGAGGAAGCATTCCAGGACGCCTGCCTGAGGGCACTGAACAACTGGCCGAAAAACGGTCCGCCGCGCGATCCGGCAGCCTGGCTGATCTTCGTCGGCCGCAACAGCGGCATCGATGCGGTGCGCAAGCGCGCCAAGCAGGCGCCGCTGCCGGAGGAAGACCAGATCTCCGATCTGGAAGATGCCGAGAGCGACGTCGCCGAGCGGCTGGACGGGGCGCATTACCGCGACGATATTTTGCGGCTGCTGTTTATCTGCTGCCATCCCGACCTGCCGGCCACACAGCAGATCGCGGTGGCGTTGCGCATCGTCTCCGGCCTGACGGTCAAGCAGATCGCCCGCGCCTTCCTCGTCGGTGAAAGCGCCATGGAGCAGCGTATCACGCGCGCCAAGGCGCGTATCGCCGACGCCGGGGTGCCGTTCGAGACGCCGGGAGCGGTCGAGCGCTCCGAACGGCTCGCCGCCGTCGCCGCCATGGTCTACCTGATCTTCAACGAAGGTTATTCCAGCAACAGCGGCGAGGCTGCGGCGCGTGCGCCGCTTTGCGAAGAGGCGATCCGGCTGGCCCGCCTGCTGCTCAGGCTGTTCCAGACCGAGCCGGAGATCATGGGGCTGACGGCGCTGTTGCTGCTGCAGCATGCACGCTCGCCTGCCCGCTTCGACGAGAACGGCGAGATCGTGCTGCTCGAGGATCAGGACCGCAGCCTGTGGAGCCGCAAGATGATCGATGAGGGCCTGGCGCTGGTCGACAAGGCGTTGCGCCATCGCAAGCCCGGTCCCTACCAGGTGCAAGCGGCGATCGCCGCACTGCATGCGCGGGCGGAAAAGCCCGAGGACACGGACTGGAACGAGATCGACCTGCTCTACGGCCTGCTCGAGCAGATGCAGCCGTCGCCGGTGGTGACGCTCAACCGCGCCGTCGCGGTCTCCAAGGTGCGTGGACCGGAAGCCGCACTCGCCATGATCGAGCCGCTGGAGGGAAGGCTTTCCGGCTATTTCCATTTCTTCGGCCTCAAGGGCGGACTGCTGATGCAGCTTGGCCGCGGCGAGGAGGCGCGCGTCGCTTTCGACCGCGCCATCGCGCTTGCCAATACGGCCGCCGAGGCAGCGCATATCCGCATGCATATCGACCGGCTGATGAAAGAAAGTGCCGTGCGGGAAACCGCCAAGACGGCACACTAGAGCGCTTCACGTTTCACAGAAACGGTGAAGCGCTCTATCTCTTTGTTTTGACGCAATTCCGGACGGAAAACCGTTCACACTTTTCCTGGAATTGCTCTAATTCGCTCTATCTGGCTGGTTCAACAGTCGGACGCCGGCTTGGACCATGCCGGGGTGGCGATTTCTCCCTGAAACGCGTAATGCCACGCCATGACAGCGCCTGGTGTGCCGGCCGGCAGGAAACCGGTATGGCGAAAAGCTTGGACCGACGCCATATGAGCCACGGGATCTGAAAGGGACGAAACGAAATGACGATTGCGAAGGAAACGGCCGGGCTTCTGGCGAAACTGGGCGTTGCCGAGGGCGCGCTTACGGGCGGCGACCTCATCGTGCGCAGCCCGGTGACCGGCGAGCAGATCGCCGCGCTGAAGACCATCTCGCCGGCCGATGCGACGACGACCATCGACAATGCGCACAAGGCTTTCCTGGCGTGGCGGCAAGTGCCGGGGCCCAAGCGTGGCGAGCTGGTACGGCTGCTCGGCGAGGAATTGCGCGCGCACAAGGCCGAGCTTGGCCGGTTGGTATCGATCGAAGTCGGCAAGATCCCGTCCGAGGGTCTTGGCGAAGTGCAGGAGATGATCGACATCTGCGATTTCGCCGTCGGCCTCTCCCGGCAGTTGTACGGCTTGACGATCGCCACCGAGCGCCCCGGTCATCGCATGATGGAAACCTGGCATCCGCTCGGCGTCGTCGGCGTCATCTCGGCTTTCAATTTCCCGGTCGCGGTGTGGTCGTGGAACGCGGCACTTGCGCTGGTCTGCGGCGACGCGGTGGTGTGGAAGCCGTCCGAGAAGACACCGCTGACGGCGCTCGCCTGCGAAGCGATCTTCAAGCGTGCAGCAGAACGTTTCGGCGATGCGCCGAAGGGGCTGGCGCCGGTTCTGATCGGCGATCGCGCCGTCGGCGAGATTCTAGTCGATCATCCCAGGGTGCCGCTGGTCTCGGCGACCGGCTCGACGCGCATGGGCAGGGACGTCGGACCGCGGCTGGCGAAGCGCTTTGCCCGTGCCGTGCTGGAGCTCGGCGGCAACAATGCCGGCATCGTCTGCCCGACGGCCGATCTGGACATGGCGCTCCGCGCCATCGCCTTCGGCGCCATGGGCACGGCCGGCCAGCGCTGCACGACGCTCAGGCGCCTGTTCGTGCATGAGAGCGTCTATGATGCTTTGCTGCCGCGGTTAAGGAAGGCCTATGAAAGCGTCTCGGTGGGCAATCCGCTGGAGACAAGCGCTCTGGTCGGCCCGCTGATCGACAAGGCTGCCTACGAGAATATGCAGAAGGCGCTGGAGGAGGCGGCTTCGCATGGCGGTAAGATAACCGGTGGAATGCGGGTCGAGAACGGCCATCCCGAGGCCTACTATGTGCGTCCGGCGCTGGTCGAAATGCCGCGGCAGGTTTCGCCGGTGACGGAGGAGACCTTCGCGCCCATCCTCTATGTGATGAAATATACGGACTTCGACGCCGTGCTGGAAGAACACAATGCGGTGGGAGCGGGGCTGTCATCGTCGATCTTTACCCGCGACCTGCAGGAATCCGAGCGCTTTCTTAGCGTCGACGGATCGGACTGCGGTATCGCCAACGTCAATATCGGCACGTCAGGGGCCGAGATCGGCGGTGCCTTCGGTGGCGAGAAGGAGACCGGCGGCGGCCGCGAGAGCGGCTCCGATGCCTGGAAGGCTTATATGCGGCGTGCCACCAATACGGTGAACTACTCCAAGGCGCTGCCGCTTGCGCAGGGCGTGTCGTTCGACATCGATTGAAATGCCGGACCTTCGTCGCGGTGGCGCCAACACCGCGACGAAGGCGTTCGACTCGCTGTTCAGCTGGCTTCGGAAGTTACAACACAATCGTCGAAGGCTGCATCGATGATGGCGAGCTTGACCGCTTGGGCGGTCATGTATTCCTGATAGAACTCGCTCGACACCCACATGACCGAATGACCGCGCTGGCCCAGCCAGCCGATGCTGCCGAGTTCCTCGGCATCGCGCAATTTGCGCGACAGGTGAGTCCGGGAAAGCTTGAGCCAGTTCGCGAAATCCCCGATTGAGACGACACCGGTCGGAATTCGGTCCAGGTCGGCATGATCGGGATCGACGCCGGACATCAGCCAATCCATGACGATGCCGCCATTGTCGAGCCAGGTGAACAAGGAAAAAGTCTGTCTTGGCTCGCGCACGGCATGCGACGAAAGCAGGCCGTCGGCCACCAATGGCTGCAATTTGGCGAGCACGTCCGGTTGTGCGACGAATGCAGCCAGTCGAGATCCACCGTCCAGGCTGTCCAGCGTTTTCAGATGGGCCATGACCCAGCCGGCAATCGTCTCCAGAGTGCCCGCGGCCGGCTCAAACGGGCGGATGCGCCCGTATTTAATCGGCAGATGCCGGATGAAGCCGTAATGCAGCATCTCCTTCAGGAAGGCGTCGGCGGTGTTGCGGCTGGCCACCGAATGCCGGCAGGTATCGTCCATGAACCGTGCGGACGTAAGTCCCTTGCGATGATCGTCCGGCTCTCGATCGAAATACAGGGCAAGGCCGATATGGGCCATCAGCCAACGTTGTTGGGTGGCGAATACGGAGGCCAGCCGCGGGTTCGCTTCATAGGTCTGGAGCAGCGTTCGCGACTGAGCCTGGACATGCCGACGCAATGCCGGATGGCTGGCAATGTCTTCAGAAACCAGCGCCATCCCCGCCGAGCCCAACCAAATTTGCAACTGGAAATACCGGTGACAATTTCAGCCTTCGCGGACCGTGTCCAGAGCCGACGTATCAGGATACCAGCTGAATCCCGCCGGTTGGCAGCTGAATTCCTCGACTGGGGTCGCCGAGGACCTGATCTCGCGAGGCGCTGATCTTGCCGCACGAGACTAGCCTGCTCGAAGCCATAATGGTGGCTTCGCCTGGCCAGCCGGCGTTCCCCGACGGCGACGCGGAACCAACACCAGTTTTGCTCGTTGAAGAACGCTGATTGGACCGAGACAGTGAGGAACTACAAAATGGAGAATGGCCTTTTCGCCACGCCGCCCGCAGCTTTCCGGCAAACAGCGTCGGTCTGGCCGCGTGCGCTCAAGTGGCTGTTGCGCCGGGTGCGCAGCGCCTCCGACAGCTCGGGAACCATGTTGAAGCCAATCCTGTCCGAACCCGAGGATGATAGCGGGCCTACTCCGCCTCGGCGCGCCTGAGGGTGACCGCGCTGCGATCTTGACGTCAAAAATGACCGCCCACATGTCTTTTTGGCACTGTGGCCGCAGCCGACGGCCATGAGCTCTTGGAAGGCCTGCCACGGCGGCGCGTCCCACCTGATGCGGAAGGCAAGAGCGGCAGTGGCGCGCAACGGCGGAACCATCGGGCATGCTTGGCTATTAGATACAGGCGGCTGCTGGTCTGCCGGGCCAGGAGCCTTTGCTTATGATCATCAATCCCCCACCGGAAAGCGCTATCCCGGCATCTGTCCCGTCGGTCGATCCAAAGGCCGCCCCGACGCTTCGCAATGCCGAAGCGGAGGTCTTTTATATCGAAGCGATCCGCGAGCTGGTCGCGACCGGCATCCCCTTTCTCGTCGCCGGCACCTATGCCGTAAGCGCCTATACCGGGATCACCCGCCAGACCAAGGATCTCGACATTTTCTGCAAGGCCGGCGACTGCCCGCGCATCCTCGCCCATTTCAAGCGGATCGGTTACGCCGTCGTCGTCGAGGACGACCGGTGGCTTGGCAAAGTGTTCAAGGGGACGCATTTTTTCGACGTCATTTTCGCCTCGATGAACGGCACAATGCCGGTCGACGACCAGTGGCTGGAGCACGCCCGTCAGGGCGAATTGCTGGGCAGCCAGGTGCGGATCATCGGTCCCACCGAGCTTGTCTGGTCCAAATGTTTCATCCAGGACCGCGGCCGCCACGATGGCGCCGACGTTTCGCACACCATCCTCAAGACGCACGACCAGATCGACTGGCAAAGGCTGCTTTCCTACATGGAAGTTCATTGGGAAGTCCTGCTGATGCATCTCTTGAACTTCCGATGGATCTATCCGTCGGAGCGGGGCCGCGTACCCGCCTGGCTGCTCGACGAGCTGCTTGACCGGCTGGCCAAGCAGCGCGAATTGCCACCTTCCCGGATGAAAATCTGCCGTGGGCGCATGCTTTCACGAACCGACTATGAGATCGACGTCAAGGACTGGGGCTTTGCCGACGTCGGCGGTGAAGGAGAACATAGCAATGGCTGACGAGCTCGAAACTGCTTCGGCAAAGGCGGAAAACGTCAGCGCACTCAAAGTCGCCGCCATTGGCGATCTGCATGTCGGCAAGGAAGACCAGGCCTCGTACCGCGATCTTTTCGGCGAGATGTCGCGTGAAGCCCAGGTTCTCGTGCTGACGGGTGACCTTACCAATCTCGGCAAGCCTCGGGAGGCCGAAATCCTTGCCGAGGAACTGCGTGCCTGCACGATCCCGGTCGTCGCCGTACTTGGCAACCACGACTATGAGTCAGGCGCCGTCGAGCAGGTCACCGACATCCTGCGCCAGGCGGGCGTTCACCTGCTCGACGGCGAGGCGACAGAGATTCACGAAGTCGGGTTCGTGGGGGTCAAGGGTTTCGTTGGCGGGTTTGGCTCGCGCATGCTCGGCTCCTTCGGCGAACCGGCGATCAAGTCGATGGTGGCGGAAAGCGTGAACGAAGCGATGCGGCTTGAAAACGCGATGCGACAGGTCCGCGCCAAACGCACGCTTGTCGTTCTGCACTACGCGCCTGTCGTCGAGACGGTCGAAGGCGAACCGCTGGAGATCTTCCCGTTTCTCGGTTCGTCACGCCTGGCCGAGACGATAGACCGGTTCCAGGTCAGCGCGGTGGTGCATGGTCATGCGCATCGCGGCGCCTACGAGGGCCGCACGCCGGGCGGAGCGCCGGTCTATAACGTTGCCATGCACGTCGCCAAGCCGACCGGCCGCCCCTACGCCATGCTCGAAATCTGACAGGCGGCGCCACTGGCGCAAGCAATCGTCAGTGCACACTGCAGAACGATCACGGCAATTGCCGGGTAACAGCCATCCGCTTCGGTGGAATGTCGTTTTCATCCGGGTTGGGAACGGGATCCTCGTCGGGGAGCCTGTCGGGGTCCGGCTCACGCACGGGCTTGGGATCGGGGATGGGAGGCGGTGGCACCGGGGTCGGTGTTGGCTCGGGTGTGGGAATAGTGGCCATCGTAGTCATCTCCTCTTGGCGCAGAACAACGCAACGGGTCAGCTGGTTCCCGGCTTCCTCGTTCTTGGAACCACAACGTCGCACTTGCCGGTCAGCCCATTTCGGGATTCGGCTGGCTGCCGCCCGACTTGCTTGACCGCAGCAGCAGCGCCAGCGGAACCAGCAGGGCGGTTGCCACCGCGCAGTAGCGGAAGACATCGACATAGGCGAGCAGCGTGGCCTGGCGGGCGATCAACTGACCAAGCCAGCCGATCGCCTGCTGCTTCGCCTCGACCATCGGCGAACCCTGGGCGACGAAATGATCGGTCGCCTGCCGAAGCGCCTGCTGATAGGCGGGCGACGATTGCACGGTGTGGCCGACCAGGTTCGATTGATGGATCTGGGAGCTTTGCGCAATGACGGTGTTGGACAGCGAGACGCCGATGCTGCCGCCGATATTGCGTGCAACGTTGATCAGCGCCGATGCCTGGTTGGTCTTCTGCGGGGGCAGGCCAACATAGGCCGCGGTCGAGATGGGAATGAACAGGAACGGCAGTCCGACCATCAGGAAAACACGGGCAAAGGCAAAGAAGCGGAAGCTGGCGTCCGGGGTAAGCGAGGTCATATGCCAAAGTGCCACTGCGACCACCGACATGCCCATCATGATCAGGTATTTAGGCTGCACGATGCTGCCTACAAATCCGGACACCGGCATCAAGATCAGCATGGCGATGCCGCCCGGCATCATCGAAAGGCCCGAGAGCGTCGCGGTGTAGGCAAATGTCGTCTGCTGCAGCTGCGGCACGATCTGGGTGGTGCTGAACAGGATTGCACCGACCGCCATCATGACCAGGAAGGCCGTGCCGAACTGGCGCGTGAACAATAGGCGCATGTCGACGACCGGATCGCTGCGACTGAGTTCCCATGGGATAAGCAGCAGGAACGCGATCGCGGAAATCACTGCGAAAGTGGTGATGAAATCCGAGGCGAACCAATCGTAGCGCTGGCCCCGATCGAGAAATATCTCCAGGCACCCCAAGGCTATCGCCACCAGGACGAAGCCGACCCCGTCGATCTTCAGGCCGCCTTTCAGCCGTTCCTTGCGTTCGCGTTCGAGGACGTCCGGTTCGACCACCAGCCATTGCACCAGGGCCAGCGACAGGATGCCGAACGGCACGTTGATGAAGAAGATCCAGTGCCAGGAGAAATGGTCTGTCAGCCAGCCGCCGATCGTCGGCCCGACCGTCGGTGCGACGATGACGGCAATGCCGTAAAGTGCGAAGGCTTGCGAGCGCTTTTCAGGCGGAAAGGTGTCGGCAAGGATCGATTGCTCGCTTGGCGCCATACCGCCGCCGCCGAGGCCCTGAAGGACCCTGAACAGGATGAGCAGTTCCAGGTTGGGCGCCAGTCCGCATAGCAGCGACGCGACGGTGAAGGTCGCCACGCAGAGCATGTAGTAGCGCTTGCGGCCGATGACGCTTGCCAGCCAGCCGCTGACTGGGATGACCACCGAGTTGGCAACGAGATAGGTGGTAATCACCCAGGTGCTTTCATCAATTCCGGCCACCAGGCTGCCGGCGATGTTGCGCAGGGCGACATTGGCGATCGAGGTGTCCAGCACCAGCATGAAAGTCGCGATGGAGACGACGATGGCGATAAGCCAGGGATTGCGTGTCCCGGCGGCGGATCGGCTTTCGCCCTGATTTCTGGCGGTTTCGCCGCTCATCGCACCTTGACCGTCGGCACCACCGACAGGCCTGGACCGAGAAGCACATCCGGCGGCTTGTCGAAGACGATCTTGACCGGCACGCGCTGCACCACCTTGACGTAATTGCCGGTGGCATTTTCAGCCGGCAGGAGGCTGAAGGCGGTGCCGCTGCCGGCCTGGATGCTGTCGACGCGGCCATGGAAGGATTTGTCCGGGTAGGCGTCGATGTCGATGTCGACCGGCTGTCCCTGCCGCATCAGGTCGAGCTGCGTCTCCTTGAAATTGGCCTTCACCCAGACCTCGTCGGGAACGAACATCATCAATACCTGGCCGGGTTGGGCGTAGGTTCCGTCAGCGGCCGAAATGCTCGTTGCCCGCCCGGCTGCGGGTGCTGTGATAGTCGTGCGCGACAGCGTCGTGCGGGCTTGCTCCTGGCTGGCCTTGGCCTGATCGAGCTGCGCCTCGGCGCTCCTGGCCTGTGCCTGCAAGACCGAAACCTGGCTTTTTGCCGAGGCGACATTGGCCTCGGCGCTGTCCAGCGCGGCCTGGTCCTGACGCAACGTCGATGCCGCCTGCTGCGCCTGCTGTTGCGTTGCCGTGCCCCTGGCCAGGAGTTCACGATTGCGTTGATCCTCGGCCTTGGCAAAATCCAGCGCTGCCTTGCCCTGTGCAACCTGCCTCTGGGCAGCGTTCACCTTTGCGTTTTGAGCCTCGATCTGGGCGGCGACATTGACGATTTCGGCCTCGGCCGCGGCGACGCCGGCGTCGGCCTGCTTCAGGTTTGCCTGATAGTCGCTGTCGTCGATACGCAGGAGGACATCGCCCGCCTGTACATGCTGATTGTCGGTAACCGCCAGCTCGGTAATGCGGCCGGCTATTTGAGCGCCGATCGTCACCGTGCGGGCGTCAATGAAGGCGTCGTCGGTCGATTCGTACTGGCGAGCGTTCAGCCACCAGATCGCGATGCCTGCCGCGACGAGCAACAGCGCAAGCGCGATGGCTGCAGCCGCATAGGGATGGCGCCTGGGAAAGCCGAGCAGACCGGCCTTTCGTTGCGAGGCGTTCCCGTCGGGTTTTTCCTGCCGGGGCTCTGCCGATCGCTCACGAGATTCTCGAACCGGAGCCGGTTGCTCCCGGGTTTCATTTACAGGCTCGACGTCTTGCTCGACGCGTTGAGGCTTCGTGTCCAATGGAATTGCTTTCAAGACTGATATTGCAGCCGCCGAAGCGGACGCAAAGCCAAACGGCAAGCTTCCGCAAAAGTTCCTGTCTGGAACCGGGTTCGGTTAACGGGTCGACATCGAACACAGGCGGGGGCGCGTTGGAATTCGAGCGCCGCTTCACCGGGCAGGTGATCCGTACGCCTCATGTTGCGGCGGTCCGGCCTTGTCAGCGCTCGACGGCGCGATAATTGCTCATATAGGCGTGGGCGAATTCACCTGTCGACAGGAGCCGACCATGAAACATCAAACACTCGACCAACTGCAGGCCGTCGCGGAAGTTGAGTCCTTCGCGGCGTATCCGGCGATGAGCCGAACCCAGCGGATTGAACGTTGGGCGGAACTTCTCGAACAAAACCCGACGCGATGCCTTGGGGCGCTTCCAGGCACCGAATATATGAACAGGGAAGCGCGCGACAGATCGCGTGGCGCTGGGACGCCGCTCACTGTCGCCTTCGAGGATCCGGTTCTGCGTGCCATGGGCCTCAGCGATGATACCTATGGTGAGGCAAAGCGCTTCTTCGAACTGAGCGACCGGCAGTTGCACCAAATCGTCTGCCATTGCCATGTCGGCGCTACGATGCAAGCGAGATGGGCCGCTGCCAGGGTGCGCGGGATAGTTCGCGGCAACAGATTTGTTGCCTGGATGAAGGGCTTGATCGTGCATTGACGCGGTACGAGGAACGGCGGAACACGCGTTCTTTCCGCGCCGTGGAGAGCGCTTCCGAACTTGGAAGGGCTCGTGCCCCGTCAGGCCGCGCAGATTGTGAAACTCCTCGACGCTTGGCTGCGCCTTGTCGCGGCCATGCGTCTGTCTTTGATGCGAGAATTTGGGTTGGCCTGCCGCAATTGAGGGCCATCGCCGGACGGGCGTTCGAGCGCCGTCCAGGCCTGCCTGCGCGGCTACTAACGACGAATGATCCTGCGATCGGGGAAGATCCTGCGACCTGGCTAAACTAGCGGTCGATTTCTCCGAACACGATGTCGAGCGAGCCGATGATCGCGGCAACGTCGGCGATCATATGGCCTCGGGACAGGAAATCCATCGCTTGCAGGTGGGCGAAGGAAGGTGCGCGGATCTTGCACCGGTAGGGAACATTGCCTCCGTCCGACACGAGGTAGACGCCGAACTCGCCCTTCGGCGCCTCGACGGCGGCATAGACTTCACCGCTCGGCACGCGAATGCCTTCGGTATAAAGTTTGAAGTGGTGGATCGTCGCTTCCATCGAGCGCTTCATCGTGGCGCGCGGCGGCGGCGTGATCTTGTGGTTCGGGATCGCAACCGGCCCCTGACCTTCTGGTGAGCGCAACTTTTCCAGACATTGCCGCATGATCCGGACCGACTGGCGCATTTCCTCCATGCGGACGAGATAGCGGTCGTAGCAGTCGCCATGCTTGCCGACCGGGATATCGAAATCCATCTCCGAATAGCATTCGTATGGCTGCGCCTTGCGCAGGTCCCAGGACGCGCCCGATCCGCGCACCATCACGCCGGAAAAGCCCCAGGCCCAGGCATCATCGAGGCCGATCACGCCGACATCGACATTGCGCTGCTTGAAAATGCGGTTCTCGGTCAACAGTTCGTCGAGATTGTCGCAGACCTTGAGGAACGGATCGCAGAACTTCCAGATGTCGTCGAGGAGTTCCGGCGGCAGATCCTGATGCACGCCGCCGACCCTGAAATAATTCGCGTGCATGCGGGCACCGGACGCGCGCTCATAAAAGACCATCAGCTTCTCGCGCTCGGCGAAACCCCAGAGCGGCGGCGTCAGCGCGCCGATGTCCATGGCTTGCGTGGTGACGTTGAGGAGGTGCGACAAGAGTCGGCCGATTTCGCAGAAAAGCACGCGGATGAGCTGCCCGCGTCTCGGAACCGATATTTCGAGGAGCTTCTCGGCAGCGAGACAGAATGCATGCTCCTGGTTCATCGGCGCGACGTAGTCGAGCCGGTCGAAATAGGGCAAGGCCTGCAGGTAGTTCTTGTACTCGATGAGCTTTTCGGTGCCGCGATGCAGCAGGCCGATATGGGGATCGGCGCGTTCCACGATCTCGCCGTCGAGTTCGAGCACCAGCCGCAGCACGCCGTGAGCGGAGGGATGTTGTGGCCCGAAATTGATGGTGAAGTTGCGAACTGCAGCCTCGGCCATGACAGTCCTCCGCGATCAGGCGGACTTCGGTTCCGTGCCGGAACCGGCTTGTCCGCTTTCAGCCGCTCACGTCGTCGTCTGGATGATCAGCGTGAGCGTGCCGTCGCCGTCGATATTGGCCGCCACGACCTGCGTGGAATTAAGCCCGTTCGCCGCCAGTGCCGATGCCGCCTGCGGCGATGCGTCGATCGAACTTTGCAGGATGCGCAAATCCTCGGCGCTGGTCTGGGTGACGACGGCCTCCGCCTGTGCCTTGATGTCAGGAGGCAGATCCTCCATCGCCACGATTGTCACTGCGGTGAAATTCTGGGCGGAGAAGGCTTGGTCAGGTGTAGCCTGGTCGGGTGTGGTCCCTTCGGGCGTGGCTTGCTCTGGCAGGGTTTGCGGCGCCGTCGGCGGGACAGGGGCAAGCTCTGGTCCCACGGATTGCGCATAGACCGGCGAGGCAAGGGCCAGTGCCGAAAGTGTGGCAATTGTCGTCGATAGGCGCATGGCCGTTCCTTCCGTTTGCTCAGCGGACGATCAATTCGGTGACGACAAAACCATCGTGTCGAAATATGGTTCCGTGACTGAGGTGCTGTCTTGTA
Source organism: Mesorhizobium sp. WSM4828 (assembly GCF_055811175.1). NCBI lineage: Bacteria > Pseudomonadati > Pseudomonadota > Alphaproteobacteria > Hyphomicrobiales > Phyllobacteriaceae > Mesorhizobium > Mesorhizobium sp. WSM4828. The sequence goes on along the minus strand of NZ_JBVVQK010000004.1, from coordinate 118,436 downwards.
CTGAGTGCCGTCTGGCCGAAAGCCGTGATTGTCGCGGAAAGCAGGGCGCGAAATCCGGCGTTGGCTGTCTCAGGCAGCGGTGTGGCCGCGATCGGGCTGCGGCCAGCGCTGCAACGCCTCACGGCCCTGAGCGGTCAGTTCGTAGATCCCGCGATCGGTGCGTGCGAACCAGCGATACACATTGTGCAGCAGGATCTTGGGCGCGTTCGGCAGGTTGGGCTTCAAGTCACGCGGCCGTTTCGGGCCATCCGCGAGGGCTGCGGCGCATGCCAGTGCCTGCTGGCGATAGGCGGTCATGATCGGCGCACGCGAGCCGCCGCCGGCGACAGGATCGCCCTGCCGACGCCGATGTTCGTCAATTAGCTTCGAGCGACGCCGGGGATCGCGACGCGGAGCCAATGCCGTCGGGCTGAGCAGCACCTGAACCTCGCCGTTCGGTCGCACGCCAAGCAGGCCGAAGCCGAGGCGACGGCAGAGATTGCGGTATCTCACATCGCTCTCACGGCCCTTGCCACGCGCCGACATGCATGCCGCGAGCCAGACCTCGTCGCTCGCCGCCATACGGTCGACCCCTTGGAGGACCAGCTCAAGGTTGAACGTCAGCTTCAGCTCGCAGATGACGACGATCGGTGGAGAGTCGGCACTCAGCGCCAGCAGATCGCAGCCGCCGATCTCGCCCTTGACCATAAATCCAAGGCCTTCCAGGAAGGCCTTGACCGGGCTGTAGAGTGAAGTTTCGAGCATGGGCCTTTGTCGGCTGCGAATCATCCCGCCGGTCGGCAGTTCAGCGCGATGATCGCTCCTTGCCGTTGAACAGGAGGTAAACGACGGCCAAGAAGTGGTCAGAGCCGTGCCATGGCCGCTTGCCAATTTGGTATGCTGGTATAATGTGTACCTGAGGTAGCATGCTCCGCGTAGCTGCGCTGTGCTGGACATCCGGGCGCCCGAGACATCGTCCATGGCATCGTCATTCGAGCGGCGGCTCCCCTGCGTTTTCTAATCCGCCAACCGGCGGTAATGTGCATACAAGTCAATGGGATGACGATCGGCAGGGCCGTCGTTGGAATTCAGGAGTAACGGACACATGACAACGATTGCGCTGTTTGGTGCGGGCGGCAAAATGGGTTACCGTCTGTCGACCAATTTTCGCGGATCTCCCTATACAATACGCCATGTCGAGGTCAGCGACGCCGGCCGCGAGCGGCTGAAGTCGGGCCTCGGCATCGATGCCGTCAGCGCCGATGAGGCGCTTGATGGCGCCGATGTGGTGATCCTGGCGGTGCCGGACACGCACATCGGCAAGGTCGCGGCGAGTGTCGAGAGCAAGCTTGCATCAGGCACGATGGTCGTCGTGCTCGACGCCGCGGCACCTTTCGCCGGGCATTTGCCGGAGCGGCCGGACCTGACCTATTTCGTCACCCACCCGTGCCATCCGCCGATCTTCAACGACGAGACCGACATGGCGGCCAAGAAGGATTATTTCGGCGGCGTCAAGGCCAAGCAGCACATGGTCAGCGCCTTGATGCAGGGACCGGAGGAAGATTTCGCCAAGGGTGAGGCGATCGCCAAGATCATCTGGGCTCCGGTCATGCGCTCCCATCGCGTCACTGTCGATCAGATGGCGCTGCTCGAGCCCGGCCTTTCGGAAACGGTATGCGCCTCGCTGCTCGTCGTCATGAAAGAGGCGGTCGACGAGGTGGTGGCGCGCGGGGTCGACAAGCAGGCGGCGCTCGATTTCCTGCTAGGCCATATGAACGTGCTTGGCGCCGTCATCTTCGGCGAAACCAAAGGTGTGTTCTCCGACGCCTGCAACAAGGCGATAGAGTTCGGCAAGCCGGTGCTGATGCGCGACGACTGGAAGCGGGTGTTCGAGCCGGAGGAGATTGCCGCGAGCATTCAGCGCATCACTTGAGGGCAGCGACGCGTTCACCGGAACATGTCACCTGAAATTGTCATTGACTCATTATACCAGTTGGCTTAGCTGTTCGATGGATCGGATCGTCAAGCTTCGCAGCAGGCTCAGGAGCTGGATGAGTGGAGGATAGGGGAAGCGGTCCGTCGGGGTGAAGCCGGCCAAGGCTTGTGAATCTGACGCGACCCGCCGCCTACGCCCGCTAACGAAATCGAATGCATATAGCCTTGCGACAAGGCACGGATTTTCAACGGGAGGAATACATGAAACTGACACGCAGAATGACGCTTGCAGCTTTTGCCGGCATGCTGGCGCTTGGCACCGCCGCACCCGCCTATGCGGCGGATTTGATCGCCATCATCACGCCCTCGCATGACAATCCGTTCTTCAAGGCGGAAGCTGTCGGCGCGGAGGCCAAGGCCAAGGAACTCGGCTACGAGGCGTTGGTGCTCGTCCATGACGACGACGCCAACAAGCAGTCGGAATTGATCGACACCGCGATCGGCCGCGGCGCCAAGGCGATCATCCTCGACAATGCCGGCGCCGACGCCACCGTCGCCGCGGTGCAGAAGGCCAAGGACGCAGGCGTTCCTTCCTTCCTGATCGATCGCGAGATCAATGCCACCGGCGTTGCCGTCGCGCAGATCGTCTCCAACAATTATCAGGGCGCCCAGCTCGGCGCGCAGGAATTCGTCAAGCTGATGGGCGAAAAGGGTAATTTCGTCGAGCTCGTCGGCAAGGAATCCGACACCAATGCCGGCATCCGCTCCAAGGGTTACCACGACGTCATCGACGACTATCCGGACCTGAAGATGGTGGCGCAGCAGTCGGCCAACTGGAGCCAGACCGAGGCCTATTCAAAGATGGAATCCATCCTCCAGGCCAATCCCGATATCAAGGGCGTGATCTCCGGCAACGACACGATGGCGATGGGCGCCTATGCGGCACTTGCCGCTGCCGGCCGCAAGGACGTCATCGTCGTCGGCTTCGACGGCTCGAACGACGTGCGCGACTCGATCACCTCCGGCGGCATCAAGGCGACAGTCCTGCAGCCGGCCTTCGCGCAGGCGCAGATGGCTGTCGAGCAGGCCAACGACTTCATCAAGAACAAAAAGACTCCCGCCGAAGAAAAACAGCTGATGGACTGCGTCCTGGTCAATGGCGACAATGCCGCCAAGCTGGAGACGTTCGCGCTCACCAACTGAGCCGGCGTAACATCAAGCAGCAAGGGACGAGCCTCCGGTTCGTCCCTTGCTTCCATTTCGCCCTTGCTTCCATTTCTCTGGGTGCTCCTGACCGCCATGCCGAACGAGCCGACATGTTCAACACGCTGACCCGGCCGATCCTTGTCGCGTCGCTCCTTGCAGCTATAGTCAGCCTGACCGCCTGCAAGATCCTGCCGACACCGTCAGCAGAAAACGGCGGCACTGGCTCCGCGTTCAATCCCGACAAGATGGTCGAGGACATCTGGGCGGCGAAAGTGGTACCCTATCTGCAGCAGAAGGCCGGGCCGTTTGCCGAGGTGCATGCCTTGGCCAAGGCCGACCCCGCCGCCGCCGGCGCCAAATACGGCAATCCGAAGAAGCAGGCGAATTCGCCATGGACCTTCGCGGTTCGGCTCATGGGCAAGGTCGTTGCAGCCAATACACAGTCACGCGCGGCGACGATGGACATCGATGCCGACGGCGACGGCAAGGCGGATGCGCGGGTGCAGATCGGACCCGCCATGCGCGGAACCGCGCTGCGCGACAGCCTCGACTTCATCCAGTTCAACGATTTCACCAACCAGATCGACTTCGCCCAGTTCGGCAAGGCTTTCAACGCCTACGCCGACAAGACCGTGCTTTCCAAGCTGCCGCGCGAGACACTCCAGGGCCGCAGCGTCGAGGTACTTGGCGCCTATACGCCGGGCACTGGCCAGGACCTTCCGCTGGTGACGCCGGCGGAGGCAGAGATCGGGCCGAAGCCATGAGCGGCGATCAAGATGTCATCCTGAAGCTGGAGGATGTCTCGAAGGTCTATTCCGGCACCGTCGCGGTCAAGCGGGCGAATTTCGAGGTGCGCAAAGGCGCGGTCAACGTGCTGGTCGGCGAAAACGGAGCCGGCAAATCGACGCTGATGAAGATCATCGCCGGTGTCGAGCAACCGACGCTCGGGCGCATCCTGCTGGACGGCGAGGAGGTTTCCTTCTCGTCATCGGGTGATGCTGTAAGCCGCGGCATCGGCATGGTGTTCCAGGAGCTGAACCTGTTCGGCAATTTGACGGTCGCCGAAAACATTTTCGCCACCCGCGAGATCACCAATCGTTTCCGCAAGATCGACCGCAAGGAGCAGGAGCGCCGCGCGGCGGAGTTCCTTGAACGCCTGGAAGCCGGCATCCGGCCCGATATGCTGGTCGAGGATCTGCGCATCGGCCAGCAGCAGCTGGTCGAGATCGCCAAGGCGGTTTCGCTCGATGCGCGCATCCTCATCATGGACGAGCCGACCTCGGCGCTCAGCGCGGCGGAAGTCGAGATCCTGTTCAAGGTGATTGCCGACCTCAAGGCGCGTGGCGTGGCAATCGTCTACATCTCGCACCGGCTCGAGGAACTGATCCGCATCGGCGACACCATCACCGTGCTGCGCGATGGGCGCATCACCGGCCAGGCGGAGATGAAAGACGTCGACACCCAGTGGATCGTGCGGCAGATGATCGGCTCGGACGCCAAGGACTTCGCCAAGGCCGACGGTCATGTGCCGGGCGAGGAAATATTCCGCGCCGAGGACATTTGCCTGCCGCGCGTCACCGGCGGGCTTGCGGTCGATCACGTCTCGCTATCGCTGCGCGCCGGCGAAATCCTCGGCATCTATGGCCTGATGGGCGCCGGACGCAGCGAGCTGTTCGATTGCATCATGGGCCGCCACGGCCATTCGACCGGCACGATATTCATTGCCGGCAAAAAAGTGCACGAGCGCGACACGACGCGGCGCATCCGGCGCGGCCTGGCGCTGATCCCCGAAGACCGCCAGCGCGAAGGGCTGGTGTCGATCCTCTCCGTCGCCAGCAATCTGACGCTGGCCAGCCTGTCACGTTTCGTGCGCCTGTTCCACATTCGTGGTGCCGCCGAAAGACAGGCGGTGACCCGGACGGTGCGCGAACTGGCGATCAAGGTCGCCGATCCGGCGCAGGAAGTCTCGTCGCTGTCGGGCGGCAACCAGCAGAAGGTGGTGATCGGCAAGGCGCTGCTCACCGGACCGAAGGTGCTGCTGATGGACGAGCCCAGCCGCGGCATCGACGTCGGCGCCAAGGCCGACGTGTTCCGGACCATGCGCAAGCTGTCGCGCGACGGCCTGGGGATCCTGTTTGCCACCTCCGATCTCGATGAGGTGATGGCGTTGTCCGACCGCATCGCAGTGATGAGCAATGGAAAATTGACCGGCATGTTCGATCGCGCAGAGGCGACGGAGGCCGCGCTCGTCGCTGCCTCGGCCCTCGGCCACGGACCGGTCTCGCACGGAGAGCAAGGCGCATGACTGACATCCCAGCCAAGGCGGCGGTCACCTCGAAGTCGAGCGGCTCGGTCCTGCTGATGCTGATGAAGGCGAGGACGTTCATCGCGCTGATCGCCGTGCTGTTATTCTTCTCGATAGCTGCCCCCAATTTCCTATCGGCCGCCAATCTTATCCTGATGTCGAAGCACGTGGCGCTGAACGCATTCCTTGCAATGGGCATGACCTTCGTCATCATCACCGGCGGCATCGACCTGTCGGTCGGCTCGATCGTCGGCCTGTGCGGCATGGTGGCCGGCTATCTCGTGCTCAACGGCATCGACCTGCAGGTCGGCTACACCATCTATTTCAACGTCTTCGAGATCGCACTGATCACGCTTGCCGTCGGCATATTGATCGGCGCCGTCAACGGCTTGCTGATCACCAGGCTTAACGTTGCGCCGTTCATCGCCACGCTCGGCGTGCTCTATGTCGCGCGCGGCCTGGCGCTGCTGTCGTCGGACGGCCGTACCTTCCCCAATCTCGTCGGCAAGCCGGAGCTTGGTACCACCGGGTTCGGCTTCCTCGGCGCCGGCCGGTTGCTCGGCCTGCCGGTCGCGCTGTGGATTTTGCTCGTCGTTGCGCTAGGGGCGGCCTATCTCGCCAAATATACCCCGCTCGGCCGCCACATCTTCGCCGTGGGCGGCAATGAGCGGGCGGCACGGATTTCAGGCGTCCGCGTCAACATGGTGAAGATGTTCGTCTACATGTTCTCCGGCTTCTGCGCGGCGATCGTCGGGCTGATCATCTCGTCCGAACTGATGGCCTCGCATCCCGCGACTGGAGAGAGCTTCGAGTTGAATGCCATTGCCGCGGCAGTGCTTGGCGGCACCTCGATGTCGGGCGGACGTGGTACGATCGGCGGTACCATTGTCGGCGCCTTCGTCATCGGCATCCTTTCGGACGGGCTGGTGATGATGGGGGTGAGCTCGTTCTGGCAGATGGTGATCAAGGGCCTCGTCATCATCGTCGCCGTCGTCGTCGACCAGGCACAGCGCCGATTGCAGAGCCGGGTGACGCTGATGCAGATGGCAAAGGCCGGCTGATATGGCGGAGCTGCGTGGAGCGCTGATCGGCTGCGGCTTCTTTGCCGTCAACCAGATGCATGCCTGGCGTGACGTCGAGGGTGCCTCGATCGCCGCCATCTGCGACCGCGATCCGGAGCGGCTGCGGATCGTCGGCGACCAGTTTGGGATTGCGCGGCGCTATACGGACGCGTCAGCGCTGTTTGCCGGCGAAAGGCTGGATTTCGTCGACATCGCCACCACCGCACCAAGCCACAGAATGCTCGTCGAGATGGCGGCGCAGCACGGCGTTCCGGCAATCTGCCAAAAACCGTTTGCACCGACGCTTGCCGACGCCCAGGCGATGGTAAAGGCCTGCGCCGACGCCGGCGTGCCGCTGATGGTGCATGAGAATTTTCGCTGGCAGTCGCCGATCCAGGCAGTGCGTACCGTGCTGGACAGCGGCGAAATCGGCGCTCCCTTCTTCGGCCGGATCTCGTTCCGATCTGCCTATGACGTGTTCTCCGGCCAGCCTTATCTGGCGACGGGCAAGCGCTTCATCATCGAGGATCTCGGCATCCACAGCCTCGACATTGCCCGCTTCCTGCTGGGCGACGTCTCGACGGTCACCGCGCGAACGGCGCGCATCAACCCTGGCATTGCCGGCGAGGACGTTGCGACGATGCTGATGGACCATACGAGCGGCGCCACTTCCGTGGTCGACTGCAGCTACGCCAGCAAGCTCGCTACCGAGCCGTTCCCCGAGACGCTGATCGAGATCGACGGCAGCGACGGCACGATCCGGCTGGCGCAGGGCTACCGCCTCACTGTCACCGGCCGGAGCGGGACAGTCGTGAGCGACGTCTCGCCACCGCTGCTGGCCTGGGCATCGCGGCCGTGGCATAACATCCAGGAAAGCGTCGTCGCCATTCAAAAGCACTGGGTCGATTGCCTGACCAACGGAACCGAGCCCGCGACCTCGGGCGCGGACAACCTCAAGACATTGGCGCTGGTCGAGGCAGCGTACGCCGGCGCCGCAAGCCGGGAGCCGGTGCAACTCGACACCTTGCTGAAATGACAGCCGACGCCTTCCTCCTCTATGGCACACGTGCTGTTGAAGCCGAACCGGTCAGGCTGCGCGCCGGCGCGCTGACGGCGGACTTCGTCAACGGCAATCTGCGCACCATCCGGCACGGCGACACCGAAGTCCTGCGTGCCATCGCCTACATCGTCAGGGATCGCGACTGGGGCACCTACGAGCCGACGCTCACCGATTTGGAAATCGACCAGGGCGATGACGCTTTCTTCGTCAGCTATTCGGCAGGTTGTTTCGGGCCAGAGGGAAGCCGGCTCGACTTCCGTGCGACCATCAAGGGCGCCGCCGATGGCCGACTGGTCTTCGACGTGAGCGCTCTTCCCGACGACGATTTCGAGACCAATCGCTGCGGTTTCTGCATCCTGCATCCGATCGCCGGCCTGGCCGGCAGCCCGGTCACGGTCGAGCATACCGATGGCAGCGTGGTCGCGACCAGGCTTCCACAGCTGATCGATCCCTGGCAGCCGTTCAAGGATCTGCGGGCGATCACCCACGAGGTCCGGCCCGGCGTCACCGCTGAATGCCGGATGGAAGGCGATACCTTCGAGATGGAGGACCAGCGCAACTGGTCGGATGCCTCCTACAAGACCTATGTCCGGCCGCTCGCGCTGCCATGGCCATACGTGCTGCCGGCCGGCGAGACCTTCCGCCAAACCGTCAGCTTGCGGGTAGAGGGTCGCGGGAAAGTGCCGGCCGCCGTGGCAAGCGCCGAACCGATTCGTGTCAGGCTCGGCCAAGCTGGACCGGTGCTGCCGGATATCGGCGTTATCATCTACCCTGATGAGGTCGAGGCGGCGCTGGGCAAGCTGTCGGTGCTGTCCGAGCTTGGCCCGCAGCAGTTGATGTTCCACTATGACCCGACGCGCGGCCACGGGCTCGCCGCCTTGCGGTCCTATGCCCGGCTCGCCGCCGCCTATCCGGTCCGGACAACCCTCGAATGTGTCATTGCCGGCGACGGCGATCTCGACGCCGAGCTTTCAGGCGTCGCCGACAGGGTGCGCCAGGCCGGGCTCAAGCTTTCGGCCATTGCCGTCTCGCCCTCGGTCGACCGGCAGTCGACGCCACCGGGCAGCGCGTGGCCGCAATGCCCGCCGCTCGAAGACGTCTACTCTGCCGCCCGCCGCGCCTTCCCCGATATCCGCCTCGGCGGCGGCATGTTCAGCTATTTCACTGAGTTGAACCGCAAGCGCGTCCCCGCTGACCCGCTCGATTTCGTCACGCATTGCACTTGCCCGATCGTGCATGCCGCCGACGATCTCAGCGTCATGCAATCGCTGGAAGCACTGCCTTTCATCACGGCGTCAGTTAGGACGATCTTCGGAACAATACCCTATCGGATCGGGCCGTCGACCATTGCCATGCGCCAGAACCCTTATGGCGGCGCGACCAAGGCCAATCCCGACAATCAGCGCATCGCCATGGCCGACCGCGACCCTCGCCACGCCGGGCTATTCGGGGCCGCATGGACGATCGGCTATGCCGCGCGCGTTGCACCGGCCGGGCTCGAAATGCTCACGCTCTGCAACTTCACCGGACCATTCGGCGTACTGGCCTCGTCGGGCGAGCCTGTCGAAGAAGGTGCACCCCGGCCGATTTTCCACGCGGTGAAAGGACTTTGCGAGCTGGCCGGCCATGCGCATGTGGCGGCGACAACGACTGATGAGACGCGGGTGCTGGCACTGGCCGGCCGCTCCCAGACGGGCAAGATCATCGTCTGGCTGGCGAACCTTACCCCAGACGATTTTCCGGTCGACGTTTCCGGGCTCGGCTCAGATCAGGGTCCTCTAAAGATCTGGGATGGACGAACGTCACGCCAGATCCAGCGAAACGTGTCGGACCGAGACCGTCTTGTGATGACGCCCTACGCAATCGTCCGGATCGGCTGAACTCATTGCCGGGGTTCATGCATAGCCGCACCTCGGCAGCGGTTGCCCGTAGCCGCAGCACTTCCGATGCCGACTTGTCACCGGATTTGCTTTCGAAACTCGCCTGGTGCCATTCCAGTTGTCTTGGAAAAAAGACGGCTGAACGAGGCGACGTCCTGATATCCCACCCGATAGCAAATTTCTGAAACACTCAGTTTCGTTTCCTCAAGCATGGATTTTGCCAACTCCAGCCGCCTTTCCTGGATCCATTTTCCCGGCGTTGTCTGGAGTTCGTCGAAAAATCGGCGAGACAGGGTTCGCGAAGACATGCCCAATTCGGTTGCGAGAAATTTCAGATCGATTTCCGCCATCTTGTCTTTCGAGAGCTCGCGCAGCTTGTTCTCGAATGGGCTGGCCTCGTTCAAAATTTCGTCGAGAGGAAATTCATAGGGACTCTGGAATGTGCGCGGTGGAGGAAGAACCAGAAGTTTTCGAATGATCCGCTCCTCCTTCGAGAAGCCCAGATCGATGAGTAAAGCCCTGGCGAGTTCGAGTCCGGAAAACCCGCCTCCGCATGTGTAAAGGCGGTCCTGGCGAATGAGCAGGCGGGACGCGTCCCATCGCACTTGCGGAAACCGGCGGCTTGCCTCGGCTTTCAGCCACCAGGATATCGTCGCGCGTTTACCGTCCAATAGTCCCGAATTGGCGAGCAGATAACACGCGCCGCAATGTGCTGCGATGATTGCGTCCTGCTGCTGCGCGAGCGCGATCAGCGGTTTTGAATGCTCACTCTCGTCGTCCAGTGAGCGCAGAAGCTCCGAGATCTCGACACCCGGCATCGCAATGAGAATCAGGACATCCATTTTCCGGGATGGTTGAGCCTTTGTCGGGAAGGAAATTCCGGTGCTTGACGTCGACGGCGCGCCCCTTGAAACGAACTCACAGGAGAGAACCTGTGAACGGCAGACGTCATTCACAAGCTGAAACATTTCCACGAGCGTCGAGACGACGGCCGAATAGAAATTCGACGGCAGCCAGATCACGACGTGGAGGCTTCTGTCAGCCATTGCGGTTCTCCCGGAGGCGTTCTCGTCGAGTGGCACGTCTAGCATAGTCTTTGTCAAAATAGCCAATTCCGAACAGGCGCGGCACCTCCAGGATGGCCGCGTGCGGGCTACCGACGAAACGGCCCGCGGAAATCCATGGCTGGGAAAATGCAAATGCTGAAATCGCTGAATGAAAATGGCGCGGGTGCGGCAAATACAACGAATTCGGACGGCAACATAAAGCTGCGCTGATCCGGGCTCAGGCTGTGGTCAGTCAGAAACCTGATGACAGGTCCTGGCCGGTACGCCGGTCCGGCCTCTACTCCAGTTCAGTTGCCGGAGTTCATCACGTAAAGCGCGCGCGAGCGTTCGAGATGCTTGATCATCGCCTTCTCGGCGCCATCCGTATCCTTGGCTTCGATGCGTCCGATGATCTCTTCGTGCTCGGTCAACGTGAACTTTTCCTTGCCGGTCCAGATCAGCATTTCAGTGTGGTATTCCTTTAGCCAGCCAAGCATTGCCTCGCTGACGGCGACATAGATCGGGTTTCCGGAAATTGCCGCGATCTGGGTGTGGAATTTCATGTCGGCGGAAATGAAGGCTTCCGAGTTGCCACGATGGCTGCGCTGTTCTGCGACCGTTGCCCGCAACCGCTGCAGGTCCTCGGCAGTTGCCTTCTCCGCGGCTTCCCTGACCATGCCGCGTTCGAAGAAGATGCGCGCGTTCTTGAGGTGCTCGAGCGTGTCCTTCGATGACGACAGGATGATCTTGGCTGCGCCATCGACCTGCTTGATGATCGACTTGGCGGTCAGCTGCAGCACCTTGGCACGCTCACCATGCGAGATCGCGACCAGGCCCATATTGCTCAACGCCTGCATCGCCTCGCGGATCGCCGGCCTGCCGACCTCGAAGCGCTCCATCAATTCGCGCTCCGATGGCATGTCATCACCCGGCAGCAATTCGCCGCTGGTGATCAGGCGCTTCAGTCTCAAGAATACTTCGTCGGAAAGCTTGCGCCGGACGATCGGCTCCGAACGGTTCATCGTCGCGAATCACTCCGTTGACCGGCCCCTATCTAGCATTTCCGCTGTGAATTCCGGAACGCCTGTAGCCGGCTCGCCCTTACCTGCCAAGCCGGATAGGGCTTGCAATGCTTATGTACTCATTATACCAGATTTCGAGGGCCAAGGAACCTTTTTCGAACCACCCCGGCAGGCCGCGCGAATATGATTATTCTCACCTATCGCATCGAAACGCCGGGCAATATCGAGGCGCTGGCGGCCAAGATCGCAAGCGACCAGTCGACCGGAACCTTCGTCGCGCTGGCCGGCGAGACCGAAGAGCTCAAGGCCAGGGTCGCGGCGCGCGTCCTGGCGATACGGCATCTGCCGGATGCGGATCGGCCGTCTCTTCCGGAACCCGGCCCCGAAGCAAACAATGGCCCGGTCAAGCGCGCCGACGTCGACATCGCCTTTCCGCTGGACGCCATCGGCACCGACCTGTCGGCGCTGATGACCATCGCCATCGGCGGCACCTTTTCGATAAAGGATCTGTCCGGCATCCGGGTTGTCGACATGAAGCTACCCGAGGAATACCGGGGCGCGCATCCGGGCCCGCAATTCGGCGTCACGGGCAGCCGCAGACTGACCGGTGTCGCGGATCGTCCGATCATCGGGACCATCGTCAAGCCGGCGCTGGGGCTCCGTCCGCACGAGACGGCCGCGATGGTGCAAGAGCTGATTGCCGCCGGCGTCGATTTCATCAAGGACGACGAGAAGCTGATGAGCCCCGCCTATTCACCGCTGTCGGAGCGGGTGAGGGCAATCATGCCGCTGATCCTCGATCACGAGCAGAAGACCGGCAAGAAGGTCATGTATGCCTTCGGCATTTCACATGCCGATCCCGACGAGATGATGCGAAACCACGATCTGGTGGCAAAGGCCGGCGGCAATTGCGCCGTGGTCAACATCAATTCGATCGGCTTTGGTGGCATGGCTTACCTCCGAAAGCGCTCCAGCCTGGTGCTCCATGCCCACCGCAATGGCTGGGACATTCTCACCCGCCATCCCGGCCTCGGCATGGATTTCAAGGTCTGGCAGCAGTTCTGGCGGCTGCTCGGCGTCGACCAGTTCCAGATCAACGGCATCGCCTCGAAATACTGGGAACCCGACTGGTCTTTCGTCGAATCCTTCAAGGCGGTGACCACGCCGATCTTTTCGCCGGCCGATTGCGCATTGCCGGTCGCCGGCTCCGGCCAGTGGGGCGGGCAGGCGCCTGAAACCTTCCAGCGAACCGGCCGGACGGTCGATCTTCTCTATCTCTGCGGCGGTGGCATCGTCAGCCATCCGGACGGGCCGGGTGCCGGCGTCCGCGCCGTGCAGCAAGCCTGGCAAGCAGCGGTCCAAGACATTCCGTTGGCGGATTATGCCTTGGGCCATGTCGAGCTGGCGCGGTCGATCGAGAAGTTCGGCGGCGGCGAGGCGGCCTGACGCCATGCAAAATCTGCTTCTGAGTTACTATGGCGACGACCTGACCGGCTCCACCGACGTAATGGAGGCGCTCGAGCTCGGCGGCGTGCCGACCGTGCTGTTCATGCGTCGGCCGGACGAGGCGCTGCTTTCACAATTCGCGCATTGCCGCGCCCTCGGGCTTGCCGGCACCAGCCGCAGTGAGACACCGCTGTGGATGGACACGCATCTGCGAGATGCCTTCGCCTGGCTGAAGACCGTCGACGCCGAGATCTGCCACTACAAGGTCTGCTCGACCTTCGATTCCAGCCCGGCGATCGGCAGCATCGGCCGGGCGATCGAGATCGGCCGCTCGGTTTTCCGGCAAGACAGCGTGCCGCTGGTGGTCGGCGCACCGCAGCTGAAGCGCTACACCGCCTTCGGTCATCTGTTCGCGGCCTATCTCGAAAAATATTTCCGCATAGACCGCCATCCGGTGATGAGCCGCCATCCGATAACGCCGATGGACGAATCCGACCTGCTGATCCATCTGTCGCGCCAGACAGACCTCAGCTCGGGCCTGGTCGACCTGGCAACGCTGCAGTCTGCGTCGCGGTCGGAAGCATTCGACCGGCTTGTGGAGAATGGCACAGGTATCGTGCTTGTCGATGTCGACAGCCTGGAAGCCCAGGCGCTTGCCGGCAAGGAGATTTGGCGCGCTCGCAAGCCGGGCGGTTATTTCGTCGTCGGCTCTTCCGGCATTGAATATGCCTTGCTGGTCGAATGGGCATCGAATCGGATCGTGGATGCCAAACCTGCCTTTTCGCCGCCGGGCGCTGCCGACAGGATCGCCGTGGTCTCGGGGAGCTGCTCGCCGACGACGGAACGACAGATCCGGCATGCTCTGGCCGACGGCTTCGACGGGATCGAGCTCGACCCGGTCGAACTGGTTTCCGAGGCTTCGAACGACGCTATTGCGCGTGCGGTGGCAACCGGCCGCTCCAGCCTACGGGCAGGGCGGAGTGTGATCCTCTACACCGCGCTCGGACCTGCGGCCGACCGCGGTGCAGAAATCGATCTCCGGGAAGGCGCCCGCCATAAGCTCGGCCGCGGCCTTGGCGAGCTTCTCCGCGAACTGACGCTTCAAGAGAAGCTACTGCGCGTGGTCATCGCCGGCGGCGACACGTCGAGCCATGCACTTGGCCAGATGGGCGTCGACGCGCTGACGGTGCGAATGCCGCTGCCGGCGTCGCCGGGCTCGCCGCTTTGTGTAGCGCACTCGCGCGTAAGGGCGATCGATGGGCTGGAAATTGCCCTCAAGGGCGGGCAGGTCGGAACCGACCGCTATTTCTCCGCTATTCGCGATGGCGTCGGCGGTTGAGAGCGGGGAATATCGGGTCAAATCGGTGATGCTCAATCGAGATCTAAGGTAATAATTAGCCGGCAAACCAGAAACTTCAGGCGTTCAGGTCGGCGGCGATGCCACTCATCCCGCTATCTGCCCATTGCCCTGCTTGGACGATACCGACGGGCATAGGCGACACAGGCGTCTACCGTGCTGACACAGAGCGCATCGCGGTTGTTCGGCAGGTTGTTGTCGCCGGCGTAGGCAACCTCGGCAACACGGCCGTCAACCATTCGAATTTGTGTGTTGCAATAGCCGCCGGGGGCGACATTGACGGAACCTCCGAGCGCCGGGACGGGGCCAATGGCCACCGTCGGAACGGCAATGTTGAGATTGCCGCGTTGGACGACGCGCTGATAGGTCCAGATCTGGCCGGATTTGCCGACATCGACAGTGGCGGTCGGAAAGCCGGCGCACATTCGAACGTCCGCCTCGCTAAGGCCGACCATCTCCCTGCGGGCTGCCGCCGCCGTGGCGTCCTCCTTTGCAGTGCTCGACGTGTCGTCAGGCATGACGCAGGATGACAGGATGGCGGCGCTTGCCGATAGAAGGAGAAGGGCAAGCTTTCGGGTGTGGAAAGATGTCATACCAACTTCGGATTGCGCGGGAGCCCCGAATGCCAACCTAGGAAGTGGGCCAATCGAGTCAACCGGCAGAAAATTCACGAAGTCGTTTGGTCCGCCATTCCGCCGCCGCATCTGCTGCAAGAGGTTGAGGCTGCCGCCGTGACCGTCGCGCCCTATCTTCCGCCTGGGCATCGGATTTCCAAACCCGACCCCTTCTTATCAGATGTACTGGCGCACGGTGCTGTGACTTTGGTTCGGCCGACGGTGTGCTAGTTTCCAGCCATTGCTCCGGAGACGTCATGCCTATCAAGCTGCAAGAAATCGCCCTCGCTCTTCTGCTGTTGGTTGCCGGAGTTGGGTTCGGTCACGCGGAGACGGCCCAGCGGCCGCCCCCCACAGGCGGGGTTCTCTCGCTCCTGCCACCGCCGCAGATTTCCGATCATTCGATCGTCATTGCCGGACGCACGCTCGATTACGAGGCCAAGGCCGGCACGCTGTCATTACCGTCCGGCAAAGGCGATATCACCGCCGAGATTTTCTATGTCGCCTATGCACTGCATTCCGGGAAAGAAACGGGACCGGATCCGCGCCGCCCGATCACCTTCGTGTTCAATGGCGGTCCGGGAGCAGCTTCCGCCTATCTTCATCTCGGCGCGCTCGGTCCGCGGGTCCTGGCGACGGCGGCCGATGGAAGTTTCCTGCCGCCGCCGCAGAGGCTGTTCGATAACCCCGACACCTGGCTCGACATGACCGACTTGGTCTTTGTGGACCCTGTCGGAACCGGCTACAGCCGTGAAGCGCCCGGCACGGAAGCACACAGCTTCTGGGGCGTCAGCCAGGACGCCGCGTCGATAGGCGCGTTTATCCGGCTCTATCTGGCGCAGACCAACCGTACGGCATCGCCCGTCTTCCTTGCTGGCGAAAGCTATGGCGGCTTTCGAGCAGCATTGCTCGCCAGGAAGCTTCAGGAAGACATCGGCATCAGCCCGAGTGGCGTCGTGCTGATCTCGCCGGCGCTCGAATTCACGCTGGTGCGCCCGGACGAGTTCCAGCCGCTCCACTGGGCGCTGGAACTGCCGTCGCTGGCGGCAGTGCGCCTGCACAGCGAAGGCGTTTCCGGCCCGGCCCTGCAGGAGCGGCTGGCGGAAGTCGAACGCTATGCGCTCGGCGATTATCTGGCCGCGCTGGCCGGTGGGCTGGAGCAGGGTGGACGCCTGGCGAGCCAGCGTGTCGCCGCAATCACCGGTCTGCCGCTCGATCTCGTCCAGCGGCACTTTGCACGCATTCCCATAGGGCTGTTCGCCAAGGAGTTTGCACGGGCAAAGGGCAATGTTCTGAGCGCCTATGACGGCAATATCGCGACAGCGGACGTGGCGCCAGAGAGCCTGGGAGTCGAGGGTCCCGATCCGGTGCTCGATCGAAGCGTGCCGGCGCTCACCTCCGCTTTCGTCGGCTATGTGCGTGATGAATTGAACTTCCGCACGGATATCAGCTATCGGCTTCTCAACCACGAAGTCAGCGGCAATTGGGACTATGGAACGAGCCCGACCCGTCAGGGCTATGCGGGTGTCATGGACGACCTTCAGCAGGCGCGCGTGCTGAACCCCAGCCTCGGCGTGCTGATCGTCAACGGCTACAGCGACCTGGTGACACCGTACATGGGCTCGCGCTACCTGCTTGGTCAAATTCCTTCGCTTGCCGGCGCAAAGCCCATTCGCACCGAGGTGCTGGAGGGCGGGCACATGATGTATCTGAGGCCGGATGGACGGGCGGCACTGAAGCAGGCTGCGTCCGAGCTTTACCGAACGACGCAATGAGGCGGTTTGCGCAAAAAAGCGCCGGATGCGCTGTTCGCCCTCTCATCAGGCCCTAGTTCCATCGCGATTGATCGGTTACACAGCTAGGATGGCGTCTTTCAGCGACGTTCGACAGCGGATTAGCCGGCTCTCCAGAATCGCGCCACTGGTGCGGCGTGCTGCCGAGCGGGCTATTCGGAATACCAGGCCACACAGGCTGACAAGCCTCGTCGACCGCTGGAATGCGCTGTCGCTGGCTACGCAGTTCCTGCTCGCGGGCGGTCTATTCTCCCTGTCGGCGATGGTGGTGGTGGGGATTTCCGTCACGAACCATATAGAAACCGTGGTCACGCAGAATTCGGCTTCCGCTACGGCTCTTTACGTGGATAGCGTTATCGCGCCGCTGCTTCCGGATATGCGCAAGAGCGAAGTCCTCGACGAGAGCGTCGCCCATGCGCTCGATGAAACGCTGGGACAGGGGGCACTCGGCACAAGGCTCGAATCCTTCAAGCTCTGGCGTCGCGACGGAACCATCCTGTATTCGACCGACAAGACATTGATCGGCAAGCGCTTTGAACCAGGCGACAATCTCCGGGCGGCATTCGCAGGCCAAATGGTTTCGGAGTTCGACAAGCTCGACGATCCGGACAGCGAGGCCGAAAGAGCCAGCGGCTTGCATCTCCTCGAGATCTACAATCCGGTGCTGCAGCCATGGTCGGGGGAAGTGGTGGCCGTTTCCGAATTCTACGAGGTCGCCACTGATTTTGAAAGAAACCTGCATCAGGCACTCATTCGAACCTGGCTGGACGTTGCCGCCGTCACAGCGGCCTTCTTTCTCGGGCTGTCGGCAATCGTGTTCCGTGGCAGCCGCACGATCAGCTCACAGAGCCGCTCGTTGAAGCAGCGCATTGCCGAGCTTTCCGATCTGCTTGCGCAAAACAGACTGTTGAGGCTGCGGGTGCAGCGTGCCTCGCAGCGTGCCACCGCACTTAACGAACGCTATCTCAGGCGCATCGGTGCGGACTTGCACGATGGCCCCGCGCAACTGGTCGCTCTCGCGGCGCTGGGGATCGACAGCCCCGTCATTGCCGATCCCGCTACGCCGCAATCGAAGCGTGCACAGGAATTGCTGGCCATCAAAGCACATCTGGACGATGCCATGCGCGAGATCAGGAGCATCAGCAAGGGCCTTGTCCTGCCGCATATCGAGCATGCCGAACTGGGTGAAATTCTCCAGCTTGCCGTACAGGCGCACGAAGAACGAACCGGCGTCAAAGTGAGATTGTCGATGACCGGCGGCCATACGCCGTTGTCGCCGGCCGCCAAGATCTGCATCTTCCGCTTCGTCCAGGAGGCGCTGAACAATGGATTCCGTCATGCCGGAGGTGAAGGTCAGTCGGTCGAGAAACATTTCGACGGCGAGCGCGTTTGTATCGAAGTGGCCGACGCCGGCGCGGGTTTTGACCCGCGAATCGTGCGTCCCGAGAGACTGGGACTCGTTGGGCTGCGCGAGCGGGTGGAAAGCCTCGGGGGCCAGTTTACCGTGACTTCCTCACAGAGTGGCACAGTCGTAAGAATGGCCCTTAACATCGTTGAAATGGGGCAGACATGACAGTAGCCATCAAGCTCGCCATCGTCGACGACCACCCGCTGTTCAGGGAAGGCGTTGTGCGCACGCTCGATCAGATCGGCGGGTTCGAGATCGTCGGTGAAGGAAGCAGCAGAGACGATGCCCTGCGGATAATCGAAGACCAGCGGCCGGACATTCTGCTGATGGACATCTCGGTTCCTGGAGGTGGCCTTGGCGTGATCGGACCGGCCCTTGAGCGGCATCCGGCACTGAAAATTGTGATGCTGACCGTTTCGGAAGAAAACCAGCACGTGATGACCGCGTTGCAGAGCGGGGCAAGGGGCTATGTACTGAAGGGGGTCGGGTCGAGGACGTTGGCTGCGATCCTGCGCACGGTAGCGTCGGGCGAACGATATGTCTGTCCACAATTGTCGGCGCGTCTGTTGGCCGATCTGTCGGCTCAATCAAAAGAGCCGGCGAAAGCTGACGGACTTGCCGAACTCACCAGCCGCGAAAGGGAGATCCTGACGCTGGTTGCCGCGGGACTGAGCAACAAACGGATCGGGCTTCGGCTGAACCTGCATGAGAAAACGATAAAGCACCACATGACGCGAATCCTGGCCAAGCTCAACGTAAGCAACAGGACCGAAGCCGCGATGACCTTGCGTGATGCGACTGAGCGCCAGCATCCGACTGTTCGCGATCATGCTTGAGCCGAAATTGCCGCACGGCGCGGCGATGTGTGCTGAGCCTCAGTTGATCATTTCAAGCAATCTGTCCCGATCGGAACGCGTCGCCAGGCGCCGAATGATGGTGCGACCCTTGGCATCCCGCATTTCATATTGGCCGCTATCAATGCGCTCGCTGAGGCCGTTCGAATGCACCACGCCAATGCTCGGCCCACTTACCTCGACCCGGTCTCCCGTGGTTGCATTGATAAAGAGTCTTGGCCTGCTGTCCGGGTTTACCGCAGGGGCGGGATCAGGGAGATTGTCGTCCTGCGACTTTGCTTTGCCCTTGCCGGCACCGGCGTTCGAGTTCGAATTGCCGGAGTTTCCACCCGAATTGCCCGAATTGCCGTTCCCATTCCCGTTCCCGTTCCCGCCCCCGTTCCCGCCATTGCCGTTGCCGTTTCCGCCGTCTTTGGCCCAGGCAGCCTGCGGGCCGAGCGGCTGCGACGGTCCATCGAATACGACGCGATAGGGGTTCACGACGAGAACGAAGGTCAAGACGACTACAGAAATGCCGACACGACGTCCTCGTGAAGATCCGGTCCTTCGTCTCCGGGTCGTCATCAATGAACTTGCCAGTCGCATGTCGGAAATCCCTTTAATCATACGGACCTGTAGTGCTGCCTCCTGTTCGAGTTCGTTTGATGCTTAAAACAATGGTTTGTATCCGGTAAGGTCAAGACCCACCAGTCCCACGATGGTAACTGGTGGGTCTCGCTAGCGCAGGAAGGGACTATTTACTGCGCAAGTCTTTTGCCTTCCCTTGGTAGCGTCTCTCCGCGGTAGCGCCGACTTCCACCGTCAGCCAACAATAAATCCAATGGCCGCGACCCCGAAACACAGGCCAAATAACGGAAAAAGCAGCCAACGTGCCTGGTGAATGCTCGGGTCCATGGCGGCCTCCTGCAACAGTCGGCATCGCAACGGGGCTCCTCGGAACTCAGTTCCTGAAACTCTCGCATTTCGGGCTTTTGCGATAGCAGCCTCGGACCAAAGTTTGGCTGTGCGGGTCCTTGGTCGATAGGCCTACAGACTGAAGTCCCTATGCCAGGAGCCGCCCTGCATTCGGCGACCTTTGTGTCCAACTGGCAGTTGCGATCCACCGCCCCCTTCGAATGCTTTGCGTTTCTGGCTCTATGGCAGCAACGCCGTTGGTCTACTGCCGCATCGTTGAAACGCCACCAATACAGACCCATATGCGAATTGCGTCGGATGTCTCCTCCCATTGCGTCCGGCGCGTTCCCCTCTGGAGGTTATAGACCTTCACACCTGGCCGGGCCTAACAGTCCGGCCTTTTTCTTTTGGCATTCGTGCAATCCGCCTGACGGCCTAATTTGCGAGACATCGGTAAAAATCGATTTGCAAATGCATTCACATGCTCATAACCTATCAAACCATGAGCACGATTTCCAAAGTTGCTACGCGAGCGGGCGTGTCGCGCACGACCGTGTCGCATGTCATCAACCATGCCGACCGGGTGTCGAAATCGCTGCGTGAACGCGTACAAGCGGCGATCGACGAACTCGGCTACACGCCGAACCCGCAGGCGCAAAGTCTGCGCACCGGCCGCACCAACATCATCGCGATGCTGATCCCGGACATCCGCAACCCGTTCTATCCGGAGCTGGTGAAAACGGCGCAGTCGAGGCTCGAACTGGTCGGCCTCGACATGCTGATCTTCAACACCGACGTGCCGGGCGGACATTCACAGGACCACGGCCGCGAATATTTGCGCCAGATCGGGCGCAAGCGGGTCGACGGCGTCATCGTTGCCGACTTCGCGCTGCACGGCATGCACAGCGAACTGCTCAGCCTCGATCTGCCCGCCGTCTTCATCGGCCATCTGCCGAACCATGCTGTCGACAGCGTCCAGCTGGACGATTTCGGCGGCGGCTATCTGATGGGCGAGTATCTGGCGAAGAGGGGCCATCGCCGCGTCGCCCATGTCACCGGGCCATCCTTTTTCAAGGAGGCGATGGCGCGTGCCGCCGGCTTCGAAAAAGGGCTCGCCGACAATGGCGTGCCAATCTCCGCCGATCTGCGGTTCGAGGGAAGCTATCTTGCCCCGTCAGGGCGGGAAGCGGTCACCTGGCTCAAGGAGAAGCACGGCGGAAACCTGCCGTCGGCGATGTTCTTCGCCAACTATCTGATGGCCTCCGGTGCGCTGACCGAATTCTACGACCATGGGACCAATATCCCTCAGGATATCGCCATCGCAGTCTTCGATGACCTGCCTCAACTGGAATATGTCAGGCCGAAGCTGACCCGTGTCGGCAACAGTCCGACAATGCTTGCCAAGCGCGCCACGGAAATGCTGCTCGAACGGCTGGGTGGCAAAGTCGAGGGCGCGCCGCGCACCGAAGTGATCCCATGCGCGCTGAGCCCATTCGACAGCGCGTGACGCCAGATGCCGGCAAAGGGAACGGAGGTCCCTTCGCCAACGTTCGAACAACACCCAAGGGAGGAATTGATGACTGACAAAACGACCCGCGACCGGCCATCGGCCAGCCTGAACCGCCGTCGGCTGATCCAGGGCGGCGCCACTTTCGCTGCCGCCGGCCTCACAGGCTTCCCGTTCATCAACAGGATGGCCGTGCGCGCTCAGGAAGCGCCGCTGAAATTCTGGCAGTTCTATGCGCCTGGCGGAGACGTGAAGCCGCAGGTCCGGTGGTTCGAAAAGTTGGTGGCCGACTGGAACGACGGGCACGACCAGAAGGTCGAGCTCGAATATGTCGTCAACAGCGAATACATCTCCGGTTCCAAGCTGGCTACGGCCTTCGCGTCGGGCGAGGGCCCTGACATCTTCCTCATCAGCCCCGGCGATTTCCTGCGTTATTACAATGGCGGCGTGCTTGCCGACCTGACGCCGCATATCGAGGATGCCGCCAAAGCCGATTTCCCGGAAAGCGTCATCGCCAACCGCATGGTGGACGGCAAGATCTACGGTGTGCCGATGGAAGTCGAGCCGATGGCCTTCTACTATTCCGTCAAAGCGTTCGAGGATGCAAAGCTCAACGAGAACGACGTGCCGAAGACCTGGGACGAGCTGTTGGCGGTCGCCAAAAAGCTGACGACGCCCAGCCGCTACGGCGTGCTGTTCGAAACGACTCCCGGCTATTACCAGAACTTCACCTGGTATCCGTTCCTGTGGCAGGGCGGCGGCGAATTCCAGGGCAAGGACGGCAAGAGCGCCTTCGATTCGCCGGCCACCGTCCAGGCGCTGAAACTCTGGCAGGACGCCACCAATACCGGCGTGGCGCCGCGTCAGGTGGTCGGCGGCGGGTTCGACATCGTCGCCAATCTCGGGGCGGGGCTGTGCGCCATGCAGAACTGCGGCATCTGGGGCATTTCGGCGATGGACAACAACGCCAAGGACGTGCCCTACGGCATCTTCAAATTGCCGACGCCGGCCAATGGCAAATACGTCACCGTCGGCGGCGGCTGGGCCTTCGTCGCCAATGCCGGAGGCAAGAACCCGGATGCCTCCGCCCAGTTCTGCGCCTGGGCGCTGGCCTCGATGGACCAGGCCTCGATCGACCGGGTCGTCAACTGGTGCACGGTCGCAAAGAGCGACATGCCGCCGCGCAACAGCGCCCTGAAGGCCGGCGCCGATGTCTTCAGCACGGGTAAGTTCGGCACCTTCGCCAAGGAGATCCATCCGGGGACGCGCGCCGAGCCGCGGGTTCCGCCGGAAGCCTACAAGATCATCTCCGACGCCATCCAGTCGGCACAGCTTGGCGGGGTTGATGCCCAGCAGGCGGCGACGACGGCCAGTCAGCAACTAGACGCGTTCCTCGCTTCCTATTCCGGCGCGCCGATCCTTTAGGCACTTTCCAGCATGGATCAGATGAAACCGCCAGCCGCGGGCGCGAATTCCGCCCGCGGACTCACCGCCAAGCAAAGGGAGCGCTACGCCGCATGGCTGTTCGTCCTGCCCGATGCGCTCGGCCTGCTGGTGTTCGTCGGCGTGCCAATGCTGCTGTCGCTCGCCGTCGGGTTCTTCGAGGTCAACGGCTTCGGCGGCTACAGGTTCGTCGGGTTCGGCAATTACAGGCGCATGTGGGGCGACCCGCTGTTCTGGTCGTCCGTGAAGGTGACGGTAGCCTATGCCGTCATGCTGGTGCCGGCGCTCTACGTCGCCGGACTGGGATTGGCGCTTCTGGTGCAGAAGACCAACCGCTTCAACGCGGTCATGCGCTCGATGTTCTTTGCGCCGCAGATGGTCAGCCTCGTCGTGGTGGCGCTCGTGTGGCAGCTCATGCTGGTCGAGAAGGTCGGCATCGTCAGCCGGCTGGCGCCGCTCGTCGGCCTCGGCGGAATCTCGCTGCTCGGCGACCCAAACCTGGCGCTGTTCACGCTGGTGCTGGTCAGCGTCTGGTTCCTGATGGGCTTCTACATGCTGATCTTCCTCGGCGGGCTCCAGGACATCCCGGCGGAGTATTACGAAGCCGCGAAGATCGACGGCGCCGGGCCGGTGACCAGCTTCTGGTACATTACCTTGCCCTTGCTCAAGCCGACCAGCTTCTTCGTCCTCCTGGTCTCGCTGGTCGCTTCTGTCGCCGGCGGCCAGGTCTTCGACCTGATCTATGTGATGACCAAGGGCGGTCCGGTCAATTCGACCTCGGTATTGATCATCTACATCTACAAGCAGGCATTCCAGTTCGGCGCCTTCGGCTATGCGTCGGCGATGGCATCGCTGCTGGTGCTGGCGCTGATGCTGGTCACGGTCTTCTTCTTCGTGCTGACGCGCGGCGGACGCTTCGAGCATGACTGACGGTCGAACTCCTTCCGGCCGTTCGCAGATACGGGCGGCGAGACTTGCCTGGATGCTGGCAACCGCCGCACTTGGCCTGATGACGGTATTCCCGCTTGTCTGGATGCTGGTCATCTCGCTCAAACCGGCGAGCGACGTCTTCACGCCGAGCCTCATTCCGGAACGCCCGACACTCGGCAATTTCCTCTATGTGCTGACCGAGGTGCCGTTCCTGCGCTATCTCTTCAATTCGTTCTTCGTGTCGGCGACGGTGACGGTCGCTGCGCTGTTCTTCCATTCGATGGCCGGCTATTCGCTCGCACGGCTGCGTTTTCCGGGCCGCGACACCCTGTTCCTCGCCATGTTCTCGACCTTCCTGGTGTCGCTTCCGGTCATCATCGTGCCGCTGTTCATCCTGACGCGGATGCTGCACATGCTGGACAGCTATGCCGGGCTGATCATTCCGGCGATCTTCAACGCATTCGGCATCTTTCTGCTCAGGCAATATTACCTGTCGCTGCCCAGGGAACTGGAAGAAGCCGCGATCATGGACGGCGCCGGCTACTGGCGCATCTATTGGAGCATCATCCTGCCGCTCAGCCGGCCGATCCTGTCGGCGCTGGCGATCCTGTTCTTCCTCGCCAACTGGAACGCTTTCCTGTGGCCGCTGACGATCACATCGGACCTCAACCTCTGGGTGGTGCAGGTAGCCATTGCAAACTTCAAGAGCCAGTACGCCGCCGCCTGGAATTACGTCATGGCCGCCTCGACCATCGTCGCGGTGCCGATGCTGGTCCTCTTCGTGATCTTCCAGCGCCAGATCATGGAATCCATCAAGACAAGCGGCCTGAAATAACCGCTGAAGCAAGAGGAGAAACACATGGAT
The DNA here is from genome assembly GCF_055811175.1 of Mesorhizobium sp. WSM4828. Lineage (NCBI taxonomy): Bacteria > Pseudomonadati > Pseudomonadota > Alphaproteobacteria > Hyphomicrobiales > Phyllobacteriaceae > Mesorhizobium > Mesorhizobium sp. WSM4828. Next base: position 93,831 of record NZ_JBVVQK010000004.1, on the reverse strand, counting down.
AATGCCGGCCTGTCGCCGCTTCGCGGGCTCGCCAAATTGCGCGACGCCAAAACCCGCCGGTTCTCAAGCTACGACCGCACCGGCGGCAATGACGACCGGCTGCACATAGAACCCGGCCAGACGGTGGTGATTGCCGAGCATGACGGTGCCGGCATCGTCACGCATATCTGGGCGACGCTCGCCTGCGAGAGCGAGGCGTTCCTGCGCAAGATCGTGCTGCGCGCGTACTGGGATGGCGAGGAACATCCGAGCATCGAAACGCCGATCGGCGATTTCTTCGGCATGGGCCACGCCCGCACGCGCAATTTTGCCAGCCTGCCGGTGCAGGCAAGTCCAGAGGATGGCAAGGCCTTCAACTGCTATTTTCCGATGCCGTTTGCCAGCCATATGCGCTTCACCGTCACCAACGAGGCCGAGGACGACCTGCTTTTCTATTACTATGTCGATCTCGAACTGCATGAGGAACTCGAGGAAGGCCTGGGCCGCTTCCACGCCCAATACAGGCAGCAGCGACCTGATGGCATAGACGAGACGGGGCTGGCTAACGAGCAGGTCCTGTTTGGCGGCGAAAATACCGACGGGAACGGCAACTACACCATCCTCGAGGCGGAAGGTCACGGCCACTATGTCGGCGTGCTCTATTCCGTCTATTCGCGCCGCCGCTCCGCTCTTTGGGACTGGTACGGCGAGGGCGACGACATGATCTTCGTCGACGGCGAGCCGGGCATTTCCGTGCCGGATACGGTGCGCAAGCCCGATCCGCGCATCGGACCGAAGGCCGAACCGATCGGCGATCGCGGCGAGACTAGCCCCGGCGCCAACGATGCCTGGCCGCCGACCCTGCACGGCACCGGCACCGAGGATTATTTCAACACGGCATGGTGCCCGACACAGGATTACAGCGCGCCCTATCACGGCATCATCGCTGCCGGCGGGCCGAACTGGACCGAGCCGGTTACGCTCTATCGCTGGCACATAGAGGACCCGGTCATCTTCCACAAACGCATCCGGGTAACCATCGAGCACGGTCACGCCAATCGCCGCTCTGACGACATCTCGTCGGTCGCCTTCTGGTATCAGGCCGAACCGCACAAGCCGTTCGAAGCGCTTGCCGATGTCGAGGACCGCATCCCCACCTATCGCGCGCCTTATCACAATTGGAATGCCGCCTTCGACGAGAAGAGGCGTTAGGCCGCGATGCTAATTGTATCGTGCATCCCGCGCTATCTGCGTCGGGGCATCACCCTGCCGTAGCGCGCCGCCTCAGCTGCGAGGTGGAAGTTGCTGGACAGACCAGGTGTTGCCGTCGGGATCCTCAAAGAAGACAAATCTGCCCCAGGGAAAATCCTTGATATCGCTGACCTCAATGCCTTGAGCGGCCAGGTACCGGTGTGCCTCATCGATATCGGGCACGACCAGTTGCAGGCCCTTTATGGATCCCGGGGGGCTGTCGACGAGGCCCTTGCCCATGGCAATCGAACAGGCCGAACCGGGCGGCGTCAATTGCACGAAACGTATCTCGTCGCTTACGGTGTGGTCGTGATCGAGATGAAAGCCGACCTTGCCAACATAAAAGGCGATTGCTCTATCGACGTCCGATACGGGGACCGGGACTAGTTCCAGCTTCCAATCCATGACAGGCCTTTCGCAGCTTGATCGCCAAGTGGTGCCGAACACCGTGGGCGAAATCCCGCCATCTTCCCAATGCCATTGTCGGCGCGGGCCGCTCAGTCAGTCAAGAGATGTCCGGGTTCGGTCGGAGACTTCAAGGCCGGGTCGGCCAAAGCTCCCCACGCCGGACATTTTCACAGGACCACGAAACAATTATCTCCGGTCGCCGTTTCGCCTGCAGAACCTTTCGAGGAGGCGAGGATGAGCGCAACCGGCTTGGACGTTTTTGACAAAACACTGCAAATAACAAACATCTGGCTTGACGAGATCATGGCGGATCTTGGTCCGGATCGACACGTCGCCTGGCATACATTGGGCGCCGTTCTGCGAACCCTTCGGGACAGGTTACAGATCGGACTGGCGGCCAAATTGGGAGCGGAATTGCCGCTGCTCGTGCGGGGCGCCTACTATGATCGCTATCGGCCCGCCGACATGCCCGACAAGACACGCTCGCTCGAGAAGTTCCTGCAACACATCGCCGATGAATTGAAATCGACCCGTCCTGTCGATCCCGAGGATGCGGCACGCTCAGTGCTGCGTGTGGTTGCACGGCATATCGACCTTGGCCAGTCGGCAAAGGTGCGGGATGCGCTGCCAAAGGAAATCCAGGTCCTCTGGCCTGAAAGCGTGGGCGTCAAATAGCGGTGATCCCGCTCATGCGGACGCGCGACGGACCAACTGCCACGAAACGCTGAAAAGGGTAGGTATTGCGCCCGGTGTTGCCGAGATCAATGAGATCAGATGATCGGCAAGATGGTCGTAGTGGGCGGTTTCGGGGCCGATTGTCGTCAATGCCGGATGACTGAATTCGCCCTCGTCGATATTGCCGCAGCCGATGACTGCAATGTCGCTGGGCACGGAGAGGCCGGCCTCTTCGAATGCGTGCAAGGCGGTCACGGCGGCAAGATCGGATTCGACGAAAAGCGCGGTCGGCCGGTCCTTGCGGGCGGCGAGCGCCGTGGCATTGGCAAAGGCAGCCTTGCGCGCCTCTGCACCGCCGATCACCAGGTCGTCTCGCAGCGGAAGGCCGCGTGCCTGCAGGAAGCTGCGATAGGCGGCGAGACGGCTCCCGTCCACCGCTTGCTCATGCAGCATGTAGGCGATGCAGCGATGGCCGGCTCGATAGAGGTAGTCGAGTGCCTCGAAGACGGCTTTGCCGGTATGCTGGCGCACAATCGAGAAGCCTGCCGGCTCGATAGTCGGATGGAAAATCACGGCTGGCCGGCCCGCGGCCGCCAGGCGCGCGGCCAAAAGCATCACCTCGGGCTCGGAGAGATGCTGCCAGTCGGCGATAATGCCGTCTGCCAGCCCGCTCTCGATTTCCCTCACGATCCGGTCGGTTCGCTCGAAGGTGTCTCCCGCGGTGACAATTGTCGAAAATCCCCTCAGCGCCGCTGCAGATTGGACATCCTGCGCGATCCGGTCGCTGAACGGCACGCCGAGACGAGGCAGTACAAGGCAGATTCGCTCGGCCTGCTGGCGGCGCAGCTGCCGCGCGGTACGGTTTTGCACGTAGTTGAGCTCAGCGACGGCATCGAGGATGCGCTGCCGCGCCTCCTTGCCGACGAATCTCAGGCGTGCGCTGTCGCCGCTGAGCAGGTACGACACGGCAGCGGTCGATACATTGGCGCGCCGGGCGACATCGGCCATGGTCGGCGCCTTTCTGCGATCGGAACTTCTCTCGTGCATTGTTGGATCAGCAGCGCGACGGGGACATGATCAGCTGTCGCTCAGCCGGATTTCATTCCAGTTTTCATGCCCGGCGGCAAGGATCTCGGGCCTTGCCTCGCCGGCCTCCTCCATCAGGGCAACGATGCGGCCTCGCAGCCATGCACGCGTCTCTGCGTGATTGGGCGAAGCTATGAGATTGGTCAGTTCGTTCGGGTCGGCATCGAGGTCGTAAAGCCTAGCCTCGACATAGAAGTCGCTGCCGGAATCCCGCCAGCCGTCTTTTCCTGGCGCTTCGATCTCATACTTCCAACGCCGGTTGCGCATCGCACGACCGACATGGTGCTCGCTGATTTGAATGAAGACCTCTTCGCGCGGCGGCCGTTCGCCCTGCAGCGCGTCGAGCAGCGAGACGCCCTGCATCGAATTGGGCACTTTCAGGCCGGCCGCGGCGAGCAGGGTCGGCGCGAGATCGACGAGGCTGACCAGTCCGTCATATGTCCCGACGTGCTCAAAGCCGGGGCCGTGGAATAGCGTCGGCACGCGGATCGACGCCTCATGACAGGAGCGCTTGTATTCGTTGTTGCGGGTCTTGAAGTGACAGCCATGGTCGGAGGTGAAGAGGATGATCGTGTCGTCAAGCCGGCCAAGGCTATAGAGCGCCTCGATCAGCCGTCCAAACGCCTCGTCGAGGCGTGCGACCATGCCCAGATAGCCGGGGAAATGTTCGGCTGTCGTGCCGCCGAGCGCAGCGAGATCGCCGGGAATGGCGAGCTTCTTGCGGATCCTCTCTTCGTATCCGAGCGGGGCAGGGTAGTTGTCCGTCTGGTTTTGGTGATGCGGCTCGAGGAAGGACAGGAATAGAAAGAAGGGCTCGTCTTCCCTCGAGGCGACATAGCGGATTGCAGCGTCGGTGAGGGCATCGACGCGGTATCCCGGCAGCTTCACCGCCTTGCCGTCATTGTCGTGGACGACGGTGTCGAAGGGGCCGGAAGTGAACTCCAGGATGTTGGACGCGAGCCAGTAGCGATAGCCGCCGCGTTCTTCCTGGGTGACCGGCTCGGCGGATCCCAGGTGCCACTTGCCGATATAGGCGGTGTCATAACCCGCCGCGGCGAAATGATGCGCCAGCGTGCGCTCGCTCTTCGGCAGTGGGATATCGTTGCGATAGCAGCCGGTCGTAGTCGGGTACAGCCCCGTCTGGAAGACGGAGCGGGCGGGGCCGCAAACGGGCTGGCAGGTAAACGAATTCGTTACGAACGTGCCGGTCCCGGCGAGGCGGTCGAAATTTGGCGTAAGCTCGAGCGGATTGCCATGGACGCCAACGGTGTCCCAACGCTGCTGGTCGGTGAAGAAGACGATCACGTTCGGTCGGCGGGACGTCATGGGATGCAATGGCTCCGAATGGTCATTTCATGCCTGCCAGCATCACGCTGCGGACGAAGTAGCGCTGCGTGAAGAGGAACAGCAGCAGGCTCGGGATGAAGAGAATGATCCCGCCCGTCGCCGTCAGGTTCCACTGGGTGAAGAATTCCTGGTTGAAGAGCGTCAGCCCCGTCGTGATCGGCCGCATTTCGGTGGTGTTGACGGCGACCAGCGGCCAGAGGAATTCGTTCCACTGGAACACGAAAGTGAGGAGGGCCAGCGTCGCCAGTGCCGGACGGACCTGCGGCAGCACGATGCGCCAGTAAAGGCCGAGTTCCGAGCAGCCGTCCATCCGTGCAGCATCAAGCAACTCGTCGGGAATCGGACGGATGAACTGCCGCATCAGGAAGATTCCGTAGGCGCTCATGGCAAATGGGAGGATGAGGCCCTGATAGGTGTTGAGCCATCCCATCCGCGCGGTGAGCACATAGAGCGGGATCATGCGGATGAAGAACGGGATCATCAGCGTCGACAGCACCGCGACAAACATGACGCGCTTGCCGGCGAATTCCATCTTCGCGAAGACGTAGCCGATCAACGGATCGAAGATCAGATGGAGGAAGGTAATCCCGCCGGCGATGATGAAGCTGTTGAGCGTGAAACGCGCGAACGGCGCCTTCTGCCAGATGTCGATGTAATTCGTGAACTGCCACGTCTCGGGGATCAGAATCGGGATGCCGCTGAAGACGTCGGCATCGCTCTGAAGCGACAGCGAAAGCATGTAGAGGAACGGAAAGATCGACAGCGCCACGCAGAAGAGCAGCAGCAGGTAGGACGGGAGCGTTTTTACGAATGTCATGCCAACCTCAATAGCTGGTTTCGCGGTTGAGCAGGCGGAACTGAACGAAGGTGGTGGCCAGGATCAGCAGGAACATCAGGAAAGACAGCGCCGAGGCGTAGCCGATGTTGAGCTCGAAGAAGGCTGCCTCGAACACGTGCAGGCTGAAGAACCGCGTTGCATCGGCCGGTCCGCCCTTCGTTATCAGGTAGGCCGGCGCCAGCTCCTGCAGCTGGCTGATCGTGCTGACGACGGCGATGAACAGCGTGGTCGGCGTCAACAACGGCCAGGTCAGATAGCGGAATTGCTGCGTCGGCGTGGCGCCGTCGATGGATGCGGCATCATAGAAGTCGGACGGGATCGACTGCAACGCGGAGAGGTAGATCAGCATGGCATAGCCGACATCCTTCCAGACGGTGATGGCAATGAGGGTCGGCAGCGCCGTCGAGGTGTCGCCGAGCCAATTCTGGGTCGGCAGGCCAAGCTCGGCAAGGAAGCTGTTCAAGATGCCCGTGTAGGGATCGAGAATTGCCTGCCACATCAACGCGACGATCACGAAGGAGGTGATGTAGGGAAAGAAGATGATTGCGCGGATCAGAGTGCGTCCCGGGATCGGCCGATTGAGCACGACAGCCAGTCCGAGGCCAATGGCGATGCTGGCCGCGGTGACGCCTATGGCGAAGGCCAGCGTCACGAAGAGCGACTGCCGAACGCGCGCGTCGCCGAGGGCAGCAGCGTAGTTGTCCAATCCGGCGAATTGGCTCTCGCCGATCAGCGGCTGGCCGCTGTACAGGCTCGCCCAAAACTCCAGCCCTATCGGATAGAAGAAATAGACCGAGAAATAGAGGATTGCGGGCGACAGCAGCAGGTAAGCGAGAAGCGTTTGCCTGGTACGCCGGCTGAAGCGGCCAGCTCGCCGGGTGGGCATCGCGCCGACGCGAATATCCGTATCGGCCGTATCGGTGCTGCCGCTGACAATCATCGGCTAGTTGTTGGCCAGGATGACGTTGGCCTCCGCCGCGAATCTCGGCATGATCTCGGCTGCTGGCTTCTGATTGTAGATGATATCCTCGAGCGCACTTTGCAGAAGCTTCTCGATTCGCGCGTGCTTGCCGGTGAGGCGCAGCTCTGCGGTGACGTCTTGCGCGTAAGGCAGGCATTTGCTGAAGCTGCCGATGACCGGATCGGCCTGAACCTCGGCGTTTTCGGCCCAGGATTTGCGCGGCATCGTCATGCCCGCTTCCTTGGTAGCCGCCAGTTCCGTGTCGAGCGCGACGAGCCGCTTCAACAACTCCCAGGCCTCCTTCGGGTGCTTGGCGTCCTTAGGGATCATCACGCTGACGCCGCCCGCGAACGTCGCCTGCACCTTGTGCTTGAGTGAGGGCGCAACCGCCCAGTTGAGCTTCGGGTTGCCCGAGCGGATCGGCTTCACGTCCCACGGACCGGTTATGATCATGGCGACCCGGTTGGCCGTGAACAGCTTTTGCGGACCCTCATAGTCAGCACCCGCCGCCGGCCTGGTCGCTGCTTTTTCCTTGTGGATCAGGTCGGCGAGGAACTGGATCGCTTCGATCGCCTCAGGACTGTCGAGATTGACCTTGTTTGTCTTGGGATCGTAGTAGGTCACGCCGTTCTGCAGCAGCCACGACGAATAATATCCGATGCTGGGGTTGGGAGCGAAGCCGAAGCGGGCGCCGGTCGTCGTCGCCTTGGCAACCTTCAGGAACTCCTCCCAGGTCGCTGGCGGCGCGTCGAAGCCCGCCTGCTTCAGCATATCGACGTTGTAGACGAGGGTGGCGCAGGTGAGGTGGATCTGGACGCCATAATATTGATCGCCGAGCTTGTTGCGCTCGACGGAATAGGCTTGCCAATCGTCGGGATAGCCGATCGCCTTGCCGTCTTGTTGGATGAAGTCGCTCAGCGGCCGCAGCAGATTCCGCTGGCCGAATTCCTGCACCCAGCCGCCGGGTTCGGCGACGAGGTCGGGCGGGCTCTTCGCCGCAAAATCCGCCACCAGCTTGGTGCGCATATCCGGCCACTGGAATTTCTCCCACTGCACCGACCATCCGGGATGATCGGCTTCGAACTTTGCTATTGCATCGGCATAGGCTTGATAGGCGTGGCCGGCGTTCCAATAGAGCGTCAAGGTCTCGGCGTGGGCCGCTGTAGCGGTCGCCAGGGCCACACCCAAAACCACGCCGTGCAGGAATCCGACTGACTTGTAGCGGCTCATCTTGGTCTCCTCCCGGGTTTGCTACCCGCCCTCCTCACAATGGACGGCGTCATATTATTCGATTAATATACCCGCCACACCGCAGTTTTTGTCAAGCTCCGACTGTGGTCGTCATCAATGGCCTTGGGTTTAGAAACCCGCCGACGGTGTCCAGGTCGTCACGAATGCCGCACGATGTGTTCCACAAGGCGATGTGCCTCCTCGGCGATCGCCAATATTATGCCTGATTTGCGCGTGGAGGCGAAATCCAACCCGGCAAAGTAGATGCCTGGCAGGGCGGCTACGCCATCCTCGTGAACAGGCTGTCCTTCCGGGTCGAGCAGACCGGAAAGCCTCACCCAACTAAAGTCACCCCTGAAGCCGGTGCACCACACGACGGTCGTGATGCCGGACTCGGCAGCATCAAGAGAACGGACAGCCGGATTCGGCAGCTGCGCTGCGACAGTCTCCGCTGGGTCGGGTTCCGAAACGGGGGCATCGATTCCGGAGCGGCTGATGTATTCGTCGATATAGCGTTTAACGTTGGCGGAGGCCTCATCCGCAAAACGAACATGCTCTTCGAGATCGTCGGCGAACGACAGCCGGCCGTCATCTTCGACGCCTGCGAACCGCCCCAGCAGCACGACACCTTGGGCGCCGAGCCCTTGCAGGCTTATCGTGTGTTCTACCCCAAGCAGACCACGAGGTGGAATGCGCCCCGCAAGTCGAATGATCTCGTCTCGACGCACGTCGAGAAATCCGCTTTCGACGAGCCAGAGCATGATGTCGCGACCTCGGTAGCGCCGCGAGAGCCGCCCGACCCGGCTGGTGGCAAGGAAGACTCTTCGGCCTGCTTCCGCCAGTTCTTCCGCGATCTGGGCACCGGACTGGCCGCTTCCGACCACCAGCACCGCTCCAGCCGGGAGATCGGCGGCGCTGCGATAATCAGAAGCATCGATCTGGCGCAGGCCCGGCGGCAACGCAGCGGCGAACACTGGGCGCACCGGACAATTCAAGTCGCCGCTTGCGATCACCACGTTGCGTGCCAAAACTGTGCCGCGCGAGGTGGTCAGCCGATAGCCGCCATTCCCGTGCCCGCCGGCGAGCTCGGTCACCACAGTGTCCGGTTCGACCGGGAGTTCGTTTCGTTTGGCGAAGTCCTCAAGCAGGGCGACGAACTGGTCGCGCGTCAGGGCACCGAACGGATCTGAACCGTCATAGAAGTCGCCTGGCATGACGGTCTGAACGTTGGGGGTATTCATCCGGAAAGAATCCCACCGCTGGGTGCGCCAGGTCTCTCCGATGCGGCCTCGCTCCAATACGGCATGGCGCAAGCCTTGCCGTGCCAGCGAATAGCTGACGCCCAGGCCGGCCCAACCGGCCCCGACCACCACCGCATCAAGGATGTTGGCGTCATCCGTCATTTGTCGCGGATCCGGGTGCTAGCGCCGGAGCAGCGCTTCGAGGCGGCACCAACGCCGTCAGCGTAGCGCCTTGGCCGGCGAACAACCGCCAAACAGCAGCCGATGCTGCCTGAACCCACCCCCGCGATCTGCATGGCTTCGCCCCCGACGCGAGGGCACGATAACAGCTTTATCGGATCACGGCACAACCAAATACTCATCCGAAACCGGCAACGGTCGCGGCTTAACCTGGAAAGAGGGTGAAGCCGCCGTCGACGCGGATTACCTGTCCGTTGATGAAGCGCGCGCGCGGACCGGCGAGGAAGGCCACCGCTTCGGCGATCTCTTCAGGCTCCGCATACCGGTTCAGCGATTTCTTGCTCGAATCCATGCGCTGCGGATCGACCACGCGGCTCGCCTGGAACCGTGCCGTCTTGGTGGCGCCAGGGCTCACCGCATTGACGCGTACGCCCTCGTCGATCAGTTCCTTGGCGAGGCAGCGCGTATAATGGACGACGGCTGCCTTGAGCGTCGAGTAGACTACTTCGGGCGAGCATCCGATATGCGCTGCCGCCGAGGCGATGTTGATCACCGAGCCCGAGCCGCGCTTGACCATGGGCGGAACAAACGCCTGGCAGACCAGCATCGTGCCGATGAGGTTGTTCTCGGTCAGAACCTTAATGTCTTCGTAGTCGATGTCGAGTGCGTTGTTGGGATTGGGCTTTACGCCCTTGGCGCCGATGTCGCCGCCGGCGCAGTTCACCAGAATGTGCACGTCGCCGAGATCCGCCTCGATCTTCCTCTTCATTTCGGCGACGGCCTGCTTGTCGCCGATGTTGCCGGTGACCGCGGTGATGCGCGTCCCATGCTTCTCCAAGCCCCTGGCAGAGTCGCCGAGGTCCGCGAATTCGCCATATTGAGATGGCCGGGCCCAATCGAGGTCGTGGACCGCGATGTTTGCGCCAAGTTCGGCCAAGCGATAGGCCATCACGCGGCCGAGGCCGCGTCCCGAGCCGGTGACGAAGGCGGTCAGGCCGCTGAGTTCTCGCGCAGTCATGCTGGTTTCTCCATTGCAATGAAATCGAACTTCATCATGTTGGCGGCGCTGCGCCGGATCATGTCGAGCTCGTACGAAACGAGCGCACCGTCATCGTCGCGCTCCCATGGCGTGCGGTAGTCGGCGTCGTCCGCAAGGCGGTTCAGGCGCGCCGCACTCAGGCAGGCCGCGAATTCGCGGGCGGTCTTCGGCGCATATCCGTTCCACCAGTCGTCGGTGAGACAGCGAACGTGACGGGCCTCCAACGCGCCTGGCTCAAGCACCGCCGTCAGCGTGCCGTGGTGCTCGCCAAGGATGGCTGCCAGTTCGGCGAAAGGCACGGCGCCGTCGCCGATCGCGCAGCGGACCAGGCGGTAGCCCTCATCCGTGAACTGGACGCGATAATCCTTGAGGTGAACGTGCCGGACATGGGGCGCGATCCGGCGCGTGAAGGCAAGCGGCGCCTCGCCGACAGGAAAGGTGTTGCCGGTGTCGTAGGTGATGCCAACGCCCGGCCCGCCGAGTTCGCAGAACGCAACCAGTTCGTCGCTGCCGAAGTCCTGATGGTTCTCGATGCCGAGCACCCGGCCCTCGGCCGCCGCACGCGGCCCCCATTCCGTCAAGGCAGCGCGAATCATTGCGTTGAACTCGCTCCATTTCGGACCCCACGCATTGCGGTCGCCGCACAGGACGGGCGTCAGTGCGATGCGGATCGTCGTCGCCTCGAGCAGGCGCGCAGCCCGAAAGGCGTTGTCCAGCGGACCTGCCACGAGCAATCCGCCGCTCACCACCGGGACGATATCCAGCGCGGCAAGACGCCTGCGCAGGGCGACGATTTCGGCGTCCGTCAAGTCGGTCAACCAGGGTTCGTAGATCTCGAGCGTGCGCGCGCCCAGTTCCTGCGCCAGTGCTATGAAGCCTTCCAGCCCCGCGCCGTCCGGATTGTGCCGCGGCGTGCCGCGGCCCTGCAGGCCGAGATGGTAGGTCAGTCCGTAGGGGTTGAGGCCGAGACGAAGCATCAGCTTGACGGTTCCAGTGGAGGGCGGGGAGGGGTCACTAGCGCAGACCGGCATCGACGGTGATGGACTGCTTGGTGATCATGCGGCTGTCGTCTGCTGCCAGGAAGAGCACGGTGCGTGCAATCTCCTCACCCAGCAGGACGCGGCGGATCAATTGCCGCTGCACCGTCTGGTCGACTGCCTCCTGCGTCTTGAACCACAGTTCGCGCTGCCGCTCGGTCATGACGGCGCCGGGTTCGATCGCATTGACGCGGATGTTATCCGGTCCGAACGACCGCGCCAACGCACGCGTCAGCGCCACCACGGCCCCCTTGGCTGTGGCATAGGCCACCATCTGGTCCGCTCCGAAACGCCACGCAATGGAGGAGAAGTTTATGATCGAGCCGAAGCCGAGTTCCTTCATATGCGGATGCACAGCCTGGGCGGCGAAGAAGTGATGCCTCAGATTGACGTCGAAGCTGCGGTCCCAATATTCGGCCGTTACCCCGTCGATGGGATGGCGCTGATCATTGGCAGCGTTATTCACCAGGACGGCGATCGGACCAAGCCGCATGCGCACGCCTGCTACCGACGCCTTTAGCGCGTCGACGTCGGTTACATCGCAATGGAGGTACAAGGGACCCTGCCCGGCGGCACCACCGAGCTCGCGCACCAACGCCTCAGCTGGCTCATCCTGCACATCGAGAAAGGCCACCCGGGCGCCATTCGAGGCGAAGGCGCGGACCATATCGGCGCCGATGCCGGAGGCGCCGCCGGAGATCAGCACGACCCGATCGGCCAAGCTCGGATAGGTTGCGAATTGTACGGACATCAAATTACAGAAGCGCCTTGGTTGTTGGATCGAACAGGCAGGCGCGCGACATGTCGATGCCCAGCGTTATCGTCTCGCCCATGACGGGAGCGTCGTCCGGCTCGAAACGGCCGGTGATCTCCAGGTCGCCCAGCCTGAGCACGGCAAGCGTCTCGGCCCCGGTCGGCTCGACCAGTTCGACCGGCGCCTGCATGGACGCCACAGCCGGTTTGCGCGACTTCAGGTCGGTCGTGAAACGGTAGATGTGTTCCGGCCGGATACCGAGCACGACGTCCTTTGGCGCACCGGGCATCGGCGCGGCAAGGGCGAGGCTGGCGTCGCTGCCGTCAGCGGCGCGTACCGAGATGCTGGTCGGGCCAGTAAGCCGGGCGGGAATGAAATTCATCGCCGGCGATCCCATGAAACCGGCAACGAACATGTTGGTCGGCCGGTCGTAAATCCGCTTCGGCGTGTCGAACTGCTGTACCGAGCCCTGGTTCATCACCGCAATGCGGGATGCAAGCGTCATCGCCTCGACCTGATCGTGGGTGACATACACCGTGGTCTTGCCGACGCGATGGTGAAGCTTCTTGATTTCGGTGCGCATGTCGACGCGCAGCTTGGCGTCGAGGTTGGACAGGGGCTCGTCGAACAAAAACAGCTTCGGGTCGCGGACGAGGGCACGCCCCATCGCGACGCGCTGCCGCTGGCCGCCCGAGAGCTGGCCGGGCTTGCGTTTGAGCAGCTGTTCGATCTGCAGAAGGGCGGCAACCCGCTGGACAGCTTCTGCTTGCACCGCTTTTGGCACGCCGCGGCTTTCCATGCCGAAGGTGATGTTCTGGCGCACCGTCATCGTGGGGTAGAGGGCGTATGACTGGAACACCATCGCAATGTCGCGGTCCTTAGGTTGCACCGAGTTCACCAGCCGGTCGCCGATCCAGATCTCTCCCGACGTGACGGTTTCCAGGCCGGCGATCATGGCGAGCAAGGTTGACTTGCCGCAGCCTGACGGGCCGACAAGGGCGACGAATTCTCCGGTCTTAGCCTCGAGATTGATGCCGGCAAGAATCTCGAGCGAGCCGTAGCTCTTGTGAAGGTTGCGGATCATCAACGCGGACATGGGTGACGCCTCATTTGATGGCGCCCTGGGTGAGGCCGCGCACGAAGTATTTTCCACCGAACAGATAGATCAGCAGCGGAGGCAGCGCGCCGATCAGCACGGCTGCGCTCATCACATCGTAAGCACGCGCGGTCGTGCCGCCGGCCGTGAGTGCTACCAACGCCGCCGTGATCGGCTGCTGCTGGCCAGATGTGAAGACGACGCCGAACAAATACTCGTTCCAGATGCCGGTGAACTGCCAGATGACGGTGACGATCAGAATGGGCGGCGACAGGGGCAGGATGATCTTGCGGAAGATCCGCCAGAAGCCGGCGCCGTCGATGCGCGCCGCCTTGATCAGGTCGTCCGGTATGCTGACGTAGAAATTGCGGCAGAACAGGGTGGTGAACGAGATGCCCTGGACGACGTGGATCAGCACCAGCCCATATGTGGAATTGGTCAGGCCGAGCTTGCCGAGCAGGAATGCCCACGGCATCAGCGAAATCTGGCCGGGCATGAATACGCCGAGCAGCATCAGATTGAAGATCAGTTCAGAGCCCCTGAAGCGCCATTTGGAGAGGATGTAGCCGTTCATGGCGCCGAGAATGGTCGAGATGATGGTGGCGGGGATCGTCATCGCCAGCGAGTTGAAAAAATTGCGCTTCATTCCCTCGCAGGTACCGCTGACACAGTAGGATCCCCAGGCCTGCGCCCACGCGTCGAGGCGGAAGCTGCGCGGTACGGAGATGAGGCCGTTGCGGGCAATCTCCGACTGCTCGCGCAATGAGTTGAAGATCACCACCAGCAATGGCACGAGATAGACGACCGCAAACAGCGTCAGCACCGCATAGACAAGGAAGCGGCTCCAGAAATGCCGGCGCGTGGCCGCGGCTTCTTCCGGATCAAAACGGGCATTGGGGGTAATTTCAGCCATCGCGGCCCTCCGCCCGCCGGCGCCAGACGATCCACAAGGAGTACGGCACCAGCACCACCGCGACCGCCGCGAGCATCATCATCGCCGCGGCGGCACCTTCGCCGATTTGGCCGCGCTGGAACATCAGGTCGTAGACATAGATGGCGGGGAAGGTGGTGGACACACCTGGCCCGCCTCGCGTCAACGCCGCAACCAGGTCGAAGGTTTTGATAGCGAATTGTATCTGAATGACCGCCACCGCCAGGAATATCGGGGCGATGGTTGGCAGGATGACCCTCCGATAGGTCCGGAAAATCGACGCGCCGTCGATTTGCGCGGCTTTGACGAGGTCCGGATCGACGGACCGCAGACCGGCCAGGAAAAGTGCCATGGCGAAGCCGGACGACTGCCAGATACCGGTTATGATCACAGCATAGATCGCCGTGTTGCGGTTGGCCGTCAGGGCGAAGCTGAAGTCGGTCCAGCCAAGCCCTCGAACGAAGGCCTGGATACCGTCGACAGGATTATACAGCCAGCTCCACACCGTACCGGTGACGATGAAGGACACCGCCAACGGATAGAGGAAGATCGTGCGCCAAACCGCCTCGCCGCGGACGCGCTGGTCGATCGCGATCGCGAGCAGCAGGCCAACCGCCATCGAGCCAACGATATAGAAGCCGCTGAACAGGAAGAGATTGGTATAGGCGATGTTCCAGCGCCGGTTTGCCCAGAGCGAAGCGTAATTGTCCAAGCCGACGAACCCATAGGTCGGCAACAGCGACGAATTGGACAGCGAGATGTAGAGCGTCCAGAGCGTGAAGACGAAAACATAGATGAAACTCGCAGCTATCGACGGCGCCAGCACCAGAATGGGCACCATCGTGCCCAGGCGCTCGCGCCACGGTCGGGCCGCGGCAGCTGCAGCTGGTACAATCAGATCATGGGTGGACATCGGGCTGCTCCGGCGAGGTCTGGCCGGGAGCTTCGCCCCCGGCCATCATCGGCAGCGTCATTTCTGCGCTTCGGCCGCATCCGCCATCGCGTTGGCCGCGTCCTGCGCACTCATATCCGGCGTTGCTACAAACTCCGTGATGCTATCCATTATTGCGCCGCGGACCTTTTGCGGAACCGTCATGTTGTGCGCCATCGAACGCACGAGCGTGCCGGCGGCGATCGAGGCTTGCAGATCCTTTTGCGAGAGTTGCTGGCAGGGATTGAAGCCGTTCGAAAGATCGACGTCGAGGCGGGCCGGAATGGACCCTTTGGTCTGATTGAAAATGGTCTGGAATTCGGGCGACAGGATGATGCTGGCAAGCAGCTTCTGTCCCTCGATATAGTCCGGGTCCTTCTGTTTGAAGAACACGACCGAGTCTGAATTCAAGATGAAACCCGGCTTGCCCCAATCGGTCGGCGCCTGGGCGCAGACATAGTCGGTGCCCTCCTTGAAGCCGCCGGCCGTCAGCAGGCCGATCGTCCAGTCGCCCATGATGTGGAAGGCGGCCTCGCCGCGGCCGACGAGATGCGACATGGTATCCCAGTCACGCCCGTTCATGCCGGGGTCCATGTACTTCGAGGTCATGGTGCGGAACTGCTCGAAGGCCTTGACCATGCCATCGCTGCGCATGGCATCGACGTCGCCCTCGACGAAAGCTTTCCTGTAGAGATCGAGGTCCTGACCGTACACGACCACTTCGAAGACGGTCGAGTCGGTCCAGTCGGCGGTCGAGTGCGAAATGCAGATCTTGCCGCTGGCCACGATCTTGTCGCAGGCGGCGTTGAATTCCGCCCATGTCTTCGGCATCTCGGTGACGCCCGCGTCCTTCATGACCTTCGGCGATGCCCACAGCCAGTTGATGCGGTGGATGTTCATCGGCGCGGCCACCCAATTCCCGGTCGGCTTCATCACCGGCAGTAATTCGGGAGCGACGACCTTCTCCCAATTTTCCGCCTTCGCCAGGTCGTCGAGATTGGCTGTCATGCCCGTCTCGTTCCATTCGGCGATCTCGGGGCCTTTGAGCTGCACAGCGGGAGGTGCGTTGCCGGCGATCACATCGGCACGCAGTTTGGCCAGGGTATTGGCCGTATGGCCTGCGATGGAGGTCTGCTGCCAGGTGCCACCCTTGGCGGTAAACATCTCGCCGAGCTTGGCGATAGCCTGGGCGTCCGATCCGGTGGCCCATTGATGCAAGAGGTTGGTCTTCGGCTCTGCGAGCGCTGTTCCGGTAATCAAAGTGAAGGCGGTAGCGGCCGCAAAGGCCGTCCTCAGGTATTTCATCGTTTCACTCCCATATGTGATGCACGGTTCGTATCGACCGCTTGTGGCCCGCGATTTGAGGTCGTGGCCGGCGAGATGCAGTAATCTCCGTTCTTTCCAAGATGACATATTTGGGCTATCAGTCAACGTGCTTTGTGCTCATCATGAACAAACCTTCGCTTAGAAATTGGCTGATCGACAGGCCGTCTGCGTCGCCGGAGAGCCTGATCGTCCGATGCCTGCGTGAGCGCGGCGTGCTTTCTGCGTCGCAAATTACCCGCATTACCGGTTTGGCGCGGTCGACGGTTTCAACTGCGCTCAACGGCTTGAGAAAGTCGGGGATGGTGATCGAATCCTCGGCCCATCATGACGCGGCCAGGGGTATTGGCAGGCCTGCCACGACATTGACGCTCAATCCCGCTGCGGGCACCTGCGTCGGCATCCATCTGGGCCTCGACGAAATGCGGTGTGTCGTCGCCGACGTGTCGCATTCTTTCGTTGCCGAACAAACTATCCCCATGGGTCTGGACTACCAGCCGCAACAGGCGGCCCAGCTTGCCAAGTCAGTAATTGCCCGATGCTACGAAGAGAACGGTCTGCCGATGGCGGGGCTCCTGGGGGTTGGGGTCTCCGTCTCGGGCCCAGTCAGCCGCGAAGGAGTGGTGCTGCGCGCGAGTATCGTTCCGACCTGGGCCGGGGTCAACATCCGCGATGTGTTCGGGCCGGTCCTCGAACAGCCGATCTTCGCCGACAATGAGAGCAACTGCTCGGCCATTGCCGAGCTGATGTGGGGTGCGGCCGTCGGCCAGGACGATTTCGTGCTGTTCAAGGTCGATCTGGGCGTCGGCGGGGCCATTGTCCAGCACGGCCGGCTGGTGAGCGGCATCGCCGGCGGCGCCGGCGAATTCGGGCACATCAGCATCGATCCCGGTGGCGACCTTTGCCGGTGCGGCAATCGAGGATGCCTGGAGCTCTATGCCAGCTTTGCCCGGCCGCTCGAGCAGATTTCGCGCATCGTGCGGCGGCCGGTCACGATGGACGACGTGATCATGATGGCCGAGAAGGGCGACGTGAGGGCGCTGCGGATGATCGAGGACACCGCCGAGTTCGCCGGTCGTGGCCTTGGCTTGATCGGTTCGGTGCTCAATCCGCCGCTCATCATCATCGGCGGCCGCATGGCGTTGGCGGGCGACATTCTCCTGGCACCGCTGATCGCGTCATATGAACGCCATACGCTCATCAAGTCCCGCGATGTGGCACCCGCGTTGCGCACACGGATAATCGTTGGCAAGCACACGGAGAACGATGCATTGCTCGGCGCGGTCGGCCTCGTGCTGCGCCACAACAGCCGGCTTCAGTGACCCGGCTTCGCTTCGGGTGGTGCTCTGATTTTGCGAGCTGCCTCGCCGCTCCGGCGGAGGTGAGGTTCACTACGCGACACGCACCGTGCGCTGCCTCGGCTTGATCGCGGTGGCGAGCAGCAGGCCGGCGACGATGAGGGCGGCACCGGCGAGATCGTAGTCTTGCAAGCTTTCGCCAAGGAACAGATAAGCGAGAACGGCGACGAAGGCGGTCTGGAGATAGAGCAGCATGCTGGCGCGCCCCGCGCCAAGCGTCTCGACGCTACGGTTGTAGAGATAGTACATCAGAGCGCCGCCCGGGCCAGCCACATAGGCGAGAGCCAGAAGGCCGTTCGCATGCAGCGCCGAACGATCCCCGGAAAACAGTTCCCAGAGATAGAAGGGCAGTGCGGCCAGCGCGCCGGCTCCCAGCAGCAGGACCACCATCGGCAGAAGCTCGATAGCGAATTTGGCGCGACGCAGCAGCACGGTGTAGAGGCCCCAGCAAAACGCGCTGCCGACGATCCACAACTCGCCGGGATTGAATTGCAGCTGCGTCAGCGCAGCAAGGTCGCCGCGCGCCACGATCACCACCATGCCGGCCAGAGCGACCAGCGCTCCAAGCGCTTTCCAGACACCGAGGGACTCGCCGAGCACAAAACGGGCAAGCACCATGGTCATGATCGGCGACAGCGCCATGATGATGCCGGCAGTTGTCGCGTTGGTGTAGTTGAGGCCCGTGTAGATCATGCCCTGACACAAGGTCAGCCCGATGGCACCGATGACCAGCACCTCGATCACCCGGGATTGGATCAGCACGAGCATCGCCCCGTGATGACGATGGACGATAGGCAGCAGGATCGCGCAGGCAAGCGTCAGCCGCCAGAAGCAGAGCGCCCAGGGCGGCATCTCGGGGGCAACCCACTTGGCAGCGATATAGACGCCGGCCGACAGGAGCCAGCAGAGCGTCGCGAGGGAATAGGCGAGCGGAAGTGATGCGCCGGGTGTCGCCTTCGCTACACTTGGATGTACTATCGGCAGCGATTGGATGTCCGTCTCCTCCCACCGCAGACTTTAGCAGATTTGCAGCGTCTTGCTAAGCAGCAACAACAGCTGTTTGACCAACTGGTGCAATCGGTGGGTCATTGTGGGTCCCGCCGTTCATGGTCTCGTTCCATTCGAACGCCTGTTGGCCCATGAGCAACTCGATACCGAAAAGCGCAAGCCGTATCGATTTCGCGCGATACGAATCTGAGATTCATATCGCGACAAATATTCGCGCGGTTGCCGCAATCTTCTTGCGCCATATTTCTACCGAGAGCAGATCTGTCGCGAATTCCTGGCCCTCGGATCACGAGTGCCGCTGCTTCGAACCAATTGGAAGAATAAGCCCCTGACTTGCGTTTACACAAAGAGCGCGACACAGATCCATGCGGAGGACGTCCAATGCATGCCGGCTTCCGAGGAAGCGTACTCGTAGCGGTATTGGGCGCCGTCGTGGCAAGCTGCGCTGGCATTCCGGCGCAAAAAACCGGGCCGGCGCAAAAAACCGGGGCAATAACCGGCTATGGCCCCAATCCCACCTTACCGAAACCACGACCGACACTGATCCCGACTGTTAACATCGCCGAGGCGAAAGGCTGGCAGAAAGGCGGTATGCCGACCCCGGCGAAGGGGCTGACAGTGAACGCCTTCGCCACCGGCCTCGACCATCCGCGCTGGCTGCATGTGCTTCCGAACGGCGACGTTCTGGTTGCTGAAACCAATGCCCCTGCCAAGCATGACGAAGGCTTTAGTCTTAGAAAGGTGTTCATGGACCTGGCCATGAAGCGGGCTGGCGCCGCGACCAAAAGTGCCAACCGCATCACGCTCCTGCGCGACACCGATGGCGATGGCATTGCGGATGTGCGCACGACATTCGCGGAAGGCCTCAATTCGCCCTTCGGCATGACGCTGTCCAAAGGCAAGCTCTTTGTCGCGAATACCGACGCGCTCGTCGCTTTCCCCTACTCCAATGGCCAGACCCGAGTCAGCACGTCGCCGGAAAAGATCATCGACTTGCCGGCCGGAGACCTCAACCATCATTGGACCAAGGACGTGATCGCAACTCCGGATGGCCGCAAGCTCTATGTCACAATTGGTTCCAACAGCAACGTTGGAGAAAACGGCATAGCCGCGGAGAAGAACCGCGCCGCTGTCCTTGAAGTGGATCGGTCGACCCGCCGCACTCGGGTCTTCGCCTCGGGCCTGCGCAACCCGAACGGGCTCTCCTGGAATCCTGAAACTGGCGAGCTTTGGGTCGCCGTGAACGAGCGTGACGAAATCGGCGACGACCTTGTGCCGGATTACATGACTTCGGTTCGTAACGGCGCTTTCTACGGCTGGCCCTACAGCTACTACGGACAGAACGTCGACGAACGCGTCAAGCCGCAGCGCCCCGATCTCGTGGCGGCGGCGATCAAGCCCGATTACGCCCTGGGCTCTCATACCGCCTCGCTGGGACTGACCTTCTCCAAAGGCGCCCGGCTCGGTCCGGCCTACGGCAACGGCGCCTTCGTCGGCCAGCACGGCTCGTGGAATAGAAGCGTGCACAGCGGCTACAAGGTGATCTTCGTGCCGTTCCGTGGTGGCAAACCGAGCGGTCCTCCGAAAGATGTGCTCACTGGCTTCATCGGGCGAAATGGCGAGGCGATGGGCCGTCCGGTCGGCGTTGCAATCGATCAGACTGGCGCACTGCTCGTCGCCGATGACGTCGGTAACGTCATCTGGCGGGTCCGCCGGGCGAATGGCCGTTGAGCGCAGGTGCCTTTCCGACTCCGGCTACAACGCCACGCCCGATATGGCTTCATTCGGCTACGGTTTCGATGCATATGCCAGGTATTCGGAGACGGATATCCTAAACAATTAGCTGGCAGCACGCCTGAAGATAGTCTTGCGCCCGCCTGCCTCGCGGAACCAGCTGTCAGGATAGGGATACCACCAGCCCTGAATCTCCGGTCTGTGGTCGATGATGACCATCTTCGAGCGGCGGAATGCATCCAGACCCTGGCGGCCGAGCTCGCGGCCGAGGCCCGAAGCCTTCCAGCCCCCGAACGGCAACGCGTCATTGTCGATCAGCGGATTGTTCACCCAGACCATGCCGGCCTCGAGCCGCTCCGCGGCCTCATGCGCTTCGGCAAGATCGGTGGTGAAGACCGAGGCGCCGAGACCGAAGGGGCTGTCGTTGGCAAGCTCTATCGCCTCGTTGAAATCCTTGATCCGGCAGATCGCGGCGACCGGCCCGAAACACTCTTCGCGCACGATTGCCATGTCGGGGGTGATGCCGGTCAGGATGGTCGGCTCGTAGAACCAGCCCACATTATGTGCCGGCGGAATGCGTCCGCCGGTGATCGCTTTGGCACCGCTGCGGATCGCATCGTCGACCAGCAGGATGACCTTCGCGCGCGCGGCCTCGCTAACCAGCGGTCCGATCTCGCTCTTGTCCAGCCCGTTGCCGATACGCAGCGCGCGCGTCTTCTCGGCAAACAGATCGACGAAGCGGTCGTGAACGGCATCAACCACGAAGAACCGTTCGGCCGAAGTGCAGACCTGGCCCGTAAGATGGAACGCGGCAGTGACGCTGCCGGCCGCCGCCACGTCCAGCGGGGCGTGCTTGCTGATGATCAGGGGATCGCTGCCGCCGGCCTCGATGACGCAAGGCTTCATGCGCTCTGCACATGCGACGGCGACAGCCTTGCCGGCGGCGACCGAACCGGTGAAAGCAACCACATGCGTGCGGTCCGAGGCGATCAGCGCCTGCGCCGTTGCTGCTCCACCTGGCATGCAGGAAACCAGGCCCTCCGGCAGGGAGCGGAACACGGTCATGTAATCCAGCGTCGACAATGTCGTCGCTTCGGCGGGCTTGATCACGCAGGCATTGCCGGCGGCAAGCGAGGCGGCGACGGTCCAGCACATCAGCAGGATCGGAAAATTGTAAGGCATGATGTGCACCGACGTGCCGTAGGGCTCGTAGCGGGCATACTGGAACGAACCGGCCTGCGTCGTGCCGGCGATCTTGCCGGCATCATCACGGGCCATCTCGGCGTAGTAGCGGAAGATCGGCGCGCAATTGGCGATCTCGCCGATCGCCTCCGGATAGGGCTTGCCCATCTCGCGCACCATCAGCTCGGCACAGCGCATGAAGTCAGCCGCTTCGATGGCGTTCGCGACGGCGTGCAGATGCCGGGCACGGCTCTTGGCGTCGAGCCTTTTCCAGGCCGTTTGCGCCTTGGTCGCTGCGGTGAGCACGGCGTCGATTTCAGTGTCGCCGGCGGCGGCTATTACGCCGACGGTCTCCAGTGTCGCCGGATCGATTACCGGTTTTTTCGTGCCGGTCATCGACCGATAATCCGGATTGACGAAAAAGGCCGGCCGGTCAGCTGAAAAATCCATGGTCGTCCTTTCAAGCCCGCTCAGCGGATCATGTAGACCTTCGTGATCGTCTCATGGACGGTGCAGACGCCTTTCCAGTCCTGCGGAAAGAACGCTGCGGTGTCCGGTTCGATCTCGATCACCTCGCCGGATTCATGGACATAGGTGCAGCGTCCCTCGAGGAAGTGGCAGAATTCGTCCCGGGTGACATGGCAGTGCCATTTGCCGGGGGTGCAGACCCATAGTCCGCATTCGGAGCGGCCTTCCGGCCCCTTGTGCAGCAGTTTGCCCGAGGTGCGGGATTCACCCTCGATCATTTTCGGAATGACACCCCAGTCGACAAGGTCGGTGATGGCGAGCGGCGATTTCATGATTGGTGTCGGCATGTCGGGAGCTCCAGTGGCCGCCTTTAGGCCAGCATGTAAACGTTGCGGATGGTCTCGTGGACGGTGCATTCGCCGGTCCAACCGGCCGGGAACATGACAACCGTGGCGGCGGATACCTCGATCACCTCGCCGTCGTCCGATCTGTAGGTCGCGCGGCCGGCAACGAAATGGCACAATTCGTCGCGCGGAATCGCCAGCCGCCAGCAACCGGACGTGCAGACCCAGATGCCGGATTCCGGCTGGTTGTTCGGCCCCTTGTGCACCAGCCTGCCGGTGGAGTGCGAAGCGCCTTCCAGCGCATCGGGCTGGGTGCCCCAGTCGACGAGGTCGGTGCGGGTCGAGGCTTGGTGGAGGTGTGGGGCGGAGGTCACAGCAATTTCTCCAGCAAACCAGCCGCCTTTTCGGGGCCATTCTGCGATTGCATCTGGGCCGACGTCTTGGCCAGCTTGGCCTTGATTGCCCGGTCGGTCGGGCAGGTTTCGATCCTGGCGATGAGCTCGGCGTCGCTCCAGTCGTAGCGCGGCATGCCGAAGCCGTGGCCGGTTTCCTCGACCCGCGTCGCATTGTCGTGGCCGTCCCAGACGTAGGGCATGATGATCGCTGGCTTGCCGAAATACAGGCACTCGGTGAACGAGTTGTTGCCGCCGTGGTGGATCACCGCATCGACCTGCGGGATGACCGAGGGCTGGGGAAACCAGCTGTCGATGATGACGTTTTCGGGCACTTGCGCGTACTGCTCCTTGTAGCCGCCGACATTGACCAGCGCCCGGTAGCGCGTCTTGCCCAACGTTGCGACGATGCGCTTCAGCAGATCGACATCGCCGGCGCCAAGGCTGCCGAAGGAAACATAGAGCAGCGGCCCGTCATTATTCTTCGCAAAAACCGGCACGGTGTAGGGCTTCTCCTGCCGCACGCAGCCTTCCAGATATTGGAATTTTGCCGGGTCGAGCGGATAGCGGCGCTTGAACTTTGCCGCCTCGGGGTAGAGCAGCAGATTGAGGTAGGGCGAGGCCTCGAAGAACTGGCCGATCGGATACGGCGCTTCGTTGTTCGCTTTCAAAAACGCATTGAAGTCGTCATGGATCGGCTTGATGACGGCGTTGAAATGGTCGCGGTAACGCTGATGGCAGGCGTGGTCGTTCTCGCCGCAGCCGGACAGATGTGGCGGAATGTCCTCGTCCTCGATCTCGTTTTCCGAGCAGGAGATGACGCGCACCCAGGGCTTGCCATACTGCTTGATCGCCGGGAACAGGATGACGTTGTCGACGCAGATGACATCAGGCTTGATCGTCGCAAGCACGCCAGGCAGATCCTTCTCAGCCCATTTGGCGCTGTCGACGATCGCCGTCCAGCAATCCTTCACGTAATTGTCGACCTGGTCGTAGGGCGATTTGCGGAAGTTCGGGATGTGGCCGTTGATGAAGTCTTCCCAGAACTTGGCCATCTGTTCCGGCGGCATCGGCTCGGACAGGTTTACCGGATGAGCCTCGAAGCCGTAGCCCTTGTAGACGTCGACGAAGCCCGGGTCAGACAGGAACACCGCTCTGTGGCCGCGCGCCTCGATCGCCTGGGCTATGCCGACGGAATTGAGCGCGGGGCCATAAGCGGCCTCCGGAAAGAACGCGATCGTCTTCTGCGCCATGAGAGGTTCTCCTTCGATCAATCTGCGAAAATTCTGACGTCAGCCGCATCCCAGCCGAGCTCGACTGTATCGCCCGACGAGACCGGGCGGCGGTCGGCGGCGTCGGCGGTGATGCGCACCAGGAACGGCTTTGGCGACAGGGCGGTGCGGACATGCAGTTGCAGATCGAGTCCCTGATAGGCCAGCGACTCGACCGCGCCGAAGATACGGTTGGCCGTTTCTGCCGACGGGAACAGCCGGATGCGTTCGGGCCGGACTGAAGCTACCGCCGCAGCGCCGGGCGAAAGTGTTGCGGGAACATCGCCGGTGATCCGCACGCCGTTGCTTGCCAGCACGCCGTCGCCGACGGCTTTGCCCGGTACGAAATTCATGACGCCGATGAAGTCGGCGACGAAACGGTCCCCCGGATGCTCGTAGACCGCATGGGGTGTATCGCATTGCAGCAGCTTGCCGTCCCTGAGCACTGCCATACGGTCGGCCATGACCAGCGATTCCTCCTGGTCGTGGGTGACGATGACGAAGGTGATGCCGACCTCGTGCTGCAGCCGCTTCAGCTCCAGTTGCATGGCCCCGCGCAATTTCTTGTCGAGCGCACCGAGAGGCTCGTCGAGCAGAAGCAGCCGTGGTCGCTTGACCAGCGCTCGGGCAAGCGCGACGCGCTGCTTCTGCCCGCCGGACAATTGCTCCGGCTTGCGGTCGGCGAAGGCAACGAGTTCGGTCGTCACCAAAATGGCGTCGACACGGGAGCGGATTTCCTTTGCAGGCAAGCGTTCCATTTCGAGGCCGTAGGAAACATTGGCCCTGACGCTCATATGCGGAAACAGCGCATAGGACTGGAACATCAGATTGACCGGCCGCTTATTGGGTGGGGTCCTGGCGATGTCGCGGCCGTCGAGCAGGATGCGCCCGTCATTGGGCGTCTCAAAGCCGGCCAGCATGCGCAGCAGCGTTGTCTTGCCGCAGCCCGAAGGTCCAAGCAAGGCGAAGAACTCGTTCTCGCGGATATCCAGTGAAATGCCGTCGACCGCCGTCACCCGGCCGAACTTCTTCGACACGTTGTCGATCGCCAGCAGCGTGCGGGGCTCGTTCATTGGCCGATCACCCCACGGTTGAGCCGCTGCGACAGGGTCAGCGCGGTGATCGAGACCGCCATGACGATAGTCGCCAAGGCATTGATCTCCGGCGTGATGCCGAAGCGGATCATCGAATAGATCTGCATCGGCAGCGTGGTCGAGGCGCGGCCGGCGCCGGCGGTGAAGAAGGCGATGATGAATTCGTCGACCGAAAGGGTGAAGGCGAGCAGCGCGCCGGCGACGACGGCAGGCAGGATCACCGGCAACGTCACCCGCCGAAATGTTGTGAGCGCGGAAGCGCCGAGATCGGCAGAGGCCTCGACGATCGACCAGTCGAAGCTTTTCAGCCGCGCGCGCACCACGGAGCAGACGAAGGCGAGATTGAAGACGACATGGGCGAGGATGATGGTGTGCAGGCCCAAGGTGAGATCAAGCATCGAGAAGAAGCTGAGCAGCGCGATCGCCAGCACGATGTCGGGAATGATCATCGGCGCAAAGATCAGCGCCTCGAGACCTTTGCCGTATTGCCGACGTATTTCGACGCCGATCGCCAGCAGTGTGCCGAGCAGCGTGGCGATGGCGGTCGAGACAAGCGCCACGATCAGTGTGTTGAGGGCGGCAGAAAGGATTGCGGCGTTTCCGATTAGCGAGACATACCATTTCAGCGAAAAGCCCGACCAGACGGTCGGCAGCCCGCCTTGGTTGAACGACAGCGCCACCAGCACGGCGATCGGGATGTAGAGGAAGGCCAGGACCAGTGAAAGCACGAGCCAGAGCGCGCGCCTCGTCGCGAGGGAGCGCTCAGCCATCGGCGCCTCCTCTCGCTTCGGCGGTACGGCCCAAGGCGCGATCAGCAGCCAGGGCCTGCGCCGTCAGCACCAGCAGCATGATGGCGATCAGCACCATTGCCAGTGCCGCACCGAACGGCCAGTCATTGGCGGTCAGGAACTGCTCGTAGACGACATTGCCGATCATCTGGAAACGCCCGCCGCCGAGCAGAGCAGGGGTCACGAAATTGCCGATCGACAGCACGAAGACGAAAACAGCACCGGCGGCGATACCCGGCACGGTCAGTGGCAGGATGACCCGGCGAAATGTGGTCACGGTCGACGCGCCGAGATCGCGCGAGGCCTCTGCGAGCTCCGGATTGAGCCGCGACAGCGGCGCGTAGCAGGCCAGGATGACGAAGGGCAGATAGTTGTAGACCAGACCGGCGATGACGGCGCCTTCGGTATAAAGCATCGACGGCGGCTCGCCGGTGTAGCCGAACCAGCGCAACAGTTGTGTGATCAGCCCTTCGCGGTTGAGCAGCACGATCCAGGCATAGGTACGGATCAGGTAATTGGACCAGAAGGGCAAGACGGCAAAGAACAGAAACACCGGCTGCAGCCGGCGGGGTACTGCCGCGATCGCATAGGCGGCGGCATAGCCGATCACCACCGCGACCAGGGTTGCCGTACCGGCAATGCGCGCCGAATTGAGGAAGATGCCGGCATAGAGCGGGTCGAACACCAGCCCGAAATTCTCCAGCGTGAAAGTGTAATCGATGCCGCCATAGATGCCGCGCCGGAAGAAGGCGAGCGCCAGCACCAGCGCGCATGGCACGACCATCAAGGCGGTGAGCCAGGCCAGCGCCGGCGTCATCAGCAAGGATGAGCGAAGTCTGGTTTGGGACAAGATTGCGGTACCGCATTCAACGGTCGGCGGCGAAAACCCCGCCGTCGACCGGGATCTCTGATTTTGATGTCGGTTATTGCGCGGCCTTGATTTCGCTGACGATCTTCGAGTAGTCGCGTTGGGCATCGCCGACATCGCGCAACTGCTCGAACTTGACCAACTCTGCCACCGGCATGCTCATATTGGGAAATTTGGCGAGAAAATCGGCCGGCAGGCTTTCCATAGCCGGCTTGTTCGGTACCTTGTAGTCGATGTTCTGGGCCGCCCAGGCGTGGTTCTTGGCGTCCAGCATGAAGTTGATGAACTGGAAGGCGGCGTCCTTGTTGGCCGATGCCTTCATCACGACCATTGTATCGACCCAGAGATCCGAGCCTTCTTTCGGTATGGTGTATTTAATTTGTGAATTCTCGGCGATCCCGTAATTGCACCAGCCATCCCATGCCTGAACCATCAGCGCCTCGCCCGAGACCAGCTTTGAATAAAAGGTCGTGTCGTCATAGGCCAGCAAGGTCTTCTTGGCCGAGATCAGCAGGTCCTTGACTTCGCTGAGCTTTGCCGGATCGGTCTCGTTCACCGAATAGCCCTTGGCGAGTTGGCCGGCAGCAAGCAGCCAGCGGTCGGTCGCCAGCATCGTCGTCTTGCCCTTGAGCGCGTCGGACGGGGCGAGAAGGTCGTTCCAGCTCACCGGCTCCGCCTTCACCAGATCCGAACGGTAGCAAAGGCCGGTGGTGCCCCAAGTGTAGGGCACGGAAAAATTGTTGCCGGCGTCGTGCGGCAGCTTCGCCGCCTCGGGATAGAGATTGGCGAGGTTAGGGATCTTGGCATGGTCGATCGCCTCGATCAGGCCGAGCTTGTTCAGCACTTCGGCAAAGGGCGAGGAGACGAAGACCACGTCATAGCCCTTGCCGCCGGACGCGACGAGCTTGCCCATGATCTCCTCGTTGGTGGCGTGAACCACGACTTCGCCGGAGACACCGGTCGCCGCCTTGAAAGCTTTCATGGCATCCGGCGCCATGTAGCCGTCCCAGTTGGAGATAACGAGGTCGGAGGCAGCCGCCGGCGCTGATAGCGCCAGGCCAAGGCCAAGTGCGATCAAGGATTTCCTTAACGGACGGTGCCGCAGGGTGGTGGTGGTTATGACAGACTCCCATTCTGGTTGATCATCGAACTTAGTCGTCGGACCAGCGCTTGCAGCCGTAGGGCCGCTTCGATCCTGTTCCCCGGTCTTTTTATTGCCGATTGATCTCACAGTACTATTGCAGAAAAAAGTACGTCAATCCATAATTTGTCAAAGCACGGGGGAATCCCGGCCGACCGCATCCGCAAGGGCAATCGGCCAAACCTCAGCCGCCAAGTCCTTCATGAGAATTGCCATGCAAGTTGCAGCCCGACGTCCCCGCACCAACCATCTCGACCTTGCACAGCGCATTCTCGATGTGGCCCGGCAACGCGGCTTTGAACCCGGCGCTCATCTCCCGGAGCAGCAGATCGCTTCGCTCTGCAACGTATCCCGAACTCCGGTGCGGGCCGCGTTGCGTCTGCTCACTGAAAAAGGCGTAGTTCAATGGGAGGCTGAGTCCGGCTATCGCTTGGCCTTAGACCTCACGAGCCAGGCGACCGTCGCCGCCGACCTGCCGAGCGCCGAGGAGGATGAACTTGCCGACATGATCCTGCGAGACCGCTCGGCGCGCCGGTTGGACCAGACGGTCACCGTCGGCGCGCTGATGCGACGGTATAGTGCCGAGCGCAGGACAGTACTAAAATCGCTGAAGAAACTGGCCGAGGAAAATCTTCTGGACCGCGCGCCGGGGCAGTCCTGGCTTTTCAGGAGAGTGCCTGACGATCCTGGCGCACAAGGGGAGAGCTATGAATTCCGGCTGTTGCTGGAACCCGCCGCCCTTCTGGCGCCTGGGTTCCGGCTGGATGGGACGCGCGCGGCAGCCTTGCGACAGGGCATGGAAATGCTGCTGGCTCTGCCCGACGCGGCATTCGATTCCAGAGAGTTCCAACGGCTGGACATCGATTTTCACGGGATGATCGCCGGTGGTTCCGCCAACCGCTTCGTCGCCGAGGCGTTGGCCGATCATCTCAGGCTGCGCCGGCTGCCGGGAACGTATGCCGGCGTCAATGTCTTCCGGCTGAAGCAATCATTGCGCGAGCATCTGACCATACTCGACCATCTGGAGAGCCAGCAGTACGAGGTTGCAGCCGATCTGCTTCGGGTCCATCTGCGGCTTTCCCGCAGCCAGCGACCGCAGGCGGCCAGTCGCGGGGCGCCCGCGCTGTTCGGCATGATCAGCCGGCCGGAATAACGAGGATCATGCGCAAAGGCAGCCCGACCATCGCACTGTTTCCGGAAGCGAGCTTCGGCGCTGCGCTGAATTGCGTTGGCATAGCGCAGGCCCTGCGCGCTCGTGACGCCCGTTCGGTGTTCATCTGCCATGCCGGCTTTTCTGGCGTGTTCGCCGACTATGGGTTTCAGGAATACCAATTGCCGACTGACGATCCGTTGACCGACAGCGAACGCCAGAGCTACTGGCAGGCCTTCGTGCGCCGTCATCTGCCGCATTTCAGGTTGAGCCCCATCGATCAGCTCGAAACCTATGTTGCCCCGACCTGGCAAGCAATCGTAGACACTGCCGTCAATGCCGAGGCGCCGCTGCGCCAATTGCTGGCGCGGCTGAAGCCGGACGCCGTGGTGCTCGACAACGTCGTCATGTTCCCGGCATTGGCGACAGCCGGTTGCCCGTGGGTGCGCGTCGTCTCCTGCGCCGAAACTGAGCTTCCCGATGCCAATGTGCCACCCTATCTGTCCGGTCTCGCCGCCGACGACCCGAGCCGCGCGGCGTTCGAGGCGCGCTATCTGGCAGCGGTCGCTCCGGCGCACGACCGGTTCAATCGGCTTCGGACCGACGCCGGTCTTGCGCCCTTGCCAACGGGTCTTTTTCTGGAACCTTCGCCCGCCCTCAATCTGCTGCTGACCCCAACGATTGTGCGAAGGCAGCGCGCCGAGCCGCTCGACCCTGCCAGCTTCGTCTATCTCGAAGGCTGCGTCCGCTCGGAGGGGCCGTTCGACGTACCGGTCTTTCCGCGCAATGGCGGACCGCTGGTTTATGTCAGTTTCGGTAGTCTTGGCGCCATGGATGTCGGCCTGATCCAGCGCATGCTCGCCGTTTTCGACAGGCTGCCGGCCCGCTTCATTGTCAATGCCGGAGGTCTGCGCGACAGCTATCGCGCCGTTCCGGACAATGTCTATCTCGACGCCTGGTTTCCACAGCCTTCCGTCGTGGCGAAATGCGACCTCTTCATTCATCACGGCGGCAACAACAGCTTTTGCGAAGCATTGCGTTTCGGCGTGCCGTCGCTGGTCATGCCCTATTGCTGGGACGGGCATGACAATGCGCAACGTGCCGAGGAAACCGGCGTCGGGCGCCACATCAGCCGCGATGGCTGGACGGAAGACGAATTGGAGCGAGCCATTCTCGGCCTGATGGCCGATGCTGCTATGCGCGCACGCCTCCGGGAGAATGCAGTGCATATGGCGCTGACACCCGGAACGGACGTGGCCGCCGAAGCCATTCTCGCTCTCGCAAGGACCCGGTCTGATGCTTGACACCACAACAACGGATGCCTCGACCATGAACGGCACTAACGACCCGAAAGACTGGTTGGCCGCTCACGCTATCAGCGACGTCGAGTGCCTGGTGCCCGACATGAACGGCGTGCTGCGCGGCAAGGCCCTGCCAGCGGCCAAGTTCCTCAAGGCGATCGAGGACCGAGCACTCTATCTGCCGAGCAGCGCGTTCCTGGTCAGCATCGACGGCCGCTATTCCGGTTCCGTCGACGAGGGGTTCGCCTACCAGGACCCCGACATGCGGATGGTGCCGGATGTCGCGACACTCTGTCTGGCGCCCGGTGGCGGACCAGGCAAGGCCTATGTGTTGGCCGATGCGTTCCACATGGACGACCGGCCGTGGATGGCTTCGCCGCGGCACGTGTTGCGGGGCGTGCTCGATCTCTATCGCCAGCGCGGCTGGCGGGCGGTGGTGGCGCCGGAGCTTGAATTTTATCTCACCGCGCCCAATCCCGATCCCGATTGGCCGGTGACGGCGCCGGTCGGGCGCAATGGCCGCTCCGAAAGCGTGCAGCATCCCTATGACATGGCGGCACTGGAGCAATTCGAGCCGGTGATCCGGCGCCTCTATGACTATGCTGCGGCAGCCGGACTGCCGCTCGACACGCTGATCCATGAATCGGGCACGGCCCAACTGGAGATCAATTTCCTGCATGGCGACGCGCTGCCGCTGGCAGACAAGGTGTTGCTGTTCAAGCGAATGACGCGCCAGGCCGCGCAGGAAGGTGACATGCAGGCGACCTTCATGGCCAAGCCGATAGCCGCGCAAGCCGGCAGCTCAATGCATCTCCATATGTCAGTCGTCGACGAGGCCGGCAACACGCTATTTGCCGGGCGTGACGGCGCCGACACCGAGATGTTCGGGCATTTCATCGGCGGCCTGCAGAAATACATTCCCGAGGTGATGCCGCTGTTTGCGCCGAACGTGAATTCGTTCCGCCGCATCCGGCCGAACCACAGTGCACCCGCCAACATCGAGTGGTCGCACGACAACCGCTCCTGCGGCCTGCGTGTGCCGGCCGGCGGGCGCACCGCGCGGCGCGTGGAAAATCGGCTGCCCGGCGCCGATGCCAATCCCTATCTGGCGATAGCCGGCTCGCTGCTTTGCGGTTATCTCGGCGTCGAGGAGAAGATCGCTCGTTCGACGGAAGCGTTGGGCAATGCCTATCGCAGCAGGAGCACGCTGCCCAAAACCATGGAAGAAGCGCTCGACCGTTTCGCTGCGTGCGATCCGGTTCGGGCGGTGCTCGGCGAGGATTTCTTCCAGACCTATTTGCGCGTCAAGAGCGTTGAGCTCGACCTGTTCCAGAGCGTCGTCACCTCTTGGGAACGCGACCATCTGCTGCTCAAGGTGTGATGATGGGCTTCAATTCTGGGGGCTTCAACTCCGGCCTGGATATCGGCAAATCCTACTACATCGCGACGGCCAATCCGGCTCCAGACCATCCGGCGCTGCAGGGCGACGTCGACGCCGATCTGGTGGTGGTCGGCGGCGGTTGTACCGGCCTCTCCGCAGCCCTTCATGCAGCCGAACGCGGCCTGAAGGTGGTGCTGCTCGAAGGCGGCAAGATCGGCTGGGGGGCGTCGGGGCGCAATGGCGGCCAGATGATCCCCGGCCTGCGCAAGGGCGCCAAGGGGCTGGTCAAGCTATATGGGCCGGAACGGGGGAGGGCGCTGTTCGATCTCGCCTTCGAGGCGCGGGCCCTGGTGCTCGGTCTGATCGAGCGCCATGCCATCGATTGCGACCTCAGGCTCACCGGCCATCTGGCCGGTGCGGTCAACGGTTCCGACCTGCGCGACCTCGAAGAAGAGGCCGAGTGCCTTTCTACGATGATGAACTTTCATGATGTCGAGATGCTGTCGGCAGCGCAGGCGCGCGGAATGGTGAACACATCTTATCACGGCGCGATGTACGAGAAGCTCGGTGGCCATATGCATCCGCTGAACTACACCCTCGGTCTTGCTCGCGCCGCGGCTGCGGCGGGCGTCACCATCCACGAGAATTCGGTGGCGCTGCGGCTGGAGCGGGGACCTTCCCCCCGGGTTTCGACGGCCAAAGGCTCGGTCCGGGCCAGGCATGTCGTACTGGCCGGCGATGCGCTGCTCCACGGGCTTGAGCCGCGCGTCAACAGCCGCATCATGCCGGTCGGCAACTACATTATCGCCACCGAGCCGCTGGGCGACACGAGCGACGCCATCCCAACCAATGTGGCCGTCTCCGACACACGCTTCGTCGTCAATTACTACCGGCTGTCGGCGGATGGACGCCTGCTGTTCGGCGGCGGCGAGCGCTATACGCCGTCGCCGCCCGCGGACATTGCCGGCTTCGTGCGGCCGCACATGGAAAAGACCTTTCCGCAATTGCGCGGCCGCCGCATCGATCACGCCTGGGGCGGGCTGGTCTCGGTGACGACATCGCGCCTGCCGCATGTCGGTCGCTATGGCGAGATCTATTTTGCGCATGGCTATTCGGGCAAGGGAGTGATCCTGTCGACGCTGTCGGGCAAGCTGCTCGCTGAGGCGATCACCGGTGATGCTTCGCGGTTCGATCTGTTTTCGACCCTAAGCCCGCTTCCGTTCCCCGGCGGCACGGCGCTGCGCGGCCCGCTCTATGTGCTCGGCATGCTTTGGTATGCAATGCGTGACCGCATCAAACATTGAGCGCAGGCAGTGGCAATTTCCGACCCGCAGGATCAAGCCTGCGCAATGAGGCCGCGCGCCGCCACCAAGCGATGCTTGAATGTGGTACGCAGGTAATGGCCGCGAGTCGGTCCTTGCCCTGCTCCCGAAGCCTGAGCTCCGATAGACCTGCTGCTGTTTCCTCAGCTAATAGATCGTTATGATTGCAGGATTAACCGTTTCATAGCCCAGGCGCGGCTCCGATTTGTCTTTCGAAATCGCGCTGGAGACAGTTCCGGTTGAACTGCAATCCAATTTTGTTTCCCTGTTTTTCTTGATCGTGCTGCCCGACAGGTCGGCGCAGGCCGACGTTACTTCTGTACTGACCACCCTCTTTTTCTCGTGCGCAATGGCGGCGGTGGATACGGCAATCAAAATTGCCGCGCAAACAATCGTCAATCTCATCGATTTCCCTCTTAGTGCACCGCAAAAGTGTGGTCGACTGCTTTGAGTCGCCGGCGAAGACGGTACTCACGCCTGCCCGGCCAATGCAGCTTCCGACGGCACAAGATTGTAACTACATTAGCTGCAGCGCAAGTAACCATTTCGGACTAGGGAACGGGTTCACCCTTCGACGGAATGGGGCTGAGCCGCCGTCGAAAAAGCAGGCGCTTTAGCCGTTCCCGCCGCCGAGCGCCTTCCAATTTTGGGACACAGGTTGGCTGATGCCCTTAAACTCACGGCTACGCATTGGTTGGATCTATGCAGCGACAAGGCCAACCTTGGCAAAGCCTCTGCATAGTCACCTTCGGGCAGCACCAGTCTTGGAATTCACGCCCTCAAGCAAGGCGAGCAGGCCTTTCAGAATTTCGATTGGCGGCGGCGGACAACCTGGAATGTGCAGATCGACAGGCAAGGCCTCGGACACTCCGCGCACCACGGCATAGCTGCCGGCGAAACAGCCGCCATTACCTGCGCAATCTCCGAGTGCGACCACCCATTTTGGGTTGGGTGTTGCGTCGTAGGTCCGCTTCAATGCCTCGCGCATGTTTTTTGTGACCGGCCCGGTGACGAGCAGTACATCGGCATGGCGGGGTGATGCGACGAACCGGATCCCAAAACGCTCGATGTCATAGAAGGCATTGTTCAGCGCGTGCATCTCAAGTTCGCAGCCGTTGCAGGAACCGGCATCGATCGCCCGGATCGACAGGCTTCGCCCCAATCGTTTGTGAGCAGCCCCGTCGAGCGCGCGTGCGAGTTCGTCGACCGCCGTGCTGCTTGCCAACGGCGGACGCTCGGTGAGAGGGGGGCGTATCAGGCTTTCAAAAAGAAGCTTGCGCATGA
The DNA here is from genome assembly GCF_055811175.1 of Mesorhizobium sp. WSM4828. Taxonomy (NCBI): domain Bacteria; kingdom Pseudomonadati; phylum Pseudomonadota; class Alphaproteobacteria; order Hyphomicrobiales; family Phyllobacteriaceae; genus Mesorhizobium; species Mesorhizobium sp. WSM4828. The sequence goes on along the minus strand of NZ_JBVVQK010000004.1, from coordinate 59,438 downwards.
CAGCGTGCCTTCAGAGATCATGGCCCGAATAAGAGCAGTTGAACGATTTGTTGCACAGCGGAAAGTCGGCAACGATGTTTCCTTCGATCGCCGCTTCAAGGAGCGGCCATTGAAACCAAGACGGATCACGGAGGTGACAGCGCTCGACCAAGCCGCCCTTGCCAATGCGCAGCCATGCCAGAATGTCGCCGCGGAAACCTTCGACTAGCGCCATGCCTTCATGCGGTTGGTCTGTCTGCGAGAAATCGACACGGATCGGTCCGTCTGGCAGTTGTCGCAGAACTTGTTCGATCAGGGACAGGCTCTGTTCGACCTCGCGGATACGAATCCAGACACGGGCGTTCACGTCGCCTTCCTGGAGTAGAGGCACATCGAAGGCGAGTTCGCCATAGGGTGGATAAGCGAGATTGCGGCGGGCATCGAAGTCCCGACCGGAGGCCCGGCCAACATACCCTCCGGCGCGATACTGTCGGGCGAGTTCCACCTTCAGCCGGCCAGTTGCGACAGTCCGATCCTGCAGCGACGCCGTGTTATCATAGAGCTCGACCAGCGCGGGAAACCGTTGCCTGATCTCTGCGATCAGGGACCTGAGCGCTGTCGTGCCCTCATCGCTCAGGAAGCTTGCCACGCCTCCGGGCACGATGCGGTCGCGCATCAAACGATGACCGAAGGCAGCATCGCTTGCCCGCAATACGCGCTCACGCAGCACCCCACAGTGGGCATGCATGAGCGCGAAGGCGGCATCATTGCAGATAGCGCCGATGTCGCCCAGATGATTGGCCAGGCGCTCCAACTCGGCCATGAGGGCTCGCAGCCAGACCGCGCGCGGGGGAATCTCGACACCCAGCGCCGCCTCGACCGCGCGGGCGAAAGCGAGCGAGTATGCCACGGTACTGTCGCCGGAGGTTCTGCCCGCCAGTTTGGCTGCGCGGTCGATGTCGGACCCCGCCATCAGGCCTTCTATGCCCTTGTGCGTGTATCCGAGGCGCTCCTCCAGCCGGACGACCGTTTCGCCGCTCGCCGTGAACCGGAAATGGCCCGGCTCGATGATGCCAGCATGCACGGGTCCGACCGGGATCTGATGCAGGCTCTCCCCCTCGGCAGGCAGGAAACTGTAGGGGGAGGCTGTCGCAGCAGACGTCCGGACGCGGGTACTCAACGGATAGCTGACACCCCAATGGCCATGATCAAGCCACCGTCTCGTATCAGGCGCGCCTTGTGGCAGGAGCCCGAACAGGTCAGCAGCCGCACGTTCGAGCCGCAATGCGGGCGGATGCAGCCGGCCGACCGATGGGTAGCGGCCACTGGGGCATTCCAGGCTGACAACGCCGATGTCCCCGGCGCTTTCATCGAGAAGTGCCATGTGGACGGCGCCTGGCTCACCCCATAGGCCGAGCAGGCTCCAGTGGCCCTCGGCCAATTGCTCGACGGCAAAGCCCCATTTTTTCGGAGTCACCACGGCGCGCGACCACGGGAAATGATTTTCGACACGTTGGCCAGCAAGGATGAGATCGATCAGCGCGGGCATGCTCTTTCTCTCCTCTCTCACCCCAGGATACTTGCGACGTGCTGGAACCATGTGACCAGCGGTGGCGGCAGATAGATGCCGGCGGCAAACACCAACGCCAAATGGGAATACATCGGAATGTAGGACGCCTCGGCGGGTGCCGTGCTGCCGCGCGGTTCGCCGAAAGCGACGCCGGTCAGTCGAAGCAGCAGGGCGCCGAAAGCGAGCAGAATCCCGAAAACCAACGGCATCGCCAAAAGGGGGTGTCTTGCAAATGTCGAACTCACGACCAGGAATTCGCTCATGAAGATGCCGAGCGGAGGGAGGCCGGCAATGGCAACGACGCCGATGACGAGCGCCCAGCCAAGCGCAGGATGCGTCTCCGTCAGCCCCCGGATTTCGGCGATGTTCTGTGTCCCCTTGACCTGGGCAATGTGGCCGACCGTGAAAAAGATCGCCGACTTGGTCAGGCTGTGCATGACCATGTGCAGCAGGCCGGCAAAATTGGCGAGCGGGCCTCCTATGCCGAAAGCGAACACGATGATGCCCATGTGCTCGATCGAGGAGTACGCGAACAGGCGTTTGATGTCGCGGCGGCGGTAGAGCATGAAGGCCGCGAAAACAAGCGAAGTCAGTCCCATCGTGATCATCAATGGCCCAGGTGCGATCGCTTCCGGGCTTGCCGCGAGCAACAGCTTGAAGCGCAGCACGGCATAGAGCGCGACGTTTAACAGCAAGCCCGACAGCACTGCGGAAATCGGCGTTGGACCCTCAGCATGCGCGTCTGGCAGCCAGGCATGCAAGGGCGCAAGGCCGACCTTCGTCCCGTAGCCGAGCAGCAGAAAGATGAAGGCGACATTGAGCAGAGCCGGATCGAAGCGCGCGGCGTGAGCGATGAGCACCGTCCAGACCATCGCATTCGTCCCCTCGCCAACAACCGGCTGTGCAGCCATGTAGACGAGGATGGTGCCGAACAGTGCGAGCGCGATGCCGACGCTGCCCAGAATGAAATATTTCCAGGCTGCCTCCAGCGCTTCGTGCGTGCGGTAGATGCCGACCATGAGCACGGTGGTCAGCGTGGCAAGCTCCACCGCCACCCACATCAAGCCAATATTGTTCGAGACGAACGCCAGGTTCATGCCGAACATCATGACCTGGTACATTGCGTGATAAAACCGCAAGTTCGGGACTGTCAGCCGCCCGATCTCCAGTTCGTGGGCAATGTAGGAAGCGCTGAAGACGCTGGTGGTGAAGCCGACGAATGTGTTGAGCACGATAAAGACGATATTGAGATCGTCGACGAGCAGATACTGCCCGGGCTGCGGGCGGTCGGTGACAAGAAGCGACAGTGCGGCGAGCAAGGTCAGCAAGCTCGCAGCGACATTGACGCCCGCCGATAGCCGGTATTTCGGCAGCACCGCCAGGAGTGCGGCCGCGAAGACCGGTATCAGCAAAATGGCGGCCACCGCATCGAGAGAAAACGCGGTCAACGGTGTTCTCCCCTGTAGTCGTCGAGCGCGCCGACATCCACCGAGTCGAACCTCTCGCGGATGCGGAACAGGAAGACTCCGATGACGATGAAGGCAATAAGGATCGAGAAGGCGACACTGATCTCGACGACCAGGGGCATGCCCTTGGCCCCAGTGGCGGCGAGGACCAGACCGTTCTCGAGCGACATGAATCCGACAACTTGGCTGACGGCGTTGCGGCGGGTGACCATCACCAGCAGCCCCAGCAAAATGATGGACAACGCGAAAGCCAGGTCCTCGCGGGCGAGGGGATCAGCCTCGGGAGTGACGCGCAGCATGAGGACCATGGACAGGGCCACCAGGCCTATCCCCGCAAGCATGGTCGTACCGATGCCGACGGCGGTCTCGACGTCACGATGGATGCCGAGCCGCTGAATGATGCGATGAAGCCCGACAGGAATGACGATCGCCTTGAAGACGAGGGCGATCGCCGCCGTGACGTAGAGATGATGCGCGTCCTGAATGTATGCCTGCCAAGCTACGGACAGGGCCAGCACGATTGCATGAAGCGCAAAAACGTTGATCAGCGCAAAGAGGCGATCCTGATACAGCATCATGAAACTGACCAGCACCAGGCCGCCGGCAAGCAGGTGAGCGATGTCGAAGGTGAGGCCGTTCATCAGAGGCTCCGTGAGACGAACAGCAGGAGCGTGCCGAGCAGGGCCAGCATCAGCGCTGCCCCGAGGAAATCCGGGACGCGGAAGACGCGCATCTTGGCGATGGCAGTCTCAAACACGGCGAGGAGAACGCCACAGACGGCAAGCTTGCCGACATAGGCGACGACACCCGGAGCAAGGGATTCCAGTCCTGCCCCGGCGCTCGCCAGTCCCCAAGGTAGGAAGACGCAGGAAATCAGTGACACATAGAGCAGAAGCTTGAGGAAGGCGGCAAACTCGATCATCGCCAGATGGCGACCGGAATATTCCAGCACCATCGCCTCATGAACCATGGTGAGTTCCAGATGGGTCGATGGGTTGTCCACTGGTATGCGGGCGTTTTCGGCGATCGCCACCATCACGAGGGCGATAAGCGACATCCCGAGCGACACCCGCAAGCCAACCTCCGGTGACCCCATGAAGGCGGCGACCGTTGAGAGTTGCGTAGCACCCGCGACGAGCGCCAGGCTGAACACGATGAGCAGCATGGCGGGTTCGGCCAGCGAAGCGATCATCACCTCGCGGCTCGAGCCGATGCCGCCAAAGCTCGTGCCGACGTCCATGCCTGCCAGCGCCAGGAAGAACCGGGCGCTTCCCAGCAGTGCGACAATGGCTATGAGATCGGCGGTCCAACTGAATGTGAGGCCGGCGGCGAATGTCGGGATGAGCGCCGCGCCGACCCAGGTGGTGGCAAAGATCAGATAGGGCGTCACGCGAAACAGCCAGGATGCGTTGTCCGCCAGAACGACTTCCTTGCGCATCAGCCGCAAGAGATCGCGGTAAGGTTGGATCAGGGAAGGACCCTGGCGGCGCAAGAGCCGTGCCTTCACCTTGCGCACGAATCCGGTCAGGAGCGGCGCCAGCAAAAGCACCAGCGCCATCTGCGCGCCTTGAACGGCCAACTCGAGAGTCACGGCCATAGTGCGAGCACCAGGAGCAGGACAATGAGAAAGAGAAAGACGAGGGTCAGGTAGCGCCTGATCGTCAGGAACTGCAGATGGTTGAGGTGGTCGGTCGCAAAGTCGAGGGCCCGGCCGATAGGCAGGTACAGCGTCTCCCAGATCACATCATGCATTTCGACATTCAGACGAGCCGGACCGGTCTCGCCAGGTGCCGGCATTTCGACGGTTTCCCTTGCACGGAATACAAACGTGCCGAAGACGCGGCGGATAGGCTGCGCGAAGCTGACGGCCGTGTACTGCGAGCTTGGGACCACATCCGGGAAGCCACAACCCCAGGCGGGACCCCGACGGAGTGCATGTGATGCAAAGCGATGGATCACATATGCTGCAGCGGATGCGGAAATGGCGATGAACAGGAACACCAACAGGCCGTTGTAGGAACTGCGGCTCGCTGCAATCGGCACGATAGACAGCCAGGGCTGCGCCATCTGCACAGGCATCCGGCTGCCGATCAGTGGCAGTGTCACCGATGATAGGCCGTCTATCACAAGACCGGGCAGAATGCCGGCCAGGAGACAAAGGGCAGCGAGAACGAACATTGCCGCCAGCGAGTGGCGGTCGACCTCACGCGCCAGTTCCACCGCGGCCGAGCGTGGTCGGCCGAGGAATGTAATCCCGAACGCCTTTACAAAGCAGGCCGCGGCCAGTGCCGCTGACAGCGCCAGCAGACCGCCAACGGCGGGCACCATGACCTTCAGTCCCCATTGTGGCAGATCGGGGCTCTGCAATATGGCCTGAAAGGCCAGCCACTCGGAGACGAAGCCGTTGAAGGGTGGAAGTGCCGAGATCGCGACGCAACCGACGAGAAAGGCAAAACTTGTAAAGGGCATGCGATGGATGAGACCGCCCAGCTTCTCCATATCCCGCTCTCCGGTTGCCGTCAGCACGGCGCCCGCGCCGAAAAACAGCAGGCTTTTGAAAAAGGAATGATTGAGGACGTGGAACAGCGCGGCGGTGAGCGCCAGCGCTGCAGCCGATGGCATGGCGTTCGCCTTGAATGCGAGCGCGAGACCAAGGCTTACGAAGATGACGCCGATGTTTTCAATGGTGCTATAGGCGAGCAGTCGCTTCAGGTCCTTTTCCATCAGCGCGTAGAGGATGCCGAGAACCGCCGTCAGGCCGCCAAGAAAAAGCACGGCAACGCCCGACCACCATGCCCGCTCACCGAGCAGATCGAAAATAACGCGTATGAAGCCATAGACTGCGACCTTGGTCATCACGCCGCTCATGAGAGCCGAGACGTGGCTTGGCGCAGCCGGATGAGCGAGTGGTAGCCAAACGTGCAGCGGGACGAGTCCAGCCTTGGAGCCGGCACCCAGCAGCATGAGAACCAAGACGAAAGCAGCGGCGAACGGCGTGGGGCCGGCAGCTCGCATCGCGTCGAATGTATAGGTTCCATCGGATCCGGCGAGCAGGCCGAACGCAAGCAGCAGCGCGAGTGTGCCGAAGCTCGCCATCACCAGATAGATGTAGCCCGCCCGCGCATTGTCCTGCTCGCGATGGTGCGCCATGACGAGCGCCCAGGAGGCGAGCGACATGAATTCCCAGGAAAGCAGGAAAGTGAAGGCGTCGTCGGCCACCACGACAAGGTTCATTCCGGCTAGGAAAGCCGGGAAGAACGGCAGCACCCGATGCGGCGCAGACTCATGCCTGCCGTAGCCGAGGCCATAAAGACTGGCCATGGAGCCGCCGAAGTTGACGACGATGAGGAAGAAAGTCGAGAGCGCATCCAAACGGAAATGAGCGCCAATCCATGGCAATCCAAGAGGCAACACCACAGTCGACGGGGTGACGGGATTGTCGGCGATGCGGCTCGCCAGAACCATGAGCACAGCCGCCGATATACCTAGCGTCAAGCCGTAGATCAGGCGTGTTCCCGAGTCCGATCTGCGGCTTTCCGCAATCGCAAGCACCGCAGTCCCCAGGAGCGCAGCAACGCCCCACAGGAGGACCGCGGCCCCCGAAATCACGCCACGCTCCTCACGGGGAGTTTGGCATCCGTATCGACCCCGCCCAGAATCTTGGCGGGGTCAAAATCCGCTTTCAGTCGCACGCCGCGCCCGCCGATTTGGCTGGAGGCGCCTTCAGCGATCAATTCCACGCCGGCGAGGTCAAGTGCCCCGATCAGCTTCATGAGAGAATCGACGTTACCCCGAATAATCGACTCGCTGGCTTCCATGCGTTGAATTGTCGGCACGGAAAGACCGGACAATTCGGCAAGCCTGCGCTGGTCGATGCCAAGGAGTGCCCTCGCGGCACGCAACTGTGGAGCAGTTATCACGGTCGCATCCCCCTTTTTGATCAGCTTTGAGATATTATCTCTACGCCTTGCAGCATATATTAAAATGCGGCGTATTCAATTAATGATGCGTGACGCATCTGTCTTGAAGTTGTAGAAAACCGGGCGATACGTCCTGCGCCTCGAACCAAAGCATGCGACCATTCCCGTCACGGCCAGTGTTGTCGCCAGCCATCTCGGATTGCGCGTGATGGGGCTGGAAATGGGCCTTATCTCGGCCGGCTCTTGCCGTTGGGGCCGGTCTCATCGTGCTTCAGGATCAGCCCAACGGAATAGCTGCCGAAATCTAGGAACCGCGCCTTCGCGAATGTGCTGCCAAATCTGGCATGCGGCAAAGCTCTGTAGCGCTACTGCCAAAGCCGCCTCATGCGAACGGAGACGTCCTCCAGGACTGGCATGGAGGCCAGCACGAGGAGAATGGCCGCGAGAAACAATGTCGCCGCGAAACCGACATGCTTGAAACCCACAGCGCCGATGACGCCGCCGAGAAAGAACAATGCCACAAGCGACGCCAGCAGCCTCAGCTTTCTTCGATCTGCCTTCACGAACAGTTCGTCCGAGTCACTCCCCGAGATGTTCCAATAAAGCAGCTTGCCGAGCTCGATGCCCATGTCAGTCACCAGGCCAGTGACATGCGTTGTCCGGATTCTGGCTTCCGACAGCTTGGTGATGATGGCGTTCTGCAAGCCCATGATGAAGCAAAGCAGCATCACCGTCATCGGCACAAACAGGGCTTCATGACGCGCAAGATGGCTGCCGAGCAGACCGAAGCAGATCAGCAGAACCGCTTCCAGGACAAGCGGGAACGCGTACTCGCCCTGCAGACCCTGCCGCCTTCCCCAGTTGACCAGCACCGCTGAGCAGGCGGCGCCTGCGACAAACGACAACAAGGCGCCCAATCCGGAAAGCGCCAGTTCGACATTGCCGAGTGCCAGGTGATCAGCCATCGACGAAACGATGCCTGACATGTGGGAAGTGTACTGTTGGACCGCCAGAAAGCCGCCAGCATTGGCGGCTCCTGCGATGAGCGTCAGAAAGCGAGCGAGGTGCCGGTCGGCTCTTTCGCTACGCTCTTTGCCGGTTAGCCGGCGCAGGTACAGAATCATGAGCGAACCTTGCCTTTCCATGCGGAAAAGCGGGACCGCAAGCTGACATGCCGGGAGAGGCTCATTGGGTGTTTCGAGAAGAAAAGGAAGACGAAGGACGGTGAATGCGTGGCGCCGAGAGCGTGCTTTGCATGATCTAGTTTGGCGTGCCCAACAGCGTATCTGGATGCCGGAACCTGACGCCACGGCCGCCATCGTCGCTACGCATATGTTCGCTGAGAAGGTCGACACCGCCGCGGTTCAGCGCGTTGATCACTTTCACCAAACTATCGACAACGCCTCGCACATTGCCTTGGCTGGCTTCCATTCGTTGGATCGTCGGCAGCGAGAGGCCTGCCATTTCCGCCAGGGTTTTCTGGTCGATGTTGAGAAGGCCGCGGGCGGTACGAAGCTGGGAAGCAGTGATCATCGAGGCGTCGGTGTCTGAATATGAGAAATGATATTCACAATAGTATCATTGACGTATCAAACATCAATACTAGGCGAAAAATAATGATCTGCCCTTGGTGGAGAGAACCTTGGCGATTATCGTGCCCGCATGACTCAACGCTACAGACCTTTTCAGGATCTGAGGCTTGTCCGGGAGTGCAATCTAGAGCACCGAAACGTCATAGCTTGGCATCGAGGCCTCGCCGCAGCCGACAGGTTGCTGCGGCATGTCGGGGGTCGCGACGCCGGAGAGGGCAGCGCCGCGGACTCAACGAGCGCTACTGTTATGACGGCAGGAACGAAGAAGCAGTCCTCATGGACCGATGCATGCCATGCATTGCTTCGATCACGCCCAGCACGTGCGGACATGGGCGAACTCCGGCGAAGAGTTTGACAGCGGAGATCAGCGCAAGATGTCCGACAGGCTCTCGGGCTTCTTCTCGCCAAGCGACAGATCAAGGCCCGACAGAAGGTCGACGAGATGACTTTGCATCAGGTCGGACGCGTTTTTTGCGTCGTGCTTTTCGATGGAATCAACGAGGGCGTGATGGGCGTGGCTTTCGCAGGTGGTTTCGCGGCGGCGCCAGTAGAGCGCGATGATCAGCGACGACCGCGACAACAGGTCCTTGACGAAGCCGGTCAGGATCGAATGGCCGGCGATTTCAGCGATGCCGACATGGAATTTTGCCGACAGCATTATGGCGTCGCTGTCGCGGCCGGCATGCAGGGCCTCGTGCTCTTTTTCGAGATGAAGCCGCAGTTGCGCGATCTCGGCCGGCTTTGCCACTTCGGCGGCAAGCGCCGCGACTTTGGGCTCGATCAGCGCCCGCGCTTCGAACACCTCGCGCGCTTCCTGCTTGGTCGGCTGAGCGACGAACGCGCCGCGGTTCGGCTCGAGCCGAGCCAAGCGGTCATGCGACAGCGCCTGCAGCGCCGCGCGTATCACCGCGCGGCTCACCGAATAGATCGAGGCGAGCTCGTCCTCGGGCAGCTTTGTGCCCGGTGCGAGGCGGTGGCTGACGATGGCGTCGCGCAGGCCGGCATAGACCGGAAACCAGCGCATCGTCGGCTTGTCGCCATCCCGTGTCTTTGGTCCAAGCAGGTCCATCGTCTCATTGTCCCGGCGGCCGGATCGCATAGCGGCGCGAACACCGCGTTTCCGGCCGGACATCGAACATCCTGTGTGGGAGTGTCAACAATTTTGCACGCATCAGGATACACGGCCGGAGGGCGAAAAGGGCGCAAAGATTCCGGCGAAGGATTTTTCGAGTGGAACCTGGTAGCCGCCGCGCTTCGAGGTCGACAGGCCAAGGCTGACGAGGCTCTCGCAGAGTTGTACGGCGCAGGCGACGCCGTCGAGCACGGGAAGGCCATGTTCGCGGCTGAGCGCGGCGGCGAGGTCGGCCATGCCGGCGCATCCCAGCACAATCGCTTCGGCCCGGTCGTCGCGGATGGCGCGCTCGATCTCCTCCGAAATTCGATGGCGGGCATTGGAGCCGGGCACTTCGAGCTCCAGAACGGGAACGTCGCTTGCCCGCACCCTGGCGCAGCGGCTGGCGAGGCCGTAGCGCACCAGATTGTGCTCGATCGCCGGCACCGAACGCGACAGCGTCGTCACCACGCTGAACTTGCCGGCAATTAGGCTCGCCATGTGAAACGCCGCTTCGCCGATGCCGACCACCGGCATCTCGCCGACGCAGCGTACTGCGTCGAGGCCGGTGTCGTCGAAGCAGGCGATAACGCAGGCGCTCGCCGCCGGATGTCTCTGGATCTCGCCGATCATTCCCGGGATGGCGAAGACCTCGTCGAAATAGCCTTCGACGCTCGGCGGCCCGTCCTTCGGATTGACGGCGATGATCCTGGTGCCGGCCGAAGCCGCGCCGCGCGCCGCCTCGCCGATCTTTTCGGTCATGGACGCAGTGGTGTTGGGATTGACGACGAGTATGTCCATTTGCGCTTTCATATTTCCCCGCCGAGATAGAGTTTCTTGACCCGGTCGTCGCCAAGCAGCTCGGCCGAATGTCCGGCCAGCGCGATCTTTCCGGTCGTCAGTGCGTAGGCGCGCTGCGAGATGCGCAGCGCCATGCGCGAATTCTGCTCGACCAAGAGAACGCTGACCTTTTCGTCGCGATTGATCGCCACGATGGAGCGGGCGATGTCCTGGACGAGCTTCGGCGCGACGCCGAGCGAGGGTTCATCGAGCAGCAGAAGCTTCGGTTTGGCCATCAGCGCCCGCCCGATCACCAGCATCTGCTGTTCGCCGCCGCTCATCGTGCCCGCCGTCTGGGAATAGCGTTCCTTCAGGCGCGGAAAGCGCGTGAGCACCATGTCCAGCGTCCTTGCGATTTCGGCCTTGTCGGTGCGGGTGAAGGCGCCCATCATCAGATTGTCGCGCACCGTCATGTAGGAAAAGACGCGCCGACCCTCCGGCACCATGGCGATGCCCATCCTGACCAGCTCGTCCGGGCGCGTTCCGTCGATGCGGTGGCCCCGGAAATGAATCTCGCCGCTGCGCACTTTCTTCAGGCCGGTGATGGCGCGCAGGATCGAGGATTTGCCCGCGCCGTTCGCGCCGATCAGCGCGACGGTCTCGCCCTCGTTGACGTTGAGCGACACGCCCTTCAGTGCATAGACATGGTCGTAGTAGAGTTCGACGTCGGAGACTTTCAGCAGTTCGCTCATGGCTAAAATCCGATCGCCTCATCTTCGGCGCCGAGATAGGCCTCGATGACCTTTTCGTTCTCCTGGATTTCCTTCGGCGTTCCCTCGGCGATTTTCACACCGAAGTTCAGGACGACGATGCGGTCGGAAATGTTCATGACGGCGGGCATATCGTGCTCGACCAGCAGGACAGTCACGCCGCGCTTCCGCACGTCGCGCACCATCTCCACCGCGCGCACGGTTTCGTCATGGTTCATGCCGGCGAAGGGCTCGTCGAGCAGAAGCACGGTCGGGTTGGTAGCGAGCCCGATGGCAATCCCGAGCGCGCGCAGATGGCCGTGCGGCAGCGTGCTGGCGATCTCATGCCGTTGCGCGCCGAGATCGAGGAAGTCGATGATCTCGTCGGCCGAGCGGCCGAATTCATCCTCGTCGCGCCGTGCGGTGTTCGTGCCGAGATAGAAGCCGGCAAGGCTGGCGTTGGAACGCAGGTGATGCGCGATGATGACATTGTCGCGCACCGTCATGCCCTTGAAGATCGTCGTCTCCTGGAACGTGCGCACCACGCCCTTCCGGGCGACGATATGCGGCGCCAGGCCTGAAATCCGCTCTCCCCGGAATAGCACTTCGCCCGAGGTCGGATTGAGGAAAGAGGAAATCAACTTGAACAGCGTCGACTTGCCGGCGCCGTTGGGGCCGATGACCGAGAGGATTTCGCGTTCGCGGACCGCGAAGGAAACATTGTTGACCGCGACCAGCCCGCCGAAGCGTTTGGTCACGGCCTTGATCTGGAGAAGCTCAGTCATGGTCCTAGCCCTGCTTCTTGCCGAACAGCCTGAGGCTGAGCAGGCCGTTGGGAAGGAACAGCATCAGCGCGATCAGCACCGAAGAGAAGATCAGCAACTGGAACTCGCCGGTCTCGAACAGGAAATCCCAGCCGAAATAGAGCACGAAGGTGCCGATCATCGGCCCGAAGACGTGGCCGAGCCCGCCGAGGAAGCAGTTCAGCATGAAGTTCACCGAGTCGGTGACGGTGAAGCTCGACGGATAGATCGACTGCGAGATGGCGACGAACATCGCACCGCCGAGACCGCCGAGGAATGAGGAGAAGGCGTAGGCGATAACGCGCAGATAGGCGATGTTGACGCCGATCGAGGAGGCCAGTTCCTCGTTCTGCTGCAACGACTGGCAGAGTTTGCCAATGCGCGAATGGACTAGGCGGTAGAGCGCCGCAAAGCACAGCACCATCAGCACAACCGACACCAGATAGAAGGCGGGACGCGGATTGGCGAGCGTCGCGAAATCTGGAAGGATGGTCAGCCCGAAGATCGAGATGCCGCCGGGGAGCGGAATGCTGACCATGCCCTTGGCGCCGTTGGTGATCGGCAGCGCCAGCGCGAGCAGCCGCGCCACTTCGGTTAAAACCAGCGTGACCATGGCGAAATAGACGCCGCGAAGCCTGAGGATGGGCAGTCCGATCAGCACGCTTGCAGCGGCGCAGAATAGCCCAGCCAGCGGCAGTGTCAGCCAGAACGACACACCATACTGGACGACAAGAATGGCCGAAACATAGCCGCCCATAAGCGCGAAGGCCCCCTGGCCGATATTGATGCGGCCGATGTAGAAAGTCACCCACACCCCGGCGCTGGCGATGCTGAGCAGCGCGACCGAGGTCAGCGTGTAGTAGAGGTCGAGCCGACCGGTCGCCTCGATCAGCCAGGGCACGCCGACGAGTACGACCAGCAGGAAGACAGCGACGGCGAGGATGTTGCGTGTACGCTTCATGTCCATCATCCCCACGGCTTGCCCATGAGCCCGTTCGGGCGGATGCTCAGGAACACCATCAGCGCGGCGAAGATGACGAGATAAGTGACGTCGCCATATTGGCGTAGGACCGTCAGGCCGACCGATTCCATCATGCCGAGGATGAAGCCGCCGGCGATCGCTCCGCTGACCACGCCGGCCCCGCCGATCATCACCATCAAGAACGCCTTGATCGAGATCGGCCCACCGATGCCCGAATTGACGCCGGTGATGGCGACCAGCAGCCCCCCGACTATGCCGGCAAGCATGGCGCCGAGCGCAAAGCCGATCATCGAATAGCGGTCGACCTCGACGCCCATCAGCTGCGCCGCGACCCGGTCCTGCGCCAGCGCCCGCATGGCGCGTCCCGGCTTGCTGTACTGCATGAAAAGCACGAAGGAGGCGATGAACAGTATGGCGAGTGCGCCGACCAGCAGCCGGTCGTAAGGCATTATGAGGCTGTCGGAGACGAAGACGCCTTTGACGATCTTCGGCACGCCGCGCTGCTTTTCGCCGAACAGGAGGAGGATCACGGCGTCGAGGAAGAATGCGACCGCCGCCGCGAGAAGCATCGTACTTTCCTCCCGCACGCTTCGCTTAATCACCGTCCTGAAAAGGAATTTCTCGACAAGCGCTCCAATGACCAGCAGCGTGATCCCGGACGCGACGAGCGCGACGACGAAAGGCATGCCGAGCTGGCCATAGACGGTGTAAGTGACGAAGCCGCCGAGAACGTACATCTGCCCATGGGCAAAGTTAAGCACGTTCATCAGCGCGAAGATCAGGGTCAGACCGAGCGCGATCAAGGCGTATTGCGCGCCAAGATAAAGCCCGTTGGCGATGACTTGTTCCATCAGGATGGTTCCGGCCGTTCAGAGGCTGAAGACGAATGCTCGAGCCTCTGCGGCAATCCGCTTCGGTGCAGTTGCGTCAATCGACTTGAGCGACGAAGAGCGTCTCGAACTTGCCGTCGCGGTATTCCGTGACCACCATCGGGACCGAAAGCTGGCGCTTCTGGCCAAACGACGTAATTCCGACATAGGTCAGCTTGGCATCGCCCTTCAGATAGGGATTGGGCGCCGAGAAAGTGTCGATCGTCTTCTTGAACTCCTCGACATTGTCGATCGCGGCCGGGTTCGCCTTCAGCGTCTCGATGATGTATTCGAGCGCGTAGACCTTGGTGTTGGACTCGTCATTGTATTCGCCGAACATTTTCGTATAGCGTTCGACGAACTCCTTCATCGTGTCGGACGCGATTTCGGGCGTCGATGCGCCGCCGACCGAGATGAAGCCGTTGGCCAACTCGCCCGCGCCCTCTTCCAGCACCTTGGCATCCTGCGCCGTTTCGGTGGAGATCAGGCCTTCGTAGCCGAGCTCGCGCGCGGCGCGGATCAGCAGCGGCGCATTGCCCGGCGCGACGCCCGAAAGCACCAGCAGGTCCGGTTTTTGCAAAACGATCGGCGTCAGTACCGGCGTGAAATCGCGGGTATCGTTTTGGTAGACATCCGTGGCAGCCACAACCTCGAGCCCGAGCGCCTTTGCCGCGGCAACACCGCCATCCCGCTGGCTCAGCGGATCGGATTCGTTGGCGGCGACAAAGGCAACTTTTTTCACGCCCCTGTTTTCCTTGAGATATTTGTAGATCGCCGGAGCCGACTGGTAGTTGGCGATCATGCCGAGCACGGCGTTGGACGCCGGCGGGGTGTAGAGTTCCTTCGGGAATGCGTAGGGAAAATAGATGATGCCCTTGGATTCTGCCACGGGACGCACCGCCGCCGCGCCGTCGTCGACATTCGGACCGACGACATAGTGGATGCCCTCCTGGGCCATCTTCTCCATGCCGGCGATCGCCCGCTTCGGGTCCTTCTGGTCGTCGAAGGTGACGATTTTGATGTCATAGGTCTCGTCACCAATCTTCACACCGCCGGTTTCGTTGATCCAGGCGGCGCGCGTCTGCATCGAGCGGACGTTGGATGTGCCCCACGCAGCGGCCGCGCCACTCGTCACGCCGACAAAGCCGATCTTGAGTTCCTTGTTGGCGGCGTGCACCGCGATTGTGCCGCCGGCCATGATTGCCAGCGCGGAGACGGCGCCGCGCGCCGCGGATGTGATTATTGAACGTCTGTTGATCATTGTTCTTTCCCCTTTGGAGGCCGCGCATTGTTGCGACAGAACTCGATCGATACGCGGACTTTTGTGAGTGAAGGCTCAAATCAATCACCTGTCAACAAAACTTTCTCAGATTGTTGACAATCTTGTGAGCGGCCGTAGACGAAGAACGTAGGACCGATCGCGGTTCGGTGCTTTGCTCGAGAGGTTCGTGGTGTCGGAATTCCT
Source organism: Mesorhizobium sp. WSM4828 (assembly GCF_055811175.1). Taxonomy (NCBI): domain Bacteria; kingdom Pseudomonadati; phylum Pseudomonadota; class Alphaproteobacteria; order Hyphomicrobiales; family Phyllobacteriaceae; genus Mesorhizobium; species Mesorhizobium sp. WSM4828. The sequence goes on along the minus strand of NZ_JBVVQK010000004.1, from coordinate 44,152 downwards.
GAAGCTCGCATGGTGGTCCGAGCGACGTGAAGCGATATTGGCAAACTGAAACGTCAGAGCGGCATCGCGCAGATGCCCGCCACCAAGGGTACGGATGCACGCAAGGGACCGAAGAAGCGCCGGCGACCCCCCACCGCTCGAAGAACAGGAGAGGGGCCAATAGTGCGAAACCCGCTTTCCAAGCCGTTTGCCGATCCAGAAGGACAGCCAGTCTCCCAGTGCCGCGCCAATGGCGGCGGCAAGCCATCACGAAATTCCGGTTCTTCTCAGCAGCGCCACGCGGGCTAACGCTGATTATCGTATGGCCGGCCTGCAGCGCGAATAGCGCTGCTGGCTCGCCCAGGTTCGGTCATCGTCAATCGCCAGATCACGCACGATCAGCACGGGATGGAGCCGGTGAGCGACAGCGCAGGGTTCGGCGTCGTTTTGGCCTTCGGCCTATTGGTGCTCAACTGGCTGGCGATCCGCTATATCGATGTTGTCGCCTGGGCTGGCGAGCTTCTGATGCGCACGCCGTTCCACCCCGGTGCGAGGAACGGGAGAGCACCAAAGACGGCGACGAAATAGCAGGGCGGTACAACCCACCCCAACCGAAGCCGCGTTCTCGACGACATGGTTACTGTGACAAGACGAACAGGGTATAAGGCTATCAGGCAGCAGACTGGTTGAGGAGCGCCCCACCGTCATGAAGCCGATGAACGAAGAGCACCTCGCGGTTCTACGCAGGCACATGGTCGAGATGATTGCGATTCACACCGATCTTGCAAGCGAAGAACTTGGCAAGGTGGCGCTGGACGAGCGGGTATTGGCGGCGATGAGGCGGATACCGCGGCACCTCTTCGTGCCAGCATCAGTTGCGCCTTATGCCTACCAAGACATGCCGCTGCCGATCGGCTTTGATAAAACCGTCTCGCAGCCCTTCATCGTTGCTCTCATGACCGATCTCCTTGCGCCGCAACCGCACGAGGTAGTGCTCGAGATCGGCACCGGCCTAGGCTACCAAACCGCAATCCTCGCGGACCTTGCCGGGCAAGTTTGGAGCGTCGAAATCATCGAGGAATTCGCAAGCCATGCCGAGGCTCTCCTGCGGGGTCTCGGCTTCTCCAATGTCGGCATTCGTGTCGGAGACGGGTCTCGCGGCTGGCCTGAGCACGCCCCATTCGACAAGATCCTGGTCACCGCGGCCGCTGAGCGGACACCGCCGGCTTTGCTTGAGCAGCTCAAACCCGGGGGACGCCTGGTCCTGCCCGTGGGACCTGGAGAAGCGCAGTTGCTGACGGTCATCGACAAGGATGCGGCAGCGCAACTGAAGACTCGCAAACTCATCCCGGTTCGGTTCAGCCGTCTCGAAACGGTCTAATGAGGGGTGCGGCTGCGCGGAGCCGTGCTGGAAGATCAGGATAACGCGCGCCGCATCGATCACACAGGCGCTGGATGGCATCGCCGATCTTTTGACATCCATGCCGCAACGCTACTCGTCGAGCACGCCTGCAGCCGCCGGTCGCAGCCGCTGGCGATCATGCCGGCGCGGTCGTATCGCGCGCTTCTCAAAGACCCCTTATCCAGCCTACTGTGTGCCTGCCAGACGGCAAATGGGTCGCTCATGCGGCCAAAGGCTCAAGGAATTCGCCCAGTGGCCAACATGTAGCGGGCAGGAGGTAACGATGGATCCCAAGGACAGGCGCCTCTGGTACGGCGTGGTCGTGATTGCGTATGCGGCTAGTTGGTTTGGCGGCACACCGATACCAGCGCCGCAGCAGTGAGAGCGATCGTCATCTCCAGCACAGACTCTGCCCGTCGATCACCTCGATCGGCACGGACTCCAGACCGACATCGTCGAACAGCCGCGCATTTGACCGCGTTCGCCAAATTAATGGCCGGATCTTTGCGAAGCCTCCGCATTTTCGTGGGGGGAAGCCCTCCCAGCATCATCGTGATTGGACTTCACGATCGGTCGGAGTCACGCTGGCCGCAGGTATAAGAAGGATATGGGTGGGCCAACTATCGTCCGAATAGGAGGCTAAAATGAAGCACCAGACGCTTGAGCAACTGCAGATCGTCGCCGAGATCGATCAGGACTACCTGCGCCAGGCCATGTCGCGCAGCAAACGTCTTGAACGCTGGGCGGAGCTCCTTGAACGGAACCCTGACCGGCGACTCTCGACGCTACACCAGACCGAGTATCAGCCGGTTAGATCACGCGGGGCCATGCGCGGCGACGGCTCGCCGATCTCAGTCGCTTTCGAGGATCCTGTCCTCCGCGCCGCCGGGTTGGAAAACGACAACTACGGCGAAGCGAAGCGGTTCTTCGAACTGACCGACAGGCAATTGCATGAGATCATCTGCTATTGTCATTTCGGCGCGACGGTGAGCGCCGCAACGGCCGCCCGTCACATCCGTGCGGCGATTGCCGGGAGACAGCCCGGCATGTTCGCTCGGATGCGTGAGGCGTTCGTCGGATAAAGCCGGAGCCGTTTCGCAGCATCATTTTTGAAGCGGCTCGCATGGAAAGCCGCCGCCGTAGTGCAGGCAAGCGCTCCCCACGCGGGGAGGCTGCGTTGCATGAGGGGGTGCGGCTTTCCGCAGGAGCACGCCGACCTGCATCTTTTCCATCCGAACCGGAAAGATCCCAATGCTGCCAGTACATCCGTGGTCAGCGCGGTGGTTCAAAGGCTCGAACAGAGCGACATGCGCGCCGGATATGCACTGTCGTCCGCAGCACCATGACAATGATGTCTGCATGCTTGGCTCACCCATTCGGCGTCGGCTATTTGCGCGGAACCTCCCACGCATGGTGAATGGCGGGCGCGCTCCAGCAGCACGATCTTATCCGCTGATCCAAGGTTTCCGGGAAGCTGCGCGCATCGCTGATCAATGGTGCGGTTTCCATTTCGACGCGCTCTCGGCAGGGAGCGGACGAGGCGAGCGCCCTCCATTCGCCGGTTTTGGCGCACGGGCGACATCCGGAATGACGTTGCAATGCGTAGCGACCGTGACGCGAATGTTGCGGCAGAGGCAGTGTTCGCGGCGATTCATTCGCCCAACAGTTGGTCGCCGACGAACGTTGCCGTAGTTGACTTAACTGCGGTCGAGCCTCGGCCCGATAGCTTGTGTGTCCGGCTGCGAGACCCGCCGCAGATAGCCTGTTTGTCCAGTGCCGGCACCCCAGCGATCTTCGGTGCGAAGCCCATATTTTCGGCCACGCTCATACGCGGATAGGGCGCATAGGACTGGAACACCATGGCCAACCCGCGCGCGGACGGGTCGATGCCGTTGGCGCGCACGCCGTCGATCATGAGGTCGCCTGCGCTGATCCTCTCCAGCCCGGCGATCATGCGCGGCAGCGTGGACTTGCCACTGCCGGACGGACCGACGAAGACGATGAATTCGCGGTCCTCGACGTCGAGGTCGATGCCCTTGATGATCTCGGCGGCTCCATAGAATTTGCGCGCACCGCGCAGCTTGAGCTCAGCCTTGGCTTACCTCCCTGGCCCCGTTTTTCGGCTCGTCGTCCTGCACCATCGCCAGCGCCGTGCCAGGTTCGCCCTCCCACAAGATCAGGCTCGCCGCGCCGACCAGGCCCGCCCGATCGCCGAGCTCGGCCGGCACGATTGGCACGTCGCGATAGGCTTGCATTGCGCGCTCCTCGACGGTCGCCCGGATCGTCGGCGCCAGGAGATCGAAGCCGTTGGAAAGGCCGCCGCCCATCACGATCAGGTCGGGCGAATAGAGATGCAGGAGGTTGGTGAAGCCGATGCCGAGCCACTTGGCTTCCGCCTCGACCAGTTGGCGAGCCGCCACATCACCCGTCCGCGCGGCATCCACGACATGCCGCGCCGAGACATCGCCATTGTTCGAAAGGCGCCTGAGCAGCGAGCCGTCGCTCGGCGCGGTCAGTTGTGTCGCCCGCCGTCCAAGCGCGGTGCCGGAGGCGACCGCCTCGAAGCAGCCGACGGTACCGCAGAAGCAGCGGTCCCCTTCGCCGGTGATGGTCATGTGGCCGATCTCGGCCGCCAGCCCGCGCCTGCCGTGATAGATGTGACCGTCAGCGACGACGCCGCCGCCAATGCCGGTCGACACGGTGACGAACACCAGCGATCCGGTGCCGCGGCCGGCTCCGAAGCGCCATTCGCCGAGGGCTGCCGCATTGGCGTCGTTCTCCAGTCGCACCGGCAGGCCGAACTGCCGGCTGAGGATGTCGATCAGCGGCACATTGTGCCAGCCGGCCAGGGTCGGCGGCCCGATGACGATGCCCGCCTTGGGATCGAGCGGCCCCGGCGCGCACATGCCGATGCCGACCACCTTTGCCCGCGGATACTCCGCCAGCAGGGTGCCTGCCAGCGCAATGATCTGGCCGATCACCGCCTCCGATCCAGCGCCTGCCATCGTCGGTGCCGAAACCCGGGCGATGACATCACCGCTGCATTCGACGAGCGCGCCGCGCAGCTCCGTGCCGCCGAGATCGAAGGCAAGCGCAAGCGTGCTCATCAGGCGGCGACCTTCAGTCCGTGCAGCCAGGCCATGCGCTGCGCGAGGTCGGGATCGCCGAAGGCAAGCGAGCCCAGCACAACCGTCTCGGCGCCGGCGGCGCGCAGCAGCGGCACTGTCTCGTGGCGGATGCCGCCATCGGCGGCAAGCACGATGTCGGCCTCACGGCCGGCCTTCCGCATCAGCGCGCGGGCCTCGATCAGGCGCGGACAGGCCTGGTCGGACAGGCGCTGCCCTTTGACGCCGATGGAGGTGCCGAGCAACGTCACGAACGCCACTTCAGGCAGGAAAGGCGTGACGACGCTGAGAGGCGTTTCCAGCCTGAGCACCACGCCGGCTTCGGCGCCAAGCTCAGGCGCCAGCCGCACGGCGCGAAGCCCCGCTTCACCATTCTCGGCATGCACGCTGATCAGGTCAGCGCCGGCCGCGATGAACTGCCGCGTCTGCTCCTCGACGATCTCTGCCTCGACCATCAGATGCACATGGATAGGCTTCGTCGTCAGCTTGGCGATGCGAGCCACCAGGTCGGGGAAGAACAGGAAGCCCGGCGTGAAGCGGGCATCGGCAACGTCGATATGGTGGAGGTCGACATGAGCGTCGATGCGCTTCAGGTCGCGCTCCATATTGGCGAGGTCGGCCGACCACAGCGAGAACTCGCCGATCAGCCGGTTGCGCGGCAAGGCGGCTATTGCCGAGGGGCCGGACAGGGGTTTGGTGGTCATGACGGAATGAGGCTCCGGAAGTTGGCATGGGCGTGAAGGAAGGCCGTGACCTGCGCGTGCAGCTCGGCGAAATGCCTGGAGCTGTCGAGCGCTTTGGGCGCGATATCGGCAAAGGCGGCGCTGGGAATGGCGGCCGCCAGCGTATAGGCGGAGGACAGCGGATGCACGGCATCCATGGCGTTGCCGATGACCAAAGTCGGAATATCGAGAGACTCGGCATCCCTTGCCGAGACGCCCGGTCCGTCGGCGGCGATGTCAGCGAGCACTTGCGCGAACGTCATGGCGTCCGGCCGGTCGAAATAGCCCAGCAGCGAAGCGAGATTGTCGGGCGCCTCGCGATAGAGGCGTACGGCGGTCTCGGACTGCGCGAAAAGCGCCCGCGCTTTGTCCGGGCCGTGATCCAGCATGAGGCCGGCGACTTCCGCGATCGGCCGCATGTTCGCCGGTGCCTTGCCAAACGTCCAGGCCGGGCGCACCAGCACGAGGCCGGCGACGCGATCGCGATGGCGGCAGGCGAGGCGCAGCGCGATTCCCGCGCCCATCGACACGCCGCCGGCAACGAAGCGCTCGAGGCCGGCCTGGTCGGCGGCGGCGAGCACATCGTCGGCGAACATCTGGAAGGAGAATGGCCGATGCTTGCCGAGTGCCGAGCCGCCATGCCCGCGGCATTCGAGCGTGACGCGCCGCAAGCCGGTGCCGGCCGGGAAGGACTGGGCGACCTGCGCCTCGCCGCCGCCAAGACCATGCTGGAAGACGACCGTCAGCCCGTCGCCCGCGTCGGAAACCCGTAGCGTGCCACCATCGCGGAGCAAGGTCGTCGGGCGCTTCATCACAGGAGCCCTTTCAGAAAGCGGGCGACGCCGGGCGCCTCTTCGGCCGAAAGCCCATGCGTCACCAACGGACCGTCGAAGCCTGTCACCTTGAGCCGTGCGATGAAATCGGCGAAGTCGACCACGCCTTGCCCGGCGGTGGCGAAGCAGCCGTGGGCAAAACGGTCCTTGGCGTGCGCCATGGCGACATGGCCGGCCGTGGTTTCGATGGCGGCGGCGACGATGGCGCGGGCCTGCGAGGCATCCGCCTGCTCGAACAGGTTCGCCGGATCGAGGACGATGCGCAGCCGCTTCGAACCCATTTCGGCGATCAACTGCATCGCGTCCTGCGCCGACGTCACGATGTTGGCCTGTTCCGGCTCGATGCCGAGATCGACGCCGTGGCGATCGGCGAGTTGCAATGCCTTTTCCATTTCGCGCGCCATGTCGGCCCAGGCCGAGGGATCGGCATTGTCGGGATGATGCGCCCACTGGTCATCGCGGTTGCGCGTTCCCGTGCACAGCGTGACGAGCGGCGTGGAAAGCTTGGCGGCGGCCTCGATCACCACCTTCAGCCGGCGCAAGCCATCGTCGCGCACGGCGTTGTGCGGATGCGCCATGTTGTAGGTGCCTGACAGTGCCACCAGCGCGACACCGGAGGCATCAGACGCGGCTGCAATGGCACGGATGACATCGTCCGGGACCGCATCCGGCGTCGACGGCAGCCCGGCGCAGGCGAGGTTGAACTGGGTGACGGCAAATCCCGCGTCGCGCACCGCGGCCAGCACGCCGGCTGGCTCGCTGCCAGGAAAAGTCTTGGCGAACACCCCGATCTGCATCAGACCGCTCCCGCCACAGTGGCGATCTCGACGCGTTCGCCGCTTTCGACCGAGCGGGCGATCGCCACCATGGCGCGGATCGAGGCAAGGCCGTCATCGACGTTGGCGCCGCGCATCGGTTCGCCGTCGAGCACCGTCTCGGCGAGGCCCTCGAGCTGGCGCCGGAAGAAATGGCCGTCGGCGCCAAGCGGCTTGCGCGACGTCGCATCCTTCTCGTGGAAGATGTCGACCTCGCTGGCGCGGAAATACCAGGGATTGAAGGTCTTCGCGATCACCGAGCCGTTTTCGCCGTAGAGCTGGAAACCCTCGTGCCAGTCCATGCGCACGGCAACCGTGAGGTCGAGATGGCCGAGCGCGCCATTGGCGAACTCGGTCTCGACGAACCAGCAATATGCGCCGAATTTTTCGTTGAGGCGGGCACGCACAGCGGTGATCTCGCCGCACAGGAAGCGCGCCGTGTCGACGAGATGCGAGCCATGCGCCAGCATGAAATATTGCCTGAGATCGGCCTTCGGATTTCCGGCCGGCTTCCTCGCCAGCTTGCTGGTGACGGGCAGAGGTTGGATCGCGTCGGTGTTGGTGTAGCGATGGGTGGAATCGCAATACCAGGCCTTCAGCGCCAGGATGTCGCCCATCTCGTCGCGGACGAAATCGCGCGCCGCTTCCAGCGCCGGGTCGAAGCGCTTCATGTGCCCGACCTGCAGCACCTTGTCCGAGCGCTTGACCGCATCGGCAAGCTTCTGGCCTTCCTCGACCGAGACGCCGATCGGCTTTTCGCACAGAACGTGCTTGCCGGCCTCGAGCGCCTTGATCGACATCGGCACGTGATAGGCATCGGAGGTGGCGACAATCACCGCCTCGAGTTCAGGGTCGGCCAGCATTTCATCAAAGTCGCCATACATCTTCTGCGGCTCATAGGTGGCGCCCATGCGTGCCAGCAGATCGGGCGCGGCATCGCAGATCGCATAGAGGTCGGCATTGCTGGCCTTCACGCAGGATTCCAGATGCGCGAATTGCGCGATCGGCCCGCAGCCAAGCACACCGACACGAAGACGACGGTCTTTCTTGCGGATCATTGTCTCAGGCTCCGTAGCCGCGCATGGTCTGGCGATTGGTCTTGACCGCTCCGGCCGGATCGGCGGCGGCGGTTTCGGATTCCTCCTCCAGCACCAGCCAGCCGTTGAAGTTGGGCGCCACGCTAGCGATCTCGATCACTTTCGCCGTGTCGCAGACACCCTTGCCGAGCATCGCCCAGGTGCCGCTCGCATCGACATCCTTCAGGTGCACGTAGCGGATGCGATCGCGATAGGTGGTGAGCGTGTCGGCCATGTCCTTGTGGCCGCGCAAAATGTGGCCGGTGTCCGGCACCCAGCCGACCAGCGAGGCATCGAGCAGCCCGAAGATGCGGTCGTAATCGGTGCGATCGTAGAGCAGCGTATTGTGGTGCGAGCTCGGATGCACCGTGACCTGGACGCCGGCCTTGCTGCCGAGTTCACCAGCCTTGTTGTAGACCTCGGCCGCAATGGCGAACTTGTCGTAGCGCGGACCGTCCGACACGACGGTGGCCGAGCCCATGGAGACCAGCGCGCCCGGAAAGGCGGCGGCAAAATCGATCCAGCGCCTGGCGGTCTCGACATCGGCGCCGATCTTCTCCTTGAGTGTGAAGCCGCTATTCGAACCGAAGGCGAAGGAGACGAGCGTCAGGCCGGATGTCTTCAGCGCCGTCGCGAATTGCGCCGGTTTGCCGGCATAGCGGCCGATCATCGTGTCGGTGATCTCGATGCCGGCATAGCCGCCATCGGCGATCGCTTTGAGCAGGTCGTCGGGGCCGCCGCCAAAACGGTCTCCGAGCATTTCCCAGGTGAAGGTCTGGCAGCCGACTTTGAGGTCTTTCACGTTCATCCTTTCATTCCTTGATTCCACCTGCGCAGGCCCTTCGATGATGTGGCGCTGGAAGAACGGAACCAGCACGATCAGCGACGCTACGACGCCTGAGGCCGCGGCGATATCACCTGCCAGCAGAGAAGGTCCAATCCATCGATTGCGGTGCGCGGCCTACTCCATCAGTTCTCCGTGGGAGGGACATCCTACTTGACCGAGCCCGCGGTCATACCGGCGAGAAAGAACCTCTGGGCAACGAGGTAGATGAGCAAGAGCGGTAGCGAGCCGAGCACGCTCATCGCCATCATCTGGTTCCACTCGAAGGCGTGCTGCCCCATCAACAGCTGGATACCGATCGGGACGGTGCGCATGGACGTTGACTTCGTCAGCGTCAGCGCAAAGAGAAATTCGTTCCAGCACAACAGAAAGGTGTAGACCGACGTCGCCACGATACCAGGCAGTGAAATCGGGACGATCACCCGCCAGAGTGCGGTCCAGCTGGTGCCGCCGTCGACAGCCACCGCTTCATCGAGATCGCGGGGCAAGGTGTTCAGATATCCCGTCATCAGCAGGATCGCGTAGGGCAGCGTAAACACCAGGTAAGTCAGGATCAGTGCGACGTAGGTGTCGAAGATGCCATACGAGACGACAAGCCCGAAGAAGGGGATCAAAAGCGTGATCGGCGGGATCGTCTGCGTGCTGATGATGAGTGTGTTGAGGCTGCCCTTGCCGCGGAAATTGAAACGACTGAACCCATAGGCCGCCAGCAAGGCGATCAGCACCGTCAGCACGGTCACCGCTCCGGCCACGAAGTAGCTGTTGAAGAAGAAGCGCAGCTTTACCGGGTCGCCAAGGATGGCCGCATATGCTTCCAGCGTGAAGGCCTTCGGCAGGACGGTTGGTGGCAGGGCAAAGATTTCGGTATTCGACTTGAACGAGCTGCTCAGCATCCAGTAGATCGGGAAGGCCGCGAAAAAGAGCCCTGCGGCAAGCGCGACATGGAGCGCGACGGTGATCAGTCTGTCTTTCGGCGTGTGCCTTTTCCTCATGGTGACTACCGAGCCTTTTGATAGCGGATGTAGAACAGCGTCAGGCCGAGTGAGATCAGCAGGATGACCACGGCGCTTGCCGACGCCTGCGACAGGTTGTAGCTCGAAAACGCCAGCTTGTACGTGTAGGTGCTGAGGACCTCGGTCGAATAGATCGGACCGCCGCCCGTCGTTATCCAGATCAATGGAAAGACCTGCATGGTCCAGATGAAGTCGAGCAGCGAGATGCTGATGATGATCGGCATCAGCTGCGGGATCGTGATGAAGATCAGCTTCTGGTAGGCCTTCGCCCCGTCGATATCGGCGGCCTCGTAGAAATCCTTGGGAATGCCCTGCAAGCCTGCGAGCAGGCTGACCATGAAAAGCGGGTAGCCCGCCCAGATATTGGCGAAGGTGACGGCGTGCAGCGCGGTCTCGGGCGAGGAAAACCACTCGACCTTGGAACCGATGATGCCCATCTGCATGAGAACGCTGTTCACGACACCGTTCGGCTCGAGCAGGAGGCGCCAGATCACGGCGATAATCACCGCGGTGAACAGCCAAGGCAGTATGTAGAGCACGCGCAGGATATTGCGCAGCGTCGGATTGATGCGGTCGCTGTTCAGCATGAGCGCGAAGATCATGCCGATGGTCATGTGAAAGACGACACTCATACATGTGAAGTAGAGCGTGTGCCACAGCGAAGCCCAGAACACTGGATCGTTAAAGATCGCCTGGTAGTGTTTCAGTCCGGCAAAGGACGGGTCGCGACGCAGCACTGCGCTGTTCTGGAACGAATAGCCAATCACCGTCACCATCGGCAGCAGCATCAGCAGGCCGACTATGAGGAGCGAGGGCGACAGGTAGAGATAGGGTGCGACCGCTCGTTTCAGTCTATGGTGGGAGCGCTTCTTTTGGGTCATGTGGAAGCCTTCGCGAACCGGTCGTCTCACGTTCAGGTCTGTTGGTGCCGGTTGGCCCACCCGAAGGCAGGCCAACCGCAAAAGGATCAAAAGAGAGCAAGACGCCGATCAGAATTTCGCCGTCCAGCCCTTTTGAGCGTTGGCTGCGGCTTGTTCCGGAGACTGCTCGCCGGCGAGCATCTTCTGGGCTTCCACGTCGAACTGGGTCATCAGGTCTTCAGCCACCGGCAGGCCCGTGAACTCGTTGGCGAGATAACCGGTCTTGAAGATTTCGAAAGCCTTGCCGAAAGCCTTGTCCGAGGTCACGAAATCGGGCTTGGCGTTGACGTTGCCCGGGAAGGCGTTGGCCAGCGACACCAGTTTGGCGTTCACCTTTTCACTCATCAGATATTGGACGAGCTTCCAGGCTTCCTCCTGATGTTTCGAGGCCGCAGAGATGCCGATGCCCCAGGAGGCGTAGGGAAGGCCGCGCTTGCCGTTGTAGTTCTCCACGACCGGGACCGGGATGAGATCGAAGTTCAGTTTGGGATTGCGTTTGCGGATGAGGTTCACATGCGCAAGCGAGTCGATCATCATTCCGACCCGATCGTTGACGAATTCCTCGACCTTTTCCTGCTCGGTCTTGGTGGCAATGCCGGGCGAGATGACGCCGGCGTCGTTCAGCGATTTGACGAAGGTGAGCATATCCACCACCGGCTTGCCCTCGAGAGCCGGCTTGCCGTCAGCCATCATCGATTGACCCGATGCCCAGACCCACGACATCATGTCGTTCTGGACACCGGACGGCGTTTGCAGCGACAGGGGTAGCACCCAGCCATACTGGTTCTTGTCGGCATGCGTCATCTTCTTGGCGGCTTCGAGAAACTCCGCGCGGGCCGACGGCAGCTTGGTCACGCCTGCCTGGGCGGCGAGGTCCAAATTCACGAAGACCGGATAGACGAACGAAGCCACGGGAAACATCACCGCCTTGCCGTCCACCTTGATGATATCCGCGACCTGGCTCTTGTCGAAGCCGCTCGCATCCATCATCGGGTTCATGTCGGCCAGCGCATTCTGCGCGTTCAAATTGTTCACCCAGGCGCCGTCGAGACCAACGACGTCGCTAAGCGTTCCGGTTGCAGCACCAACCGAGATCTGGTCTCGCGTGGTCGCATAGGGGCCGCTGACCAGCGTCACCTTGATTCCGGGGTTTGCAGCCTCGAAGTCATTCATGATCGCCCTGAGCGAGCCGGCCGGCAATTCGGGCTCCCACCATTGGGTGAACTCCAGCGTCGTATCCGCCATGGCGCCGGTTGCGCCAAGCAACCATGCGGCCGCGGCTATTTTCAGCATCGCGGGTTGTATCCGAAACATCACTTTCTCCTCCTTCTTCAAGATCGACCGCACAATGCGGCCGATCGTCTGGTTTATTCAGAAGTCTTCTTGCGAGTATCTTTCGCAGGCGCCTCGCTCTCGCCTGCGGTCTGCTGCAGATATTCAGATCGCCAGATGCGTCTCGGGATCGAAGAAATGGAACTTGGCATCATCCACGGCCAACCGGATTTCCGAGCCGGAGTGGACGGCGCTGGTCGGCTCGAATCTCGCCACCGCGTTCGATGTCAGGCCAAAATCGTCGACCGCGTCCGGATCGCCGGAATCCACCCGGGCCGCGTCGATGTTCAGGTGGACGATATGTTCAGAGCCGAGTTCTTCGATCGAAGTCACCTTTGCGGGTATCGTCTGATACTTGCGACCGGATTCGAGGCTGCTGTCATAAAGATCCTCCGGTCGTATGCCGAACACGACCTTGCGCCCCGCATACGACCTCAAGCCCGGCCTGCGCACGAAGGCTGCATCCTGCAGCCGGATGGCGAAGGTGCCGGACATCAGTTCGTCGCCGGTCAGGGTCGCCTCGAAGAGGTTCATCGAAGGAGAGCCGATGAAGCCGGCAACGAAGGCGTTCACCGGCGATTCATAGAGCCTCTTGGGTGTGTCGACCTGCTGCAGCACGCCGCCTTTCAACACCGCGACCCTGTCCCCCATCGTCATCGCTTCGGTCTGGTCGTGGGTCACGTATATGGTCGTGACGCCGAGTTGCTTTTGCAGACGGGTGATTTCGGCGCGCATTTGCACGCGCAGTTTCGCGTCCAGATTGGAAAGGGGTTCGTCCATGAGAAAGGCGGCCGGCTCGCGCACCATAGCGCGGCCCATGGCAACCCGTTGACGCTGTCCGCCTGAAAGGTTCGCGGGTTGCTGTCCAGCAAAGACGTCAGCTGAAGGGTTTTGGCGATCTCGTCCACGCGCTTCTTGCGCTCGGCCTTCGGCTTGCCTGCCAGCCGCATCGAAAAGGCGATGTTTTCGAACACCGTCATATGTGGGTAGAGCGCGTAGCTCTGGAAGACCATCGCTATGTCGCGGTCCTTGGGCGGCATGTCGACGACGTCGACTCCGCCGATCCGAAGGCTGCCGCTGCTGATGTCCTCCAATCCCGCGATCATTCGCAATGCGGTGGATTTGCCGCAGCCGGACGGCCCGACGAGAATCAAGAACTCGCCGTTCTCGACCGATAGGTTCAATTGGTCGATTGCGCGAAAATTGTTCCCGTAGGTTTTGCAGATACTCTCAAGAATGACTTCTGCCATCTTCCTCCCTCCACAAGTATAAGCCGCTGATTTTATAATTGTTCTCGGCTTATGTTCACGTCCGAAATATTTCCTCCGATAGCTTCAGGCTATGTTCCAGTATCGACATGCGCATTTTTCAGTTCGACTGCTGACGGCGCGTTCGTCGATGCCAGGAGTTCCGTGACCTGGTCGTCGGTCGGAAGCGCCTCGCGCCCGCCACGCCCCGTTATCGAAAGGGCCGCCGCCGCGGCCGCGAATGCCACCCGGCCTGCGGTGTCGGCTCCGCGCGTCAACGCAAGGGCATAGGCGCCATGAAAGCAGTCACCCGCGCCGGTCGAGTCGACGACCACAACCCGGTGCGGGGGCAAGTGCCAGAGACCTGTCTCTTCACGCCCGCGATAGTACACGCCCCTGCCACCATCGGTCAGAACCACGGCGGACCGCGACGGCAACCATAATGCCTCGAGCATCTCGGCAGGCGATCGGCACCCCGTGGCAGTCCGCGCAAAGCCGAGTGGAAGAATGAGATGGTCGCAGAGCGCGATCAGCCGCTCCGTGGCTGGGCCGCTGCTCCATTCGATATCGCCGAGAATCCCAAGGCCGAGATCGCGAGCCCGAGCCACGACATCCAGCGACCGGATCGCGTAGCTATCGACGATGAGGACGGTCGCGCGGCTGAGGATATCGTCCGGAAAGTCGGGAGCGGTGCCCAGCATCGCATCGTCGTCATACGCGATGAACCGTTCCCCGTCCGAGCCGACGGTGATCCGTGAGCGCACCGGGCGCGCGTCGGGATGGCGCGGCGCGAATGCGGTTTCAACACCGCTCGCAACGAGATCGCGCAGCACGGCGTCGTCCGCCGCACTGCCCAGCCATCCGACGAACCCGGCTGTTCCGCCGAGCCGCACGACTGCGGCCAGCGCCGTCGCGATATTTCCCCCAAAAGCGCGGGCATTTTGCAGGACCTTCCCCTTGCCCGCCGACAACGGCTGATCGACATAGACGATGTCGTCGATCGCAATAGCGCCGAAGCCGAGGATCGAGGGGACGGCGGGCATCGTTCAGGCACCCGCCTTCGCCAAGGCGTCTTGCGCCGAAAGGCCGTCATGGATGACGCCGCGAAAGGCAAGCGCTGCCTTCTCCGGATCGCCATGCCCCCAGAGATTGCGGCCCACCACGGCACCGCGTGCGCCAGCACGGATGGCGTCCGCCGTCTGCTGAAGCGCGCCGAGCAGCGTATCGGTCTTCGGACCACCCGCGATCACAACCGGCACCGGGCAAGTCCGGACGGTCTCTCGGAACGACTCGAAATCGCCCGTGTAGCCGATCTTGATCACGTCGACGCCGGACTCGTAGCCGATGCGCGCCGCATAGGCGATCTCGTCGGGGGTGAAGACGATTTTTGCTCCGTCAGTGAAATCGCGTGGGTAGATATGTGCCACCACAGGCATGCCGTAGCGCGCCGCTGCATTTACCGAATCAGTGAGCCAGCGTATGTATTTGCCCTCGGTCGCGCCGCGCACCGGAATGGCGACGGCCAACGCATCGGCCCCGGCGCGCACCGCATCCTCGGGCGTTGCGATCAACTCGCTGATGCGATCGTCCGGAGTGAAGCAGCCCGCCTGAATCACCAGGGAAGCCTTGCCCGCATATTGCGGCCACAGATGGCGCGCGGTGCCAGGCTGGATGCTGACGTAGTCGGGTCTGCCCGCCATGACGCGTGCAAGCGCACCCGGCAGGTCGGCAAGGCCGCCTTTGCGCACGTCGCCATAGCCGACGAAGTGGTCGACCGCGCCGCCAAAAAGCTTCCCCGATGGATGCGAGAAGAGGCGCGCAAGACGCACCTTGGTTCCTAGGCTCATGAGTGCAAAATTCCCCAATCGTTTGATTTCAAAATCCAGGATCCAGTGTTTCCGAAAGAAACAAGAAAAACAATCTTTCGAAAGCTTTCGAATTCGCGTATTTTTGGTAAGGTGAGCCGCGGCCAGAGCGGTTGCTTGACGCAGGGAGGCAAGGGCAGGGCAATGTTGTCGGAGCAGAGACGCCAATCGATCTTGGGCGAGGTGCAACGCAGCGGACAGGTTCGCACGAAGGACCTGTCAGACGGGTTCGGCGTGTCGGAAGTCACGGTGCGCTCCGACCTCGAGATACTGGACCGAAAGGGACTACTGACCAAGACCCGTGGAGGGGCGGTGACCCGTACCACCGATTCGACTACGGCCGCGTTCGCCCGGCGGATGCAAACGAACCTCGACGCAAAGAAGCGCATCGCCCGGGCGGCGGTAGACCTGTTCGAGGACAACCAATCGGTCATCTTCGACGGCGGCTCGACATTGATGCAGCTTGCCATGCAGTTACCGCCGCTCAGCAATGTCGTGGTCGCGGCCACGGCCATGAATATCGTGCAGCATCTTATGCATCGTCCCGGGCTCGACGTTCATATGATCGGCGGCCGGGTCTATCCCGACACGGTGAGCACACTGATCACCGATGCCGATACGGCTCTCGGCGGCTTGGTAGCGCATCAGGTCTTTGTTGGAGCGCATGCGATAGACTCGTCACTGGATGTGGTCGACGTGAACGAAGACATGGCGCGAACGAAGCGAAACCTCGTTCGCATGGCGCGGCGCGTTGTCCTCCTTGCCGATTCGAGCAAATGGGGCGTCAGCGGGACCTCCAAGGCATTTTCGCTGTCGGCCGTCGATGTGGTGATCACCGACGATGGCCTGCCCGGTCCAATACGCAGCCAGCTTGATAGGACCAGGGTCAAGGTGATCTATGCCTGAACCCGTCTCGGTCCCTGGCCGCGACGGAAAGATCCAGTGCGCGCATGAGCCACGGGATTCGCATCGGCCGTTGGCCGGTTTTCATGTCAGTCATGTTCTCCTCCTCAAGGCTGGCGGCCTCCAATGCTGCGCCAGCGTTTTCACATGCTCTATAAGAATTTTACGCGCGTCAAGATTTAAAATGTTGTATAGCGGCTTTCGACTATGAACCGTTGCTGACGCAAGGGTGCAGCCAGGCCATGACCGCGTTGGGAGGTACGATCTGAAATGCACGGAAAATCAAAGACAAAGCTCGGCATCGGCGTCATCGGATGCGGCAACATCTCGATGACCTATTTGCGCAATGCGGCTCTGTTCGGCGGGGTAGAGCTCAGCGCCTGCTCCGACATTTCGGCCGATATGGCTGCGCTGCGCGCCAGGGAGTATGGCATCCGCGCACTCGGCGTCGACGCGCTGCTGGCCGACCAGGACATCGACCTTGTTCTCAATTTGACGATACCGGCGGCGCATTTCGACATTTCGCTTTCGGCGCTTTCGGCGGGAAAGCACGTCTTTACCGAAAAGCCTCTGGCGACGTCGGCCGCCGACGGCCGCCGGCTGGTCGAAGAGGCGAGGGCGCGCGGGTTGCAGCTCGGCTCGGCTCCCGACACCTTCCTCGGCGCTGCCGGACGGCGGGCGCGCCGGCTGATGGACGAGGGTGCGATCGGCCGGGCTGTGACCGGCACCGCCTTCATGATGGGGCGCGGCATGGAGCACTGGCATCCCAATCCGCAATTCTACTATCAGCCCGGCGGCGGCCCGGTCTTCGACATGGGCCCTTACTACCTGACGATGCTGGTCAACCTGCTCGGCCCGGTCGAGCGTGTCATGGCGATGGCGACGCGCGGCCAGGAGGAACGGCTGATATCAGCCGAAGGTCCTTACAAGAACACCAGCTTCAAAGTCGGCACGGCGACCAACATTCTGTCGCTGCTGGAGTTCCGCTCCGGCGCCACCGTCACCTTCGGCGCCTCCTGGGACGTGTTCAAGCACTCCAACCATCCGATCGAACTGCACGGCACCGAAGGCTCGCTGCGATTGCCCGATCCCGACACATTCGGCGGCACAGTCTCGCTCTCGGCGCGCGGCGACGACTGGGCCGATTTCGCTAGCGAGGCCGAACTCTACGGTGTGCGCAACTGGCCCTATGCCGCACCCGACCGCGCCAACTACCGCATGCTAGGCGTCGCCGATCTTGCGCGGGCGCTGGCCGATGGGCGCAAGCCCCGCGCCTCCGGCGATCTGGCGCTGCATGTTCTGGAGATCATGGAGGCGATCCTCGCTTCGGGCGAAAGCCGCGGCTCAATTGCCGTCAATGGGACCGTCGACCAGCCGCCGCTGCTCGAAGAGGACGAGGCGGCAGGTCTGCTTGCCTGACGGAGAGAGATCCATGATGACATCGCCTTCAGCGCCGTCCCTGTCCCCACTCGACCCGGAAGCCCGGCATGTGCTCGAGCTCGGCCGGCAGGCCGACGCCTTGCCATTCGAGACCGGTACACCGCAACAGGCACGCCGTGCCTACGAAGAAGGCCTTCCGGACCAGCAGGGTGAGCGCGAGCCGGTGGCTTCGGTCACTGAGCGCGCCATCATTGGACCCGGCGGTTCGCTGACGCTCAGGATCTATCGCGGGCAGGACGCGCCTGATGCAACTGCCCCGGCGCTGCTTTACCTGCATGGCGGCGGCTGGGTGATCGGCAATCTCGATTCCCATGACGAGATCTGCCGCTGGTTCGCCAATATGGCGGCTTGCGTCGTCGTTTCGCCCGCCTACCGGCTGGCGCCGGAGCACAAATTCCCGGCCGCGGTCGAGGATTGCCGCGCCGTGCTCTCCTTCATGCAAGAGGCGCCTGGCGATCTCGGCATCGACGCTCGGCGCATTGCCGTTGCCGGCGACAGCGCCGGCGGCAATCTCGCCACGGTGCTCAGTCTTCTCGCGCGGGGCGATCCTATTGCGTTGACCGCGCAGCTGCTGTTCTATCCCAACACTGATGCCGCGCAGACGGCGGACAGCTATCGCCGCTTCGCCGAAGGTTTTGGCCTGACCGCCTCGACCATGGCCTGGCTTCGCGATCACTATGTCCGCTATGCCGCCGACATCGACGACTGGCGCGCCTCGCCACTCAGGGCGGAGAGCCTCGCCGGCGCGGCGCCAGCCTTCGTCGCCATCGCCGGTCATGACATCCTCGCAGATGAAGGCGAGGCCTACGCCGGGCGTCTGCAAGATGACGGTGTGCCGGTCGTGCTGCGGCGTTGGCCAGGCCAGATCCATGGTTTTGTTTCCATGGGCCGCCATGGCGCGGCAGCGCGACAGGCCGTTGGCGCTGCGGTCGCCGCATGGCGCGGCTTCGATCCGGCTTTTGGGAAAGATCAGGCCGACTGACGCATCACCAGCGTCGCATCGAGACTGACTTTGGGTGCGACCGCCGTGTCGTCCTCCTCAAGCAGCGCCAGCAGCGTCTCGACGCTGCGCCCGGCCATCGAGGCGAAGTCCTGCGCCATGGTGGTGAGGCCGGGGCAGGTGTAGCGGCTCAGTGGATGATCGTCATGGGCGGCTACCCGCAGGTCGCAATCGCCCTTGCGGCCGATCTTGAGTCCGCGCGCATAGGCGGCGGCCATCACGCCAAAGGCCAAGCGGTCGTTGTTGCACAGGATGGTCTTTCCCGCCAGGCCGCCATTGTCGAGCATCGTTTCCGTCTGCTCGTAGCCGATCCGTTCGAAATCCCAAGTGTAGTCCTCGGTGTTGCCGATGACGACCGGCTCATGCCCGAGCCGCTTCATCGAGGCGACATAGCTCTCCAGCCGTTCCGGCGAGTTGTGGTTGACATGCGGGATGTCGAAATAGACCGGGGCGCCGCCGGACCGGCAAAGATAATCGACGATGGTCGAGACGCTCTGTGCGTTGTTGTTGCCGACGAACGGCGTCCCGCCTTCGAGATAGGTGTCGAAATAGACGACCGGGATCGCCTGCGTCAGCTTCTCCAGCGTGCGGTGGTCCGAGCGCACGCCGAGCGGCGCGATCAGCGCGCCGGAGACTTTCAGCGACAGGATCGTTCGCGTTGCCTCAACTTCGAGTTCGCGCGAGCCGTGCGAGGAGATCACGATCGGCCAGTAGCCCTCGTCGCGCAGCCGGAGTTCTATGCGGCTGACCATCTCCGAATAGAAGGGATCGGCCACCGTCGGCACCATGATGCCGATGCTGCGGGTACGCTTGCGGTTGAGGTTGCGCGCGAACAAATTGGGCTGGTAGTCGGACGAGCGCAGCGCTTCCTCGATGCGCTTTCGCGTCGCCGGCTTGACGCTGGTCGGATCGTCGAAATATTTCGACAAGGTCGGCCTGGAGACGCCACAGGAGCGGGCGAAATCCTCCATCGTCTTGTGCTTCATCGCCACCGATTTCCGCCTTCCGGAAACCTCGTTCCTTGTGCTGCCCGGCACCTACTTACGGTGCGCCGGCGTGCAACCGCAAGACAAAATTTTACAGAAAACTCCAGCTGTTTCAACGCGTATAATAAAATTATTCCACGCGTAAATTTGTTAATTGGCGCAAAAAGTGCAAGCCGTATTGACTCTGGATGTCGGTTGCCGCCAGGCACAATTGTGCGCGACTGAAGTCCGCAGTCGGACTGGAGCGACACGCCGGGAGGAATTCCGCGATGAAGAAGCTGGTCTCAGCCGGCGAGATCCTCGTCGAGATCATGGCCGAGCGTATCGGCCAGAGCTTTCTCGAGCCGGGCCCGCTGCTGGGGCCTTATCCGTCCGGCGCGCCCGCCATCTTCATCGGCCAGGCCGCAGCGCTCGGCCAACCCGCCGGCCTGATCGGCGCGGTCGGCGAGGACGATTTCGGCCAGTTGAACATCGAGCGGCTGCGGAACCTGGGAGCTGACGTGTCGGCGATCGCGGTTCACAAGGGCCATGCGACGGGCACCGCCTTCGTCACCTACCGGGCGGACGGCAGCCGGCACTTTGTCTTCAACATCCGCAACAGCGCCGCCGGCCTGGTCGGGATCGATGCTGCTGCGACAAGCATGCTGGCCGGCACCGACCATGTCCATCTCATGGGCTCGTCACTATTCTCCGACCGCGCCACCGATGTCGCGTTGTCGGCGATCCAAACGGTGAAGGCCAAGGGCGGGACGGTGTCCTTCGACCCCAACATTCGCCGCGAGATCATGCAGGCCTCCGGCATGCGCGAAGCGCTCGACCAAGTGCTCAAGCAAACCGATGTCTTCCTGCCGAGCGGCAACGAACTGTTCCTGTTTTCGTCGGCCGGCGACGAAAAGGGCGCGGTCGACGAACTCCTGCAGCGCGGCGTTTCCTGCGTCGTCCTCAAGAAGGGCGCCGACGGCGCCGCCTACCACGACCGTCACGGCACGGTGGCCTTGCCGGGCTTTGCCGTTAACGAGGTCGATCCGACCGGTGCCGGCGACTGTTTCGGCGCTGCCTTCGTCTCGTTCTGGCTTCGTGGTGCTGCACCCGCCCAGGCGCTCAGGATCGCCAATGCCTGTGGCGCGCTAGCCGTTACTCGCAAGGGGCCAATGGAAGGTATCTTTCCGCTGGCCGAGGTTGAGGCTTTCGCAACCACCGCCGGAAAGGGCCAGCCATGAGCGCCGCGACGCAGAGATTTGCCAACATCGCGGTGAAGCGCGCCGCGGGTGAGAAAGGCGGCATCGCCTCGATCTGTTCGGCGCATCCGCTGGTGATCGAGGCCGCGCTCCGCCACGGCGCGTCGCGCGGTTCCGATGTGCTGATCGAGGCGACCTGCAACCAGGTCAATCACGAAGGCGGCTACACCGGCATGACGCCCGCCGGCTTCCGCAGCTTCGTCGAGGGCCATGCGAAAAGGGCCGGCTTTCCGCTCGATCGCCTGATCCTCGGCGGCGACCATCTCGGTCCCAATCCGTGGAAGCATCTTCCTTCCGCCGAGGCGATGACGAAGGCGAAGGCGATGATCGACGCCTATGCCGGCGCTGGCTTCACCAAGCTGCATCTCGACACCAGCATGGCTTGCGCCGACGATCCCGCCCAGCTTGCCGACGAGACCATCGCTGCCCGCGCCGCCGCGCTTGCGGCCGTCGCCGAGGCGGCGGTCGAACGCATTGGCGGCGAGAAACCGGTCTACATCATCGGCACCGAAGTTCCGGTGCCGGGCGGCGCGCTCGAAGCGCTCGACCATATGCATGTCACCGAACCCGATGACGCCCTGCGCACCGTCGAGATCCACCGACAGGCATTTTCGCGCGCCGGCCTCGACGCTGCCTTTGCCCGTGCGGTCGGCGTCGTCGTCCAGCCGGGCGTCGAATTCGGCAATGCCGAGATCATCGCGTACGCGCCGCGGAAGGCGACGCAGCTGGTCGCCGTGCTCGGGCGCATGCCGCAATTCGTCTTCGAGGCGCATTCGACCGACTACCAGCCAAACGAGGCGCTTGGGGCTCTGGTGCGCGACGGCTTCGCCATCCTCAAGGTTGGCCCCTGGCTCACCTTCGCGCTGCGCGAGGCGTTGTACGGGCTGAGCCACGTCGCCGACGTGCTTGCGCCAGACCCGTCCCGTGAAAGCCTGCCGGCGGCGATGGAGCGCGTCATGCTGGCCTCGCCGGACAATTGGCAGAAATACTATCCGGGTCCGCCGGACGAGCAGCGCGTGCAGCGGCACTTCTCCTTCAGCGACCGCATCCGTTACTACTGGCCGACGCCCGACGCACAACACGCGACACAGACGCTGCTGGATTTTCTGGGCGACAGGGACATTCCCCGCCCTTTGGTCAGCCAGTATCTGGGGCAACTCGATGCCGACGTTGCGGCAGGTCGGATCGAGCCCGTTGCGCATGACCTGCTGATTGGCAGCATCACCCGTGTCCTCGATTCCTATGGGCGTGCGACGTTACAGTAGCGCGGATCGTCCTACATTCACCGTTGCAGGGTCGAGCCGCGCCCGGAGGACGCGCGCGTGATCTAAGATGTGCGCTCAGCCGACACACGCGGAGGCTATGCCGGACCTTCGAAGGTGGGCTGCTGTTGGACTAATAGAAGCAGGGCATAGCCAATTCGATGGTGAGAGCATCGCGGAACCATACGGAACGGTCCCTTCGCTACGTCCACTTGTTCAACACTGAATTGAGCGTCGACGGACAAGTCAGCAAGTTTTGAAGGAAATGATTTGGGCCTCGTCTCGATTTTCTCCTTCTCAAGGCACCTTTCACACGTAGCTCACGTGCGGCCATGGCTGAAGACGCCAGCATCGAGCGCTGCCTGCAGGGCGGCCACCGCATCGTCATCATTGACCTGGTATTCTGATTGTCCTGGATCGATTTTCAGATCAAGGCGACGCTGGCTACACCGTCGCCTGGATCTCCTTCGGAACTGTGGCCTGCGAGCTCAATTGGTTGGCTGCGAGTCTAGTTGGTCTTCAGCTTGCCAACGCGATTTTCAGCGATCCAGCGGGCGGCAAGTACCAGCGCGCCCATGCTAAAGTCCTTGCCATGCTTGGCCACCATCTCTTCCGACAGCTTGGCCAGCCGTTCGAAAAATTCGTCCTTGCTCTCGTCCTCCACGGTGAGTTCGGTCTGCATTTCATCCTCCTGTTTCATACGGATTGCGTTCGCTATTTGAACATCTGCGCGGGAAAGGTAACGATCGCGGCGGTGCCGTCGACAGCGCCTACCGCCAGATGCCGTCCGTCGCCGGACCATGCGAGCGCGGTGACCGCACTCCCCAAAGGTCTGACAAGGAGTTCGTCTCGCGCGCCGATCCCGGCGATGGTGATCCGTCCGTTGGCATAGCCGGCCGCAATCAGTTTTTTCTCCGGATGCGCCGCTACCGCCTCAACTAGGACCAGCCCAGCGCGACCTGTCTCAAGCGCGCCCGAGGTTTCGCCGTCAAGCGGCGGGGCGACCATCGACCAGCCGGCGATCCGGAAGGCGCCAGAGGCAAACAGCGCGTTTCCCGGCAGGCTCCAGCACACTGTCCGGACCGGAGATGGAAATCCCGCGACGACATCGGCGCGGCCCTCCATCATCCTGACCAGGGCAAAGCCTCCGGTTTCGAGTCCGCAGGCCAGCCGCGTGCCGTCGTCACTCCAGCGTATGGACACCGGACGCGCCGGAAGGGAAATGTCGCGCATCGGGGTAGCGCGGTCTTCCAACGCCCAGATCGACAGTCGATCATCGAAGCCGCAGGCGAGGTGCCGTCCGTCTGGCGAGAAGGCAATCGCTTCCGTGGACGATGTCGTGCCGTGTCGCAGCCTCCCCGCATCGCTGTGGCCGCGTGACAGGAAGATATCCTGTCCGTTGCTGACGGCAGTCATGGCCGTCCGGGGGCTGTGGTCGATGGCGACGATCGGTCCGTCAACCGTGACCAACGTTTCCATCGTGTTGCCGTCCGCGGTCAGATGCACTGCTTCGCCTGCCGCCGTTCCCACGAGGAAGCTGGACCGAAGGTAGCTGGCGAGCGGGAGATCGCCATCTCCCAATGTGACGGTGGCGATCAACGGCGCCGGTAACCTTTCCCGAGGCCGGATCGTCGTCTGGCCGAGATCGCCGCTCACTCTGATCCGCGTCTCCGGTGGTTCATTGTCAGCGATTGCGGCGATTGCGACCGTTCCGTCCACGCACGTGAACGCAACAGCCATGCCGTCGGTGCTGAAGCGCAGATCAGCGATCGCCGACAGACGACGCCAGCTTCGCGCCAGCAGGTCGAACAAGGTCAGGTTCTGTATCGCGTGCTGGTTCATGGCTGGTTCCTCCTTCAATTCCCATCCGTCGCCGCGAGGCTGCGATCGACGTCCTCGACCTCGCCTTCCGCAGCGACGATGCGTTCCTCGCACGCCGCGCATGCTTGCATGATGGCAGCGGCTCTCTCCTCGGCTTCATGCAAGTCCTGCACCAGTTGCGCGCTGGCGGCGCTTCTGCCGATTTCGAGCTCCAGGCGCAACACATCCATCTCAATGCCGGCGCGCTTCTGATTGAGCCGCAGCGCCTCGGCGGTGAGCGCGGAGACATTGGCGACAAGGTCGAGCCGGCGAGCGAGCAGCACGTCACGCCTGGCAGGATGGCCCATCTTGTCCTCCTGTCATTTTTCGCTCCCAGTCATCGGTCCGGGAGGTTTTTCAAAAGCCGACAGCAATTTGGGCAATGTGCCGGCCTGCGAATGGAACTGCTGTTCGGCCGTTTCGATGTGGCTCTTGAGCTGATCCCAGATGTCGACGC
Source organism: Mesorhizobium sp. WSM4828 (assembly GCF_055811175.1). NCBI lineage: Bacteria > Pseudomonadati > Pseudomonadota > Alphaproteobacteria > Hyphomicrobiales > Phyllobacteriaceae > Mesorhizobium > Mesorhizobium sp. WSM4828. Next base: position 19,833 of record NZ_JBVVQK010000004.1, on the reverse strand, counting down.
GGATCATCGATGTCGTATCGCCGGTGAGGCGCTCGATCTCGTCGACGCGGAACTGGCGGGACAGCGAAACGCCAGAAAACACGAAGTCTCGTAACAGGGTCGCATGGTTCTCGATGAACAGATGGATCATCGGATGTGTGTCCGTGGTGACGCCGCCGGCGGCAAGCTCAGCCCGGATGAAGTCCTGGAAATGGCTCTGCAGGCGATATTGGCTCTCTCCCAGGAAGCGCATGACAAAGACCAGGTCGCGGGGCATCAGCCTGACAAGATCACCTGTGACGCCGTCGGCCCGGTTGGACATCGGCCCAGGCGGCCGCCTGCTGTCACTGTCGTTTGCCACGTCTTTCTCCAGTGCAGGCCCCGCCCGTGAGCCATCGCCCTTAAATAATAGAGAAAGGAGATAAATTAAATAGATGACGTGCGCTTTTCGTATTTGCTGCATCTGCTAACTAGATATATCGCAATTGCGAATAGATATCAACTATTACATCCGTACGTTACAATTGTAAAAGAACGTTACAGTTGGAAATTATATCCCTCAACGAAAGCGCGCAGTTTTTGTTTTAATGCCGGACATGGACGTCATTTTTGAATTGGCACGGCACTTGCTTTGTAAATCCCATAAGAAGCCCATCGCGCTTTCAACGCGGTGCCAAAAGAACGAGGGAACGGAGGAAGCAGGGAACCAGTCACGTCCGCTTCGAGACGCCTATCGCACATTCGGTCGGCTCCGGGGATCCCTGCCAGACGCCTCTAAAACCTTTGCCGCGATCCACTTGAATGGCCGGACCATGAGTCGCGCCTGACTGCGCAACCCTTTGCCGTGCCATTCGCACTCTCACTTGCGGTGCTGTGCGCCGCTTCATGCCGGGGTCAAGGACCTGCGGCTCAACCTGGTGGAGGCTTATGACCATGACGTCTCTGACGCTCAACAAGATTACCTCGCAACGCGGAATCTCCGTCGGCGAGGCGACCAAGAAGATTGCCGATCTCGGCTGGAATCCTTCCTACGTGCAGGAGGCGATGACGTTTCCGACGGACTACAAGATCAACAAGACGCCGCGCGACCCGATGAAGCAGGTTCTGCGGTCCTATTTTCCAATGCAGGAAGAGAAGGACAACCGGGTCTACGGCGCGCTTGATGCGGCGCTGCGCGGTGACATGTTCCGCAACGTCGAGCCGCGCTGGGTCGAGTGGATGAAGCTCTTCCTGGCTATCATCCCCTTCCCGGAAATCTCGGCCGCGCGCTCGATGGCGATGGTCGCCCGTATCGCGCCGGGCGAGGAACTCAGGACCGGGTTCACCATGCAGATGATCGACGAGTTCCGCCACTCGACGATCCAGATGAATTTGAAGAAATGGTACATGGAGAACTACATCGATCCGGCCGGCTTCGACATCACCGAGGAAGCCTTCGGAAAATGCTATGCCACGACCATCGGCCGGCAGTTCGCGGAAGGCTTCATCACCGGCGACACGATGACCGCCGCCTGCATGTACCTGACCGTGGTCGCCGAGACCGCCTTCACCAACACGCTGTTCGTCGCCATGCCTTCGGAAGCCGCCCGCAACGGCGACTATGCGCTGCCGACCGTCTTCCTGTCGGTGCAGTCGGACGAGAGCCGGCATATCGGCAATGGCCATTCGCTGCTGATGGCGGCGCTCAAGGAGCCGGAGAACCACCTCTTGCTTGAGCGCGACCTGCGATACGCCTTCTGGCAGAACCATGCGATCGTCGACGCCGCCATCGGCACCTTCATTGAATACGGCACCACCAACCGCGACAAGAACAAGGAATCGTACGCGGAAATGTGGCACCGCTGGATTTATGAGGACTACTACCGCACCTACATGCTGCCGCTCGAGAAATACGGCATCAAGGTCCATCACGACGACGTCCAGGCGGCCTGGGAGCGCATCACCAAGAAGAACTATGTCCACAAGGTCGGACAGTTCTTCGCAGTCGGCTGGCCAGTCAATTTCTGGCGCATCGAGGCCCAGACCGACAAGGACTTCGAGTGGTTCGAGCACAAGTATCCAGGCTGGTACGCTGAGTTCGGCGACTTCTGGAAATGGTACGCCAAGCTTAGCCACAAGGGCGAGAAGGTGCTGCTGTTCAACAGCGACGTCGGCTACGTCTACCCGCACCGCTGCTGGTCCTGCCTCGTACCCTGCCTGATCCGCGAGGACATGGTTGTCGGCGAGATCGATGGCCAGTTGCACACCTTCGCCCACGAACTCGACAAGTGGACCGCAACGGTCGCCTTCGCTGACGAGTATCAGGGCCGTCCGACGCCCGCGATGGGCCGCTTCAGCGGCAAGCGCGAGTGGGAGACGCTCTATGACGGCTGGGATCTGGCCGATGCGATCAAGGATCTGAACTTCGTTCGTTCCGACGGCAAGACGCTGGTTCCGCAGCCGCATCTGCGCTTCGACGACAAGGAGATGTGGACGCTCGACGATGTGCGCGGAAACACGCTCGGATCGCCGCTCAACGCGCTGCGTGCCATGTCGCCCGCGGACCGCGAGAAGCACTTGGCGGAATACGCCAAGGGCTTCACCATCGCCCCCTGCAACTGATCAGGCCAAGGGGCGGGTTCGTCCCGCCCCTTGCTTTCACTGGAGGTCCCGCATGTCGGAAACCCACACGGTCAGGCTCAGCCCGGTCGGCGTCGAGTTCGATGTCGAGCATGGGGAAACGGTGCTCAACGCCGCGTTCCGCCAGGGCATTGCCCTGCCGCACGGCTGCAAGGAAGGGCAATGCTCGGCCTGCAAAAGCGTGTTGCTCGACGGCGAAGTCGACATGCTGAAATACTCGACCTTCGCGCTGAACGACATGGAGAAGGAGAGCGGGCACGTGCTGTTGTGCCGCTGCATCGCCTTCTCCGACCTGGAAGTCGAGCTTCTCAACTACGACGAGGAGATTCTGGCGAAAGCGATCGCCGTGAAGACGTACAAGGGCCGGATTGCTCGGATCGAGCACCTGACCCACGACATTCGCGGCATCGAGATCGCACTCGGCTCGCCGATGAAGTTCTGGGCGGGGCAATATGTCGACATCACGGTTACCACGCAAAAAGGGGAGACGATTACGCGCTCGTTCTCCATGGCAAATACGCCGGACCAAACCGAAAAACTCTCCTTCATCATCAAAAAATACCCTGAGGGAAAGTTTTCCGGACAACTCGATTCCGGGGGCATCGAAGCCGGAGCCGAAGTCACCGTCGTCGGACCTTACGGAACCTGTTTCCGCCGCGACGAACGGCAAGGACCCCTGATCCTGGTCGGCGCCGGCTCGGGCATGTCGCCGATCTGGTCGATCCTCAACGACCATCTGAAGAGCGGCGAGAAGCGTCCGGTCTATTTCTTCTACGGCGCCCGCACCCGCAACGACCTGTTCTATCTCGACAGGATCGCCGAGCTGGTCGGCCAGCATTCGGAGGTCACGTTCATCCCTGTGCTGTCGCACGCGAATGACGACGCCGAATGGCAAGGCGAACGTGGCTTCGTGCACCAGAGTGTCGACGCCAAGCTCAAGCAACTGGCGGTCGACGGGCAGGGCGATGTCCATGCCTGTGGTCCGCCGCCGATGATCGATGCGCTGCAGCCGGTCCTGTTTATGAACGGCTTCGAAACCGAGCGGATCTTCTTCGACAAGTTCACCACATCGGCAGGTGCAACGCCGGCCCATTGAGGGGGCGGCCGACGCACGGCCAACGACAACTGCAACAAGGGAGAGAGACTATGCCTGCAACCTCGAGTTCAGTCGGATCCGGAGCCGCCGGCGCGGCGGTCTTCGCCGACTCCGACAGCCGGAAGTACCGGTATTTCGACCCGAAAGGCCAGCGCGCCACTCACTACGAGGACATGACGGTCGACGTGCAGCCCGACCCGGAACGCTACCTGATCCAGGACTGGATCATCTCCTTCGCTGACGGCAAGGGCGCCTATGTCAAGCAGAACACCGCCGCGCAGAGCTCCAACTGGCATGCCTTCCGCGCCCCCGACCAGGAGTGGGAGCGCACGCACTACCAGCGCCAGTCAAAGATCGAGACGATGGTGCAGAGCGTCATCAACAACGCGCGCAAGTCGGGCACCCCGAAGACCTTCGACAAGGCCTGGGTCAAGATCCTGCAGAGACAGCTCGGCGCCTGGAAACATGCCGAATTCGGGCTCGGCACCTCGCTGATGCAGGCGCAGCGTTACGGCTACACCCAGATGATCAACAACGCGACGCTGACCAACTCGTCCTACAAGCTGCGGCTTGCCCAGGACATCACGCTCTACCTTGCCGAGATCGGCATGGATCTTCCCGACTGGGACGACGAGCTCGGCAAGAAGGCCTGGCTCGAGGACAAGAACTGGCAAGGCACGCGCGAAGCGGTCGAGACCATTATGGGCGCGACCGACTATCTCGAGCAGTATTTTGCCATCAACATCATCTTCGAGCCGCTGGTGGGCGAAGTGTTCCGCTCCGGCTTCCTGATGCAGATCGCAGCCGCCAACCATGACTTCATCACGCCGGCGGTGATTTCGGCGGCCGAGGCCGACTATGAGCGCAACCTCGCCAACACGATCGACCTCATGCACCTGCTCGCCAATGACGAGAAGCATGGCGCCGCCAACAAGAAGCTCTTCCAGGGCTGGGTCAAGAAGCACGGCGCGCTCGCCGACAAGGCAGCCACCGGCCTGCAGCCGATCTGGTCGATGCCGCATTCCAAGCCAGTCGCGTTCGCGGACGTCCGCGCCAAATCCGAAGAGCGGATTGGCCAGATCCTCGGCGAACTCGGCCTCAAGCGCTGACACAGGGAGAAACCGTCATGTCAACTGCAGCACGCGACGCATCGCAATCCAACATCTTCAGGTCGATGAAGGATATCACCTTCGAACAAACGATTTCGCATCAGTGCGGCGTCACCATGAACGACTCGGTCGAGGCCAGAGCCATCGCCGAATTCATGGGCCTGAAGCCGAACGTGATCGTAACCTACCAACCGGCGATGATCCGGATCGATGGAACCGGCAAGCTGATCTTCAAGATGGACGAAATCAGCGAGTATCTCGGCCGCGAGATGACGGCGGAAACCTTCGAGGTCAACAGTTCCACCCACTACGGGAGGATGGTGCGCATCGACGACAACACCGTGATCCTGTTCGGCAACATGGACGAGATGTTCGAATACATCGAATAGCCGGCAAAAAATCAGGCGTGCCGCCTGTTTGCGGCACGCCCAACCGATCAACACGCATCTTGCGGAGGAAAGAATGTTTAGGACACCGGAAGGCAAGGACATTTTCGTGGTCGACGGCCACACCCATTTCTGGGACGGCAGCCCGGAGAACCAGAAGAATGTCCACGGCAAGCAGTTCATTGATTGCTTCTACGCCTATCACACGGGGCTGAGCCCCAAAGACCAGCTGTGGGAGAAGAGCAAGTTCGAGAAATACAGTGCCGACGATCTCTATCGCGATCTGTTCATCGATGGTCCCGATGATGTGGCGATCGTCCAGTCGACCTATCTCAAGGACTTCTACAAGAACGGTTTCAACACGATCGAGCGCAACGCCGGGGTGGCCAAGCTCTATCCCGAGCGATTCATCGTCAATGGGGCCTTCGATCCGCGCGATGGTGAAAAGGCGCTTGAGTACATCCACTTCCTCAAGGAGACATACGACGTCAAGGGCGTGAAGATGTACACGGCCGAATGGAACGGCGCCTCCAAGGGCTGGAAGCTCACCGACCCCGATGCCTACAAATGCTTCGAACTCTGCGACAAGCTCGGCATCAGGAATATCCACGTCCACAAGGGCCCGACGATCCTGCCGCTCAGCAAGGATGCCTTCGACGTACATGACGTCGATCACGCGGCGACGGACTTCCAGGGCCTCAACTGGATCATCGAGCATTGCGGCCTGCCGCGCCTCGACGATTTCTGCTGGATCGCGACGCAGGAAACCAACGTCTACGGTGGGCTCGCGGTAGCGCTGCCTTTCATCCATTCCCGCCCGCGCTATTTCGGCGAGGTCATCGCCGAACTGCTCTTCTGGCTCGGGCCGGAGAAGATCCTGTTCGGTTCCGATTACGCGATCTGGACGCCGCGCTGGCTTGTCGAGAAATTTTGGGCCTATCAGATCCCCGACGACATCGCTGCCGAACGCGGAGTTCAACTCACCGACGAGATCAAGGAGAAGATCCTCGGCCTCAACGCCGCGCGTCTTTATGACATCGACATCGATGCCAAGAAGAAGGCACTCGCGGGCTCCCCCTTCAGCATCGCAGCGGAGTAACCACGATGGGCGCCGCCAGAATACCAAGCCGCCAGGCAGAGGTCTGGCGGCGGCTGACCGAGGTCAATGACCCGGAACTCGACGAACCGGTGACCGAGATGGGCTTTGTCGAACGGGCCGAGGTTAGGAGCGATGGCAGCGTGGAGATCGACTTCCGCCTGCCGACCTACTGGTGCTCGCCCAACTTCGCGTTCCTCATGCTGGATGGCGTCCGCAAGGCGCTCGACCAGCTATCGTGGTCGCCCGCCTATAGCGTCAAGCTGCACGATCACATGTTCGCGGAAGAGGTCAATCGTGGCATGGAAGCCGGCAAGACGTTCGGTGATATATTCGCCGAGCTTGCCGCCGATCAGGATCTCGGCGCCTTGCGCGAAACCTTCAGCATGAAGGCATTCAAGCGCCGCCAGGAGGCGGTCTTGCGCGGGCTGCGGCAGCACGGTCTGACAGATCGGGAAATGCTCGATATGGACCTGCCGGCATACGACGTCGCGCGGTTCGAACCGGGCGAAGCGGCCAACCAGAAGCCGAGATACAGGGCGGCTCTTCTTGAACGCTTTCCCGACCGCCGGGTGGATGATCCTGTCTTCGTGACATGGGAAGGGCAACACATATTGCCCACCGCGCTCGGTGCCCATCTCGCCGAACTGCGCGGCGTGCGCGTCAACATGGAGTTCAACGGCGCGCTGTGCCGTGGGCTCAAGCAGACGAGATACAAGGAACTGGATGTGGTCGACGGCGAGCCGACGCTGGTCGACTTCATCATGGATCGCGTGCCGGCACGAACTGCGCCGACCGCCTGAAGCAGAGCTGACACAACGGCCTCCCTTGCACGAGGCCCCGAACCAACAACCCGCCCGTAAGGCGGAAGGAGGAATCATGCCCAAAATAATGCTTCACAACTCGGAAGCCCGCCGTGCTCTCGCCCGCGGCGTCTTTCGCCTGGCCGCCGCCGTCGAGCCGACACTCGGCCCCAAGGGCATGAACGCCATGATCGACCGGCCGATCGGCACGCCGATGGTGACCCGTGACGGTGTCAGCATCGCCTCCGAGATCGAACTGCACGACCGTTTCGAAAACATGGGCGCACAGGTGGTCCGCGAGGTCTCGATGCAGACCAACGAGGTGGCCGGCGACGGTACTACGACTGCCATCGTGCTCGCCAACGCTCTTATCCAGGGTGGCGTGGACGCGAATGAACGCGGGGTGAAATCCGTCGATCTGTGCAAGGGCATCGACCTTGCCGTGGCGGCGGTCGTGGCCGCGCTCAAGGCTTCGGCCAAGCCCGCCAAGGGCAACGGCATTCTCGCTTCGGTCGCCAACATCGCGGCGACCGATGCCAAGCTTGGCGCACTGGTGGCGGAAGCCCATCAGCGCGTGGGAGCCGAAGGTGTCATCACCACAGACTTCAGCGTCACCACAGAGACCACGCTCGATGTGGTCGAGGGCATGTCCTTCGACCGCGGTTATCTCTCTCATCACATGGTGACCGATCAGGAGAAGATGGAGGCGGTTCTCGAACGGCCCTATATCCTGATGACCGATCTCAAGATCAAGGAGCCCGAGCAGCTCGATGCGGTTCGCCGCATTGTCGACCAGAGTGGTCGGCCGTTGCTGGTCGTGTCCGAGGAAATGTCGCCGGAAGTGGTGGTGACGCTGCTCGGCAAGCAGGGACCTGGAAAATACCTCGTTGTCCATCCGCCGGAATATGGCCATTGGCGCAAGGCGATGATGGAGGATTTGGCGATCATCACCGGCGGCAAGGTGATCGCACGCGACCTCGGCGGCCGGCTGGAAGACATCACCGCTGACGATCTCGGGACGGCTGACCGGGTGAAGACCAGTTCGTCCTCCACCTCGATCATTCGCGGCGGCGGCAATCATGCGGCGATCGCATCGCGCCGCGCCCAGGTGCAGCGGCAGTATGAAGCCTCGCCGCCGAACATCGATCAGGACAAGCTGCGCGAACGCCTGGCCAAGCTGTCCGGCGGCACCGCGATTCTTTATGCCGGCGGTGTCACGCCAGTGGAGCAGAAGCGAACCATCCAGCTTATCGAGGATTCGCTAAATGCCGTACGCGCCGCATCCGAAGAGGGCGTGGTCGCCGGCGGCGGCTCAGCTCTTGCCCAGATTGCGCCGCTGCTCGACAAGGTGGCGAACGGCGTCGAGGGCGATGTCGCCGAAGGCGTGCGCCTAGTGCGGTCGGTGCTGTCGAGGCCGCTCTGGCGCATCGCCGCCAACGCCGGCGCCGATCCCGAAGCAGTCGTGGCCGAAGTCACGCGCATCAACGGCGGCTACGGCTACAACGCGTCTGCCGGCAGCTACCAGAACATGTTCGAGGCGGGGATCATCGATCCGGTCCGCGTCACCTACACAGCGCTCGCCAACGCGGCTTCGGTGGCGACGCTGATCCTGACCACCGAAACGCTGATTGGCCATCTCGCCGAGGATGAGGACCCGACGGCCGGACCGGCTCGCGGCGGCGGCTCTGAGAAGCTCGGCCGCGCCTGAGCAATCCGAACAATCTCGACGTGAAAGGATAGGACGATGAAAGCTGCCAGACTGTACGAATACGATCCGAAGATGAACGTCCAGCTCAGGATCGAGGAGGTCAAGGCACCGACGATCACCGCCCCCGACGAAGTGATCGTACGGGTCGGTGCCGCCGGCCTTTGCCGCACCGACCTGCACATCATCGAAGGCGTGTGGAAGCCGACCATGGATCCCGAAGGCACGCTGTTGCCTTACATCATGGGCCATGAAAATGCCGGCTGGGTCGAGGAGGTCGGCAGCGGCGTCCGATCGGTCAAGCGCGGCGACGCCGTGATCTGCCATCCGTTCCGCTCTTGCGGCATCTGCTTAAACTGTCGGCACGGCGAGGATATGTACTGCGACAACGGCCAGTTTCCCGGCCTTGGCATGAATGGCGGCTTTGCCGAATATTTCATCACCAGCGAACGCTCGTTGATCAAACTCAACGCCAACATCACGCCGATCGAGGTGGCGCCGCTGGCCGATGCCGGCATCACCGCTTACCGCGCCGCCAAGCGCGCGGCAAAACTCCTTCGCCCGGGGAGTTACTGCGTGCTGCTCGGCATTGGCGGGCTAGGTCACATCGCGCTGCAATCGCTGCACGCGATTTCGGGCTGCCGCATCATCGCCGTCGATCGCGAGCCGGCGGCGCGCGTGCTGGCCAAGGATCTGGGCGCCGACTTCATCCTCGATGGCGGGCCGAACGTCGTCGAGGAGGTCGCCCAGATCACCGGTGGCGGTGCACATGTGGTGATCGATTTCGTTGGCGAACTCGGCGTCGAGAACATCTGCTGGAAGATGGTGCGCAAGGGCGGGCAACTGTTCGTCGTCGGCTATGGCGGCAACATCAACGTGCCGACCGCGCATCTGGTCATCGAGGAGATCAACATTGGCGGCAGCCTGGTCGGAAATTTTACCGAGCTGGTCGAACTGATGGAGCTCAACGCCGACGGCAAGGTGAAGATGCACTACACCGAATACAACCTCGCCAGCATCAACACCGCGCTTGATGATTTCAAGAACCGGCGGTTCACCGGACGTGGCGTCATCGTTCCCTGAAACATTGGGGACACGAGCGAACCGGCGGCTCAGCCGGCCTGATTGCTTGCCTGACCCGGCAAGCTTTTCTTCCTGAGCCGTGTGGCTGATGCCATGGCGATTTGCGTGTCGGGACGTCAGCGAAGCGCGATCCTGAAACGAGTTTGTTTGCTTCGAGCTTTGGAAAAACGGGAGGACAATTTGGATCTTATCACAGGGTTGGCTGTCGTCATCGGCATTATGGGCGGCATTGCAACGTGGACGGCCATCACCATCGGCAACCCCTATTTGCTGATCTGGGCGGTGTTTGTAGGCTGGGGGAGTTTTTATCACTGTGGCGGCAAGGAAGCCGGTTTCAAGAATTCGGCGGTTGCAAACCTCTGGGGAGCGGTCTGCGCCGCCGGCGCACTGATAGCACTGACGTCCATTGGTGCTACGGCGATCATGGCCGGGCTTTGCGTCGGCATTTCAATCGTCGTCCTGATACTCGCCGCCAAGCTGCCATTGCTGAGCGCCATTCCGTCAGCAGTCTATGGCTATGCAACGACTGCCGCCCTTTTTCTACTTGGTGCCGCCGCTTATGGCGAAGGCATCGGCGGCATCACCAAGGTTGCGGCCGCCGTGGTTATCTCGCTGATCCTCGGCAACATCCTCGGCTACGTCTCCGAGAAAGTGACGGGTGCTGTCGTAAAAGCCTGATCATGCCCGCGACCGCTGCCTGAGGGCAAACTCGGTTGACGAATCTCCCAACCCCGCGGCGCGAATGCCGCGGGTTTTTTGTGCCGGTGAACGGACCTGGGTCTAAATGAAACCGCGCCGGATGCCGTATTGCCCCAGCTTGCGATAGAGCGTCGGCCGCGAAATACCGAGCCTCAGGGCGACCTTGCTGAGATTGCCACTCTCTGCGGCAAGCGCGTTCTTGATCGCCTGGCATTCTGCATCTTCGAATGTGCACACCGGGGCTTCGAGCATGGCTGCGGGATGATCGCTGTGCAGGGTCACATTGTGGCGATTGCCGGCACTGATTTCCCCCGGAAGATCCTGGACGCCGACAGCCCCACCGCGCGCCAAGATGTGCAACCGCGCCATGAGGTTCTTCAGTTCGCGCACATTGCCTGGCCAACGATAGGCGAGCAACGCGTCCAGCGCTTGGTGCGAGAATTCCAGCGGGTCCTCGCCTGATGCGGTGGCGATCTGCCGGTTGAAGTGTTCGATCAGCAGCAGCACATCGTCGCCGCGCTCGCGCAGCGGCGGGACAGTGATCGAAACCGCGCCAATTCGGTAATAGAGATCACGACGGAAGCGGCCTGCCGCAACTTCCTGCTTGAGATCGCGATTGGTCGAGGCGACCAGGCGCACATCCACCGGGCGACCGCGGCTGTCGCCAATGCGGTTGACCACGCGCTCTTCCAGGATGCGCAGCAGAAACGGCTGGATCTCGAGTGGCAATTCGCCGATCTCGTCCAGACTGAGGACGCCGCCATTGGCGAGCTCGAAAACGCCCGGTTTGCCTTCACGCGAGGCGCCGGTAAAGGCGCCTGCGACGTGACCGAACAATTCGCTGCCGAACAGATCCCTGGTGATCGCCCCGCAATTCATCGCAATGAACGGGTCGTTTGCTGTGCGCCGGCTGCCGGCATGGACAAGCCGCGCAAACAATTCTTTCCCGACACCTGTTTCGCCTTCGATCAACAGCGATGCAACGCTGGTCGACCGGGCGACGCGGCAGGTGACGTCGATGGCAGCCTCCAGCGCTTCGCTTTCACCGACGATCATAGCGACAGCATCCTGAAGGTGTTTGTTCACTTCCCGGTGGACCACCGCCACGCTGGAGACTGCTGGCACAGGGGGGAATACCAACGCCGCGCCGCGGAGGTCGCCATCGAGCTTGAGCGGCGTGATGTGGCACGATCGCAGATGCGCCGGTAGCGCCCTGGCGAGGTCCGCGTCGGAACCGGACGACGGGAGGTTCATCAGCCAGCGGCCACGGCCCGGCTCCATCGGGCCGTCCATCATCTCGGTGGTCTCGCCGTCAGGCACGTTGTTGCAGAAGATGGCACGGCCGCGATGATCGACGATGACCAAGCCGTCCTTTCGGCGGTAGCTGGGAGCCGACGAGATGAAGGCTTCGAGCAGGCGCGTGCGCTGTTCCTGCTGCTGTTCGGCCAACGCCTTTTCGATCTGCCGGGCCGTGGCGGCAACGAGCGCGGTGTTGTGCGGCCGGAAGATCGGCGAATAGCCTGACAGGTCGACCACACCGATGATCTTGCCGTCCAGCGGATCGCGAATCGGTGCGCCGGCACAGGTCCAGGATTTGATGCCGGCGCAGAAATGCTCTGCCGCATGGACGAAAGTTGGCTCGCCGGTCCACAGCGCAGTGCCGATGCCGTTGGTGCCGACGGCTTCTTCGTTCCACTTACCGCCGATGGCGAGGTGGATATCCATGCCGTCATGCAGGGTCTTCTTGTCGCCGATGGTGTCGATCAACACGCCGTCGCTGTCGGCCAGAACCAGCATCGCGCCTGTGCCGTCCAGTAGCTGGCCAAGGGAGGCGAACGACCGCCGCGCCGCTGAAAGAAGTTCTGCATTGGCCCGCGTCAGGTATTCTATCTCGTCGCGATCGCTGCTCAGCGGCGCTTCAATTCCTTGAGCATTGATGCCGCCGGTGGCGCTGCGGTACCAGGAATCGTGAATGAGGGAGCGGACGTGGCGTGGGTGGACTGGATCGCGCGCACATGTGGGCTCGTCGGCCAGAAAACTTTCCCAGGCGCGCATGGTAGCACGCTCATCATAGTCGATGTTGCCCAGAATCATCTGCCCAGCAGCCACCGACGCACGCGCTGGAAGAGCATCTATCTTCATCTGATTAGGGCCTGTCACGCGTTTCATTCAGCGATCACGGAACCTTTGGGGCATGCCATTGCTGTAGCTGTCGCGGCCTGGACGTACAGAAGCTTCGTCCAAGTGTCTTCCCGTTAGTAGATGCCGAGTTTCGCCCCGATGTCGGCGGCAAGCTGTTCTTCGGTGTAGGTGGCGGCGAGGCGGAATCCGTCTAACTCGGCAAGCGCTGCGGCGACGGTTTCGTTGACCGGCGAGAAGAAGCCATTCTGCTTCGTCGCCAGTACGAAGACCTGGTCTCCGTCCCGGTTGCGGATATCGCCGATGTGATGAAGTTGGCGGCCTGTGTTCTGATCTTTGGAGATCACACGGCCGTTCATGGTGACTTGGATGGACGGCTTGGGTTCGGCCACAGGCGCCGCGCTGCCGCCAATATGGATGATCAGACCTTCCGCTTTCGGTTGCTGGCGTGGTTTCCTCGAAGCCGAATAGCCGCCGCCGCTAATCTGGTCGGCAAGGCGAACGATGGTCGAGCGGTTCTGCTCTATCAGTCTTTTGACCTGTACGTCCTCGCGCCGCGGCCCATCCCGCTTGGAGATAATCTCGACCATGAATCCTCCCAGATTCGCTCGGCGTTGCCGTTGACACGGCTCGTTCTTCTTCATGTGAGGCGAAGCCTACACCGCCCCCGCCAGATCCGCCATTGATATTAGATAGCGCCAAAATGCGGGTCGCTGGTAGCAGGCGGCTGCTACACGGGATTTCGGGCATTCGAACGTAATGGCCGCGTGTCAGGCTGCCTTGTTCGTGCGTTCCGAGGATTCATTGTCGAGCGGTTGCCTGTCGCGCAGGTAGAGTGTGCACGTGGTGCGCAGCATGGATGCAAAGTTCGGGATATGGCCATTGATCTCCAGTGCTTCGTCGTAAAGCGTCGAGAGGAATTTCGGCGCCGTCATCCCCTGTCCGTGGGCGATCTCGTCCAACAGCGTCCAAAAGGCGGCCTCGAGCTGGATGCTTGTCGAATGGCCAGCTATTCGAACTGAGCGATTGATTAGCCGGTACCCTTCCGGATCCTGCCCCGCAAAGACTTTACACACGCGAAAACCTCCCATTTTGGCGAAAGCGCAGTTTCTGCACCCATTCGTGGGACCACCAGCGCATTTTCCGCTCAATTTGCGGTGACTGCAATCGGACTTTCGTGAGTGAACCGCCCTTACGCCTCAATTTTTCGACGTGCTAACCGGCTGCCACCCTTTTTCCGGCCAATAGGCCACGGTCTACTGTATGCGAAACCGCTCGGCAGACCGGAGGCTCCTTTGGCGAAAGTAATTCATTCGATGATCAGGGTGCTGGAAGAGAACCTGTCGGTCAATTTCTACAGAAGCGCATTCGGACTAGATGTTGCGGACCGGTTGGATTTCGACACGTTCACACTGGTTTACCTGCGCAATGCGGAAGCCGATTTCGAACTCGAACTGACGATCAACAAGGGCAGGGAAGAACCTTACTCGCTGGGCGACGGCTATGGCCACATCGCCCTTTGCGTTGACAACCTAGAGGCAGAACACGAGCGCTTGGCGGCGGCAGGCCTCAATCCGCGAAAAATTGTCGAGTTCAACCACGAAGGCGGGCTGTTTGCGCGGTTCTTTTTCGTGGGCGACCCCGACGGTTACCAGATCGAAGTGCTGCAGCGCCACGGCCGCTACAAATAGAGGGCTGCGGCAAGCGGAATTGGTGTTCTCGCCTATGACTATCGTGGCTTTGGTGAATCTCTCCACGCGCCGCTGCGGTAGAGCCGAACAACAATGACGACCCCTGCAGGCAGATCTGCGCCCAACAAGCGCCATCGCCAAGGGCCATGGCGACCCAACCGTGTTGGGACCGCAATCAATGACGCTCAATGAAGAGCGCAAGTGCATTGTGGCTGAGCTGGATCAGGCGCCCGCGGCGACCGGCGTGATCGCGCTGCATCCTGCAGTGCTGGCACGCTACGAGGAACAAGTAAACCAACTTCGAGCAGGGCTTGCCAAGGGCCTTGAGGCAGGCGATCCCGAGTCCGCAGAAGCGATGCGGGAGTTGATCGAAACCGTCACGGTGTTTCGAGATCCTTCGAGGATCGGCGGAATCGAAGTCGAAATCGCCGGACGTCTAACGGCACTCTTGGGCGAGGGTGCCTTCCCCATGGCGTAAAAGGAGTGGGGGGAATGGTGGTAGCGGGAGACCGCTACAAGCGTTCCCCACAGCGAACAAACCGGGAAGAAACACATGGGGACCGATGGTATCGGGTGGCCGCTACAGCCAAAGCCAACGCTCCGAAAGCGTTCCGTTCACATATCGGGCAGCATCCTAGTCAGAAGCGCCTCGCATCCGTGGAAGCTTGGGGCTAGGTCTTAGCGGGGCAGCCATGGGGGGATGCGGTGCGGGGCAATTCGACGGCTATCGTCTTCGTTAGCGTGTTCATCTTCGTAACGGCGGTGTTGCTTGCTTGGCGTAAAGCGTTGGCGGCCGTCGTCCTCTCCGAGGTCGGTGTCATTCGGAGGCGCATCCGCCAAATTGACGATCAGTTGTTACGTCCCCACGACGACTGACACATACTCTCATTTGCCTTCGCAAGATGCGCGGCCCACTACATCCATCCGGCAACAGACGGATAAACGTGCAGCACGAACTTGCCCAGCGGGTGCCGCTTTGGCACGCCCATGACGTGGTCCACGATCTGATAAACAGCTTGCCACTCTGCCACACTCGTCGGGCCTTTTCTTTCGGTGTCGTCGATGAAATTGACAAGGACCAGCCGGGCATCGACACCGTTCGCGCGCAAGAAGTGCAGATATGCATAGCGATTGGCGAGTTGATAGAAAGTGTCGATCCACGTCGCTCGCGGCTTCGCACCCATGTGGACTGCCGTAGCTGCCAACGACTTCTCGATCAGCGAGCGCGTTAACTGGCTGGCGCTGGACCCCGGCGAACAGATTTCATCGACGTGCGCTTTGGCTTCAACAAGTAAGATGCAGCCGGACGCTGTCCTGCCGAGCGCGTCCCATTGAGGTCCATGCCGGGGCCAAAATTCCGACAGCCGATCGCGGAGACCTCCATGATCAATGAGGTCGAGAAACGCGCTATCGCGGTATTCGGCGTAGGCGTCATCACTCCGAGGCGATAGCCATGTGATCGGCCCTGTTTCGCCCATCAATGCCGTGATTTGATGATCGAGGATTTGGGCGTGCTGATTTATGGCAAGCTGTATCCATTTCAGGCTACCTCTTTGGCCCGCCGGCTGCTGCACACGCGTCATGATACTGCTCCGCATTGTTCATTCGATTGCGAATAATTACGCCAGTAACGTGATCGGTTCGTTTACGGATCGCCTCCATAGTGCTGCCGTTGTTACATCGTAGGGGCAGTTATGGATCACCTAGGTATCGGCCGACTTGAACGCGTGGCGCTCCGCGAAGTCTGGAAACACGAAGCCTATGACTTCACGCAATGGCTCCAGCAAAACATCGACGTGCTCAACGATGTCATGGACCTCAATCTGGTCTCTCTGGAGCGCGAACGGGCAGCCGGGTCATTCAGCATCGATCTTGTGGGCGAAGACGAATTCGGGGCGACCGTCATCATTGAAAACCAATTAGAGAAGAGCAATCACGACCACCTTGGCAAGGTGATCACGTATCTGACGGCCATGGGGGCTAAGACAGCCGTGTGGATTGTGTCGGAGCCGAGACCAGAACACGTCGCAGCAATCACATGGCTCAACGAGGCAAGCAGCGCCAATTTTTATTTGGTCAAGGTGGAGGCTGTTCGCATAGGAGTCTCACCAGCCGCGCCGTTGCTCACAGTTATCGTAGGTCCCTCGGAAGAGACGAAGGACATTGGGCGTACCAAGAAAGAAATCGCGGAGCGCCATAACATTCGACACGATTGGTGGAGCCGCTTGCTGGCGCTTCCTGAGGCAAAGTTGCATGCGCATCTCACGCCAAACCAAACGACCTGGATCGCGGCCTCATCCGGCGTCCGTGGTCTGAGCTTGAACTACGTAGTTACCCAGGACAATGCCGGGGCCGAACTCTTCATCTATCGTGGCAAGAGTTCGGAGGCCGCCAACAAAGCCATCTTTGATCAGCTTGCCGCACACAAATCTGAGATCGAAGCGGCTTTTGGTGGCCCGCTTAGCTGGGAGCGGCTGGATGGAAAGCACGGTAGCCGCATACGAGCCAACATCGCGGGGGGCTACCGTTCTCCCGATGCGGATTGGGAGGGTATTCAGAAAGCGCTAGTTGCAGCAATGAACCGCCTCAATGCTGCACTTCAGCCGTATATCAAGAAGCTCAACATCGGTTCATGAGCATCGTGCCCCACAGCGGGTCACGAGATCAATGCACTGGTTCACGGCTTTCCGGCGAGTTACGGCAGGCTTTGATATCCCGTGCCTCACGTATGAGCGGCGGCCAATTAGGACCAAGCATGTCAACCAGATGCCGTGCATCGGTTTCCGAGATTCCGATCTGCCGTGCAAGATGCCGGGCGTAGTCAGCCTCTTGCCGGTCTGTGTCGTCGTCATGCATTTGAGCACCTTTAAGCTCAAAGTTTCTGATCGGGAAGGCGGCGCTGCATTCAGGGAGGTAGAAGCATTACCGCGTAATTCGGACGGAGACGAGTTTGAGGGCAGCGAGGTAGTTTTCTGCCAGCTTGTCATATCGACTTGCGATGCGACGCCTTTGTGGAAGCGGGAGAGGCCTTGTCAGTTCGTGGGTTTCCAATCTCGCGCCAGGCGCTGTGCTTCGGCGATCTGGTCGGGAGACATTTTTCTGGCGGCCCCATCCCTGTTCAGAACCGCAACCTCGTGCCCCTGCGCCGCCGCTAAATTGGACCACATGTATGCAAGCACGTAGTCCTGCGGGACGCCTTGGCCGGTAGCATACAAAAATCCGAGTTCGAACTGAGCATAGACATGGCCTTGTCCGGCCGCCAGTCGATATAACTTTGCCGCCTCGGCATAGTCCTGCGGGACGGCTTGACCGTTGGCGACCATGTAACCGAGGAAGTATTGGGCCTCGGCATTGCCTTGTTCGGCCGCCAGACGATACCACTTTGCCGCCTCGGCACGGTCCTGCGGGACGCCTTGGCCGGTGGCGGTCATGTAACCGAGCAAGTATTGGGCCTCGGCATTGCCTTGTTCGGCCGCCAGACGACACCACTTTGCCGCCTCGGCATAGTCCTGCGGGGCGCCATGGCCTTGGGCATACAGGATGCCTAAGCTGGCAATGGCCTTCAGATGACCTTGGCCGGCTGCCAGACGAAACCACTTCATCGCCTCAACATAGTCCTTCGGGACGCCTCGGCCGGTGGCGTACATATGACCGAGGTTGAATTGGGCATGGGCATGGCCTTGGTCGGCTGCTAGACGATACGACTTTGCCGCCTCGGCATAATCGCCATGCTTATCAGCAGCAACGCCATCCTCGAATGGCCCGGCAATCGTCGGACCGACTAGCATTATAACGACGATGAACCCGGCAAGAATACGCTTCAGCACGGCAATATTCTTCCTCTCCCAGTTTTTGTAGAGATGCGTACCATCGGCTTTCACGGATGGCACTAACAATATGAAACTTAATTGGCAATTCGTTTCAGCAGAAGCCTCATGAGCGACGGCTTTTTTGCGCTGCCCCCCGAAAGCGGCCATTTCCGCTTGCCACCCCGTCCCGGTCATTCCGTATTTGTGAGTTCACGGCGTAGCAGGGCTGCTGCCCACCGGAACGGCTGCGCAGCCATTTTGTGCGGCTTAGCTTCCGAGCCTCCCGAACGAGTAACCGCCACTCGGTGCCGATCGCCTCAACGAGTTTGCGCGCCTCGATCTCCCTAATGCCTGTCTGACGTACGAGATGCCGGACAAAGCTGTGCTCCGGCCGGTCGCTTTCATTGTCCCACATAGCCTACTGCTTTTTTGCCCCGGCGTACGAATTGCGCCGGGCAGGAACTTTGTTCCATGCAGGGTATGATTTTTGGTGGGGAAGAACTCGCAGAATGCGAAATAGTGCAAATCCGGTAATTACCAAGCATTTTGCCGAACAATCGATTGGATAGGTCAAAGCCGGAAAGCGAATGGAAGCGCACTCCAGTGCCAGAGTTGCGCATCGTCTCGGATGATCTCTGGGAGGTCGCACAGGCCCATCGCCGCGAGAAGGTGACGCCGGCCATCGCATCAAAAATGCGGAAGGCAAAGCACCTGCTGACAGGTCTCCTTAAGTGCGGTGCTTGCGGTGCGGGAATGTCTACGGCCGGGAAGGACAAGAGCGGCCGGACGCGACTCCGCTGTTCAGGCCACCACGAAAGCGGGACGTGCCCGGACCCTAAAACATTCTACCTCGATACGGTTGAGCAACTTGTCGTCGGAAGCCTCGTAGCGAAGCTCCGGTCACCGGAAAATCTGACCGCCTACATCTCGGCCTAGCAGGGAGAACGCCAGCGCCTGATTGGGGATAAGGCGGCGAAGCGTATCAGGTTGGAGCGAGACTTAGAGATTGTCGAACGGGAGTGGACGCGCACTATGAAGTTGGCGCGCGAAGGCATGATCGAGGACGTTGAACTTGCCAAGGAATTACCGCCGCTGAGAGACAGGCGAAAAGCTATAGAGGCCGAACTGGCAGTGCAGCCGGAGCCGGAGAAAACGGTGTCGTCTCTTCCCGCTGCGCAACTGCGGTTTGAGCGAGCAATGCGCGATTTGCACGAAGCATTCAGGACCGGAGGACTCGCCGGCATCGCGGAGAGCGCTGACTTCCTTCGGGAGATCATTTCGACCGCAACGCTGTTCCGCAAGGATGACGGGACGGGTGTTGAGGTGGAGGTCAAAGGCTATCTGAACGGCCTTCTCACCACACGGCCCGCTGACGAAGGCAGGAGTACATTCGTCAGTGTGAGCGACCCGAGACATAGGTGACGTTTTGTACCGGACACATGGGTAACACTTTTGGCTTTTGGCCGGAGGTGTTGATGCCGTGGAAAGAGTGTTCGGTGATGGAGGAACGTCTTCGTTTTGTCGCTCGCCTTCTCGACGGGCAAGGCATGAGCGATGTGTGCCGGGAGTTCGGCATCTCGCGCAAGACGGGCTACAAGATCTTCAATCGCTACAAGGAT